>JBLFWR010000188.1:0-5768 GCA_047611725.1 Binatia bacterium | reverse complement strand
GCGATTTTGGTTGGCCGCCGGCATTATTGTCATCACCATCACCATCATCATCACTGAGCAGTTCGACACCGCCGCGTCCATTCAGCAGCGGCCGTCCGAAATCGATACCGTCGGGCCCGACGAGAAAAATCTGAGCTTCGATGCAGGTCGCCCACAAGACCGGTGGTGGTGTGGGTTTCGTCTCGATTTCAGACGGTTCGATAGCTGAGCGTAAGGGCTCGCGGACGTTGCACCACGAGGCCGCGTTGTCTTCGACCTGTGCTTCGACGCGCCGCAAACTGGTGAACAAAACAGCGTCAAGGCCAAGGTCTTCGAAGGCTTCACCAATGATCGCATTACGTAGCGCGGGCAGCGGGGGCTTCTCGACACCTTCAACAACAACGTCAGCGAGGAAGCGTCC
The DNA here is from genome assembly GCA_047611725.1 of Binatia bacterium. Lineage (GTDB taxonomy): Bacteria > Desulfobacterota > Binatia > UBA1149 > CAITLU01 > JBLFWR01. The sequence continues at coordinate 5,368 of JBLFWR010000188.1, read as the reverse complement.
GGTCCCGCCCAGGGCGTTGGCCAATTCAGTGTCGAGATAGTTGTGGTCGAGAACGTCATAGCCACGACGTTGCAGTGTGTCGATGAGGCGGGGTTCGAAGATCGCGGCAATCCAGGCGCGAGACCCGAGCGCGGAATCAGCGGCGAGCGGATGGATCAGGATCTGGGCCATCTTCGTGCGTTTCGAGAGCTTCGGGCGATGGCCGGTCGGAAAGCACGGCAGGTCTAGCGCCTCGATACCGAGTTGGTTAGCGGCTTCGGCGGCCAATTGTTCGGCCGTTGGTCCCGGGTCGGGAAGCTCTTCCTGAAAAAACAGCGCCGAGCAGCCCGAACAGCCAAGGGCTAGGAGCATGGCGGCGGTTAGTGAGGCGAAGCGGCGCATAGGCGAATTCTTCACACGCGCGCTGCGGTTTCCATCGCCCGGCGGTTTGCCAGGCCCGGCGGCTAACCAGTCTAGGCGGTCTACCAGTCTAGGGTGTCTTCGATCAGCATCGCCTGGCGAACATCTTCGCAGGCTTGGGGGACCGCGGTGCCTGTGGTGGCGGCGGCATGGGCAACGAAGGTGTGAAAATCGGCTTCGAACTCTGAATTTGCAGCCGGCAGGGCCAGAACGTGGAACGTGGACTGGCCGCGCCCTTCTTTGAAATAGACGATCTTGCCGGACTCGGCGAGGTCGGCCAGATAGGATTCTAGGAGTCGCTCGCGCCTGGGGCCGAGGTCGATACGTGGAATGTCGAATGCCAGGCCAAACACGTGGGTCGGGGGAACTCCGGCCTTGATGACGTCTGCGTTGGGGTTGGTCACCATGAGCCGGCGTTGGTAGCTCCAAGGCCGAACCAGGCTTGTGACTTCGACTGGGACGAAGGCGTTACCTTCAATGCTGCGCAGGTGGGCGGCGATGCGGTAGAGAAGGCCGGCAGCGGGCTTGGCCAGGCGATGAAGCTTGGCTCGCAACACTGGATTCGGCTCGCGCTCGCCCACGGGGGAACGGCCGCGGGTACGTACAGAGACCCCTAACCCCTGGGGGTCATTGGGGACATCGACCAGCCAGCCGGTTTCGCAGGCTGCATCGAGGTCGGCGTAGTCTTCCATCCAAAGCTCTTCGACTAGAGGTCGGGTGAAGATCCGCCCAAGCTGTTCGCGTTTGGATTCGCCAGGTTCGGGAGCGCTGGCCGCCACCGCTCGAGCGATTGGACCGGTCAGGCGTGACACGCGCAGCCCTTCTACCAACTCAACGTTTTCTAAGGCTCGGGCTGGCTGGCAGGACGCCAGAAAGGCCCACGAAATCACACACCACAACAACCACCGCATCCCACACATAATAGTCGCTGTGGTTTGGAATTCTACGCGTGCCACGAAGTCTCCTGAGAAAGTTAGCGATTCTTAGCGGGGGTGCCGGTGCCGCGCGGTGCGTTTCCGGGTCGTTGCGGGGTACAGGGTCTTGGCCCGGGGGCGCCGCTGCGCTTGGATGGGCTCTATGGATGAACCCTATGGATGAACGAAAGTTAGCGGCGCCCGCCGCTTCTGCGCGTGTGCCCCTGGTGGAGGTTTGTCCTGCCTGCGGTCATGCCGTGGACGGGCATAGCTGTAAGGTTTACTGCCGCAACGATGGTTGCGAGCTGTTTGGTCACATCATCGAAAACTGCGCGGGCGATTGAAAACTTTTCACACTCAGACCGGGTTCGGAGCACTGCTACTTGTCGCTGGGGCTATGTCGTTGGCGGGTTGTTTCGGCGATGACGCCGAGTGGGCCAACCAGACCATCGCGGACACCGCGCGTCGCGATGCCTACGAGCGCTGCGTGGCACACGGTGCATTGCAGAAGTATCTCGATCAGTGTGCGGCCATCGGCGGAACAGCGCGCATTGAACGACGGACCTACGTATGCGAGATGCCCGACGGGCTTCGCAACCCCCAAAGTCTCGGTGCTGGGCCGCACTGCTTTTGTGTCGACCGCAACGACGCGGGTGAATGTGTGGGGGATGCCGACTGCTCGCGAGGAGTCGAAGCCAAGTGCGCCCCTTTGCTTGAAGCCGAAGTCCAGAATTTCACGAGCGGCGACGACTAACGGTCTTCACTGTTTTGCTGTGACGCTGTGACGCTTTGACGCTTCGCCGTCCCAGAGGCACGATTCGCCACCTTGTTTCTTGTTGACGCTGTAGCATTGCTGGCCGTTTCGGTTGGCGCCCTTCTTGTCGGTCGCATGATCGGTGTGCCTCCGATGGTGGCGTGGCTGTTGGGCGGGGTGGTTGTCGGCCCGGGCGTCCTTGGATTGTTTGGTCCTTCGGTCGCGATTGATCAACTCGCTGAGGCGGGTGTGGCGTTGCTCCTTTTCGGAGTCGGAATCGAATTTTCGCTGGACCAACTGCGAAAAACACTCGCCCGCACGCTTGCCGGGGGCAGTATGCAGGTCGGCGCTACCATTGTACTGACCACACTGGCTGCGGCTTGGGCGGGGCTGCCCGTTCCGCATGCGATCCTCGTGGGTTTCTTGGTCTCGCTTTCGAGCACCGCGATGGTGTTCAAGCTGCTGGCCGATCACGACGAATTGGATGCTCCGCAGGGTCAGGGGATATCGGGAATCCTGCTTTTTCAGGACCTCGCGATTGTTCCGATGATGCTACTGATCCCGGTGCTTGCACAAAGTTCGGGGGAAGGCAGTTTCGTAGCCGCAACCGTTTTTGCGTTGGGTCGCGCTGCACTGGCGATCGCCGCATTGGTCGTGATCGCCCGTGTCGTGTTGCCTCGCTTGCTCGATGTGGTTGCGAACTCGGGGGTGCCCGAGTTGTTTTCATCATCGGCCCTATTGGTGGCGTTCGGTATGGCGGTCGGCGCCCACGAGTTGGGTTTGTCGCTACCGCTGGGAGCGTTTCTCGCCGGTGTTGCGCTGTCAGACACTCTGTATTCGCATCAAGTGTTCGCCGACCTGCTTCCGCTTCGCGACGCCTTCGTTGCACTGTTCTTCACCAGTGTCGGCCTTCTTCTCGATCCGGTTGCCGCGTTGGCTGACCCGCTGCTGCTACTTTCGATGTTGGGTGCGGTAGCGGTCAAGGGTGTGATCTGCGCGATGGTTGTCGGTGTGCTGTGGCGGTCGTGGAGATTGGCACTGTTCGCGGGAGTCGCGTTGGCACAAGTTGGCGAGTTTTCTTTTGTGCTGGTTCGAGAAGGCGTTTCCGCTGGGTTGGTTACGCATGAACTCGAGCAAGCGTTTCTTGGTGCTGCGGTATTGAGCATGGCGTTGACGCCATACGCGCTTTCCGGAGTGCGTCGTTTGGTCGGTGCGAGCAACTCGCAGTCGGGCCCGGAGTCGTCGCTGACCGACCACGTGTTGCTGGCGGGTTATGGCGCCACCGGTGCAGCGGTTGCACGGGTGTTGGGTGCGACTTCCATTCCACTGCATGTCATCGAAATGGACCCCGTTCGTGTGCGAGCCGCACGGAAAGACGGCGTCAATATGATTTTTGGCGATGCTTCGCGACGAGCGCTGTTAGGCGCGGCTGGCATCGCACACTGTCGCGCTTTCGTTGTCGCCGTCAGTGACCGTACTGCCACGCGACGTATTGTTTCGCTGGCTCGTCAGATCAACCCGACCGCGCCGATTCTGGTTCGCGCTCACGCAGTGACGGAAGTCGCGGAGCTGGAACATTGCGGAGCCACGGAGGTCATTCCCGCCGAGCTAGAAGCGTCGATCGAATTGTTCGCGCGTCTGCTGGAACGGTTGGGAGTGCCCCGTCATATCGTGCGCGTGCAAGAGGGGATTATCCGCCTCGGCCACTATCACGCTTTGCGCGGCGCGATTACGCCGCCGGAGATGATGGACGAAATCGAGAGCCTGATGCGCGGTGGAACGATCGAGACTGTGCAGATCATGCACGGCAGTGCTGCGGCCGGGCGGACGCTTGCGGAGCTGCGGCTGCGTGAAACAACCGGAGCGGCGGTGTTGACGCTGGTTCGCGACGATGTCCCGCAGGCCAATCCGACTGGCGAGACTCAACTAATTGAGGGTGACCTCGTGGTTCTGTTTGGGCCACACGAGGCGTTGGCTCAAGCCGTTGCGTTGTGTGAGCCTGCGATGGCTTCGGCCCCCACTGGCGTCGAAGCAGTCGATCCTGCTCGATCGGTGTGATTTCACGATGAGCGTTTCATCACGGAGTTTTGCGGCCTTTTGGAGACGAGTTTGTGACTGAACGTTCCCGCGACAAAACCAGACCCGACTCCCATGCGATTAAGCGCGAGCCGACCGAGGACAGCGACGCGCAGCCCCGTAGCGATTTGTTTGGCCGCCTTTTCGATTTGGTCTCGCAGCCTGGTGTCGAAAACCTTTCCCTCTCCGAGATCGGCCGGATCACCGGCGAAAGCGTTCAGGGCCTCGGGCGGTTTTTCCCGGCCGGCGCCAATCGCGTGGTTTCTACATTGGTTGGCGATGTATCAACTTGGCTTTCCGACAATGTGCTTGCGGTGTTGTCCAGTAAGCTGCCGCCCGAAGAGCGCATCCGCGTTCTGTACGCGTCGTTGGAGGGCTACGTTCAAACAAGCGAACGAAGCTTCATGCTGACAATCCTCGCGTTGGATACCAGCAACGAAAAAGTGCGTCAGACCATGGCGTTTTCGGTCACGAGCTGGGTCACGTTGTTGGCGTCAGCGCTGGAGGCCAACGGCTTGAGTCGCAAAGAGGCCCAGGATCGAGCTGAGGATAGCGTGATTCGCGTCCAGGGAGCCGCCGTCTACTCACGGCTAACAGGAAACCCGGAGCCGTTGTTACGAACGCTTCGAACTATGCCGACAGAGCTGCTGCGTCCGTCACTTCAAGGCTGAGCATTCGTCACTGACCATTCGTCACAGACTACCGCGTAAAGCAGTGAGTCTTGCCATTCCCCCCGGACGAACGCGTTGCGAAGTGCTTCGCCTTCAAGCCGAAACCCCAAGGCTTCGATTAACGCACGCGAGCGCATGTTCGGTGGTGAAATCCAGGCGTGAATGCGGTGTAAACCCAGTGATTCGAAGCCGTATGTGACCAGGGCGCTAACAGCTTCTCGCCCGAACCCCTGACCTTGGCTGTCGGGCGCCAGGCAATAACCGAGTTCGGCATTCGCGTCGCGTTCAGAGCGAATAGCCAAGCTGACTGTGCCCAGGAGAAGGTCGTCCTCTCGTCGGATTGCGGCGAAATGAAAATCCGTGCGCGGCGAGGTCTGCGAGGCGGCTGCGGCTGCCGCCAGAAACTGTTGAGTTTCGTCGCGACTGTTGGGTCCCCACCACATCCATTCCACGACCTGCGGATCACTTGCGTAGCGGTGCACGGCGATCCAGTCGTCGGCCGTAAACTCACGTAGGAAAAGTCGATTCGTTGATGGAAGCATCGAGCGAACTCT
>JBLFWR010000187.1:0-5873 GCA_047611725.1 Binatia bacterium | reverse complement strand
TCGCTGTGCGATCACCGTCGCGGTCCAAGAAGTATACCGACTCGGGTTTCTGCTCGTCGAGAATGGCTTGGATGGTTTTGCCGAGCTTTCCGCTGGCCGCCAGTTCATTCGCGCAATCCACGGGAAAACGAGCTTCAAGCATTATTAACATCGAGGTCTCCTTTGTGTTGCGGAACGCGGCTCGCGTTGGCCCGCTAGTTCGAAATCAAAACGATGCGCCCCACGTGTCGCGGTACGCCATCTTTTCTACGGGCCGGCGGGTGATGGGGCCGTGGCCGCGAAGTTTTGGATAACCAATTGGAATGGCAGCAGCAGTACCCCAACTATCGGGAAATCCCAGAATCTCGCGAACCTGTGACTCGACCGTGCACAGAAGCGTGGTCAATACGCAGCCGAGTCCTTCGGCGCGGCAGGCGAGCAGAAGATTTTCGACGGCTGGGTAGATCGAGCCACCACCGACAACTGAGGGACGGTCGAGGCCAGCATCGGTGATGGCCATTTGTGACGGATCGAACGCGAATACGACGATCGCCGGTGCCTCGCCGAAATGCTCGCCGAGATAGTCACCAGCGGCCAGCATCTTTTCATCGTTTATGCGTATGGCCTCAGGGGCGTCGGTGAGAAGGCCGCGGTGATACGCCGCGTAGCGATTCCAGCCCTTCGCGTAGAGCTTGCCCAGTTGCGCCTTCGGTTCGTCGGCCTGGACAACGATCATTCGCCAAGGTTGTCGATTGGCACCGGTTGGGGCCCAGGTCGCCGCTTGCAAAACCCGGTGCAGTACCTCTTCCGGAATCGGATCGGGGCGCAGTCGCCGCACGGCGCGCAGGGTGCTCATTGCTTCATAGATACCGATTTCTTGCATGCTTCCTCTTTGTCAGTTGCGAATTTCGAACTCGCGTACTTGCAGCACGACGGTTCGAACAGCTTCGTACTCGAACGGCGAGCCGGTTTGGTAGTAGCGGAACGGTATCGAGTAGCGCTCGTCTACTCCCTGCACGCCGTACGGCCAGGCTTGGTCATTCATGGTTTGGGGCACATCGTACACGTTGGCCCAGTTTAACGTCAGGGTGTCGACTACGCGTCCTACCGTGTCACGAACCGTGCTCGGCCCGAGTAGCGGCAAGATAACGTAGGGACCTGCGGCGACACCAGCGAGGCCAAGCGTTTGTCCGAAGTCCTCAGGTTGACGATACAGACCGACATGTTGCGCGGCATCCCAGAGTCCGCCGACACCGACCGTAGAGTTAATTGCGAATCGCCAAGCACTGATCGCCGTGTCGCGCGCTTCCAGTTGCAGCAGGTTGTTTCCGATGTCGCCCACGTGAGCGAGATTGGCGAAAAAGTTGTGAATGCCTCGGCGCGCCAGAGAGGGGATAAATTTTTTGTAGTAACGGATCACGGGCACGAGAACGTAACGGTCGGCGAGATGGTTGATCCCGTACACGCGTCGGTTCAGGCGCTCAAGGGGGTCGGGCGCGTTGACGATAAGGCTGGTCACGCTCGGCGCGTCGGTTGGACTGGTGGCTGTGGCTGGCACGGGAAGTGGTGGGCGCGGGGCCGTTGTTGGAAGTGCCCCGCGGACCTCGGGGAGCGCTGCGCCGCTAAGGAAATCACCGATTGAAGCGACGTGGTCGCGGTGGTTGAGGTTGCCCAGATGTCCGCCGCGAGGCCAGACTCTGGCGTTTTCGCCAAATACATCGACGAGCCATGCGAAGTCTTCATCGTTGAGGATGAAGTCGTCGTGGTTGGTCATGAGGGCGACGCGGGGATTGTCGCGCAGCCAGGGTTCGATACTTCGTAGGCCCGCGATTTCTGCAAGCGAGTTCAGGTCGGCGTTTGGTTGGGACCGTTGTACGCGGGGCAACAAGACCCGTGTCATATAGTCCCCGAATCCCAACGTGGCGGTGGCCTCAAGAAACTCGGTCGTTGAGTCGAACGCGCCAAGGTTGTCGTCGGCGTCAACCACGAGACCTGTATGAGCCGCGACGTCTGCCGTGAATGTCATGCTCATGGCTGCAACGCGGAACACTAGTGCCGTGGCTCCAACGGCCAAATCGACCGTCAAGTCGCGACGGCGGTAGGCTTCGTAGAGAAAATCATCAGAGATGACATCGGCTCGCTCACGTTGTTGATCAACGGCAATCGAAGCTGTGGCTTCGTCGAGAAATCGGGTTACGTCGCCAGCGCCGTTCGGAAAGCGTTCGGCAAAGATGCGGTCGAACAACAACGCAGAGCGGTACAGGTTTACCGGCGGGTTCAGAAGCAGTGTTCGTTGAAAATCGAATTCGCCGTTTCGTGTGTCGAGTTCAGCGACGAACGCCGCGTGCAACGCTCCCAGACTGTAGCCCGTTAGAGCGAAGCTCGTAATGTCTACTTTCGCGGCGACGAGATGCCGAATCGCTACCATGGCGCGATACAAGTCGCGCGCGTCGTCGGCCGGTAGACCCGGCGTGCCGCTGGTTGAAGCGGTAGCAATGAACGTAGCGTGCGTGGGCGAGGGGAGGGAAACGACGTGGAAGCCGCGCCCGAACAGGTTCGCCTCAAGTGTCTGCATCTGCGCGGCGTCGTGGCCGACGCCGGTGCCGGCGATCACGAAAACCAGTGGCGCGGGTCCTTCCTGAGCAGCCAACGAGAACGGTAGGCCGTCGAGGTACCAAAAGTGCGCAGGAGGCTCGACCGCTCCGACCACATCGACCGTGTAGGTCTTTCCAGTACGCGCTTTCGGGAGATCTGGCTGAAGATCGCGCGGGGTTCCAATGACGGTGGCGATCCAAGGATCGATCGCCGGGTAGTCGTAGTCATCCGCGTGGGCGGCCGTGGCAAAGAGGCTGGAAACACCGACCCCGATGATCAAGCTGATGGCCAAGATCAACGCTGCGAGCGCCATCCGCCAAAGCCCGGCGCTGGGACCCGTCGATAACCTTTTCGTTTGTTCTAAATGCGGCACGGTTCTCCTCTATGAAGCGCTGCACTGTAGCCCAGGGTATTTGTTGCTGCATTCGCGCGCTGTGTCGGTTTGTCGTGGTGGACGCCAGCGTCTACGTAACGTTCTTCGAGCGACCCCGCTGCGGACACGACCCCGGAGGATTTGATGGATTTTCGCCTGCCCGAATCGCTGACTGCTTATCTGGCCGAGCTCGACACTTTTATCGACGACCAGATCCGTCCACTCCAGGAAGCCGACGACAACAATCGCTTCTTCGACCATCGCCGCGAGTATGCGCGAACCGACTGGGAAGCTGGCGGCTTGCCGCGCCACGACTGGGAAGAGCTTCTTCGCCAGGCTCGGCGCAAGGCCGACGCGGCCGGGCATCTTCGCTTTGCGTTGCCCGACGAGTTTGGCGGCAAGAATGGTTCGAACCTAGATATGGCGGTGATCCGGGAGCATCTGGCGGCCAAGGGGCTGGGGCTTCACAATGACCTCCAAAATGAGCATTCGATCGTCGGCAACTTTCCGCAGATTCTTATGTTTCGTGATTTCGGCACCGACACGCAACGCGAAGAGTTCATCGCGGGGTCGCTTGCCGGCACCCATCGCATCGCCTTCGGTCTGACTGAGCCCGACCACGGTTCGGATGCCACGTGGATGGAGACACGAGGGGTTGCCGAACAGCGCGACGGTGTTGACGGTTGGCTGCTCAACGGTTCGAAAATGTGGATCACGGGCATTCACGTGGCCACCCACATCATGATTTTCGCGCGAACCGGCGGCGTTGATGGTGCGGCTCGTGGCATTACGTGTTTTCTGATGCCGACCGACGCAGAAGGCTACGATATCGACGAGTACATGTGGACGTTCAACATGCCGACCGATCACGGTCGCTTCACTCTTAAGAACGTTTGGTTGCCGGAGTCGGCGATTCTTGGCCCCGGCGATAACGGCTTGGCTCTGGCGCAGCACTTCGTACACGAGAATCGAATTCGTCAGGCGGCTTCGTCGCTTGGAGCGGCGCAGTACTGCATCAACGAGTCGGTCGCCTACGCGAAAGAACGTAAGCCGTTCGGGAAACCGTTGGCTGTAAATCAAGCGATTCAATTTCCGTTGACCGAGCTGCACACCGAAGCGGCCATGCTGCGCGCGCTCATTCGTCAAACAGCCTGGGAAATGGATCAGATGACGAAGCCCGAGGTCGCGCTTCGTCTGTCCGACCGGGTTTCGATGTGTAACTACCGTGCGAATCGTTTGTGCTGTGATGCTGCCGACCGAGCCATGCAGGTACATGGGGGAATGGGGTACTCTCGCCATCAACCATTCGAGCATATTTATCGGCATCATCGTCGCTACCGCATCACCGAAGGTTCTGAAGAGATTCAGATCCGCAAGGTCGCTGGCCATTTGTTCGGTTTCATGGGTCGGAATGCCTAGCGATGCGTTTTGGAGTCTTTTACGAACTGCAATTGCCCAAGCCGTGGGATGAAACGTCGGAACATCGTTTGTTCCACGAAGCGTTAGATCAGGTGGTGTTGGCAGACCGGCTCGGCATTGATCACGCCTGGGCGGTTGAGCACCATTTCCTTGAGGAGTACTCGCATTGCTCTTCGCCTGAGGTTTTTTTGGCGGCGGCTGCTGCGCGAACCGAACGCATTCGAATTGGCCACGGAATTCGCCAGGTGATTCCGAACTACAACCATCCCGCACGTACTGCTGAGGGTTTGGCCGCGTTAGACTTGATATCAAACGGTCGCGTTGAGTTTGGAATCGGGGAAGGGGCGACACGGTTGGAGCTTCACGGCTTTGACATCCCGGCCAAAGAGAAACGCCAAATCGCAATCGAAACTGCGGAGCAGATCGCCAACATGATGGTGATGACTCCGTATCCCGGCTTCGAGGGGCGCTGGTTTTCCATGCCGTGTCGCAACGTGATCCCCAAACCAATGCAGAAGCCGCATCCGCCGATGTGGATGGCGTGCACGAACCGCGACACCATTCGTGTTGCCGCATCGTTGGGCCTGGGTGCGTTGGCTTTTTCGTTCGTCGACCCCGACGAGGCGAAAGCCTGGAGCTCGATCTACTACGACACAATCAAGAGCGACGCCTGCGTGCCGATTGGCCACACGGTCAACGCCAACATCGCGATGGTCTCCGCGTTTTCGATTCACCCCGACCGCGAAGAAGCCATTCGCCGCGGACAGGAGGGCTTCGAGTTTTTCGGCTACGCCCTCGGTTCGTTGGTGATGCGCGACGCCAAGCCCGGTCGAAGCCGTTTGGCCGAAAGTTTTCAAGAGCAGCGCGCGTCCTCTCGTGGCGAAGATGCCGTTACGGTCGATCTGCCCGCGATGGATTCTCGACATGCACCGGGGATCGGTACTCCCAACGATTTCCGCGAGCACGTACGTGAGTTCCAGGCCGCCGGTGTCGATCAAATCATCCTCATGCAACAAGCCGGCGCGGCTCGTCACGAAGATATCTGCGCGTCGTTGGAGCTGTTTGCGGCGGAGGTTTTGCCGGAGTTCAAGGCGGTGGTGGCCGCGCGCGAGGCGGCGAAAGCCGAAGAGTTGGCGCCGTTTATTGAGGCGGCTCTGGCGCGCAAGACCTACATGGCGGAGCTGACCGATGATGAAATTCCAATTGTGAAGGCTTCGGCGGCCGCGCCGAAGGTGAATGGGTGAGTGACCGATGGTTGAAGCCCGGCTAACAGTCTGCGCGGAATATTGATAACCGTTCTCGAGCTTGGATTACATGAAGAGTTATTCCGAAGAAGCTCGCTAAACGGTCAACTCCGCCAAGTTTTCACGCATGACTCGACGAATGGCTTGGTCATCTAGCCCGACTAGTTCGTCAGCGAACTCGATAGGACTTTCCAACCCTTCTGGGTGCGGGTAATCCGATCCGGCTAACACATGCCCGACACCGATTAGTTTCGTCAGGTCTA
>JBLFWR010000186.1:0-5934 GCA_047611725.1 Binatia bacterium | reverse complement strand
ATACATTCTTCAGATACAAATCAATGATCGGCGACCGGCTTCGATCTCGGGATCCGGACAGCCAGCAAGCTGAAGTCATCCTCGGCTGCAACATTCTCAATCAGATGTTCGAGCACGGTCGCCCGAGCTCCGTCGCGACCAGGGACTGAAACGTGCGTTGGACCCCACAGGCTGGCTCGGAATTGATTCGCGCAACAACGCCGCCGCCCGGCTCGCGCGTGGTCCTGCTCGTGGTTTTCAAGACCGCCACTGGTGAGGTGTCTTGAATCGGCTTATGGACAAATGAGTTCGATGTCGCTGATCGAGAAGTCGCCGTCGAGATCGGCATCATTCGTCTGGTCACCAAAGGCGACAGTTCCACTGATCTCAATGTCAGATCGATCCAAGCGAACCGTGCCATCAACGCTGACGGTTGCGTCCCCATCGTCGTTCACGGAAAGGAGGTAGGAGTGCAACGTCGTCGTGTCGAGAACGTAGGACTGAGAGAGGTCACCCCAACCAATTTCATTGGTGTCGAAATAGATCAATTGGCCTCGCTCAGTACTAGTGCCAAACGAGGTTCCCGCGTAAGACGGGAGAACGGCAACACCTGCATCGAAGTTGTTGTGAGTGTCTGCGGCGTTTACCGTCATGCTCCATTGCAAGGTGAACTCGGTGCCCTGTTCCAGCCCCGTGTCCAATGCAACGAGTGCAAAGGGTGAAGAGGCCGAATCCACTTGGGTGTTGACCCGCACGGCCGTGCCGTCCGTCGTAATGTCGGGTGTGCCCATAAGGTTGGTTTGAATCACCCAGCCTTCGACGTCTGGCAGCACAGTGCCACTAAGGAGAACGCCGGGAGTACATGAACTTGAGGAAGACCCGCCATCGTTCCCGCTATTGCACGAGAGAAGCAGGAGGCACAAACACAGAGTCGGTGTAATTCGCATTGGCTAAAGTAAAGGCGATCGAGGGCAATAAGCAAGTGATGACTTGGTGGGATAGAGAAAATATGACTTATTCCCCCACCCTGTTCGTGTGTCAGTGCCACGCCGAACTCGCCCGGTTCGGGGCGGATCGTTCAACGATGTGGGTTCTTCGTGGCACCGATCCCCGGACGTCTTCAGGAAATCGGGCTTATCATTCCTATTCTCAACGAGGCTTGAGCTTCCAATCCTCTCCTGATTGTGTGTATGCTGAGGGCTGGAGGCGAAGAGCTTGAGCCCACCTCAGCACGTCCTGTTTCGAATCTTCCTGATCTTGACGGCGACTTGTTCCCTTGGACACGTCGATGCCGTGGCGAGCACCGCGGAGCCGTCACCAGAATCCGTCATTGCAGAGTTTCCATTCCAGGATTCTGACGAAAGCAATCGGATCATGGTCGATCTCGCACTCGAAGGCCGCAAGTCGTTCATCCTGATGCTCGATACCGGGGCAACGAACTCTGTCCTGACACCGCTCGCCGCCAGAGCAGCGGGTGTGACGGTACGCAGGACTAAGTCGAACGCTTACCGCAAGAAGACAAGCCTCGGTGTCGACCTTCAGTTCTACGTCGACACTTCCAGCAGCGATACAGGGTCGAGTACAGGTTGGGAGTACGGACTACTTGGCGGAAGTTTTCTCAAGAACTACGTCGTAGAGTTGGACTTTGATGAGCGGCTTGTTCGCTTGTTGGATCCAGCCGTCTACCAAGTTCCAGAGGCTGTCGATGGACCAGACGAGACTGTCCTTCCGGTTGGTGTCGTTTCGTCACGGCTCGTGGTTCCCATACAGATGAATGGAAAATCGCTCAATGTGTTGCTCGATACTGGTGCTCCATCGGGATTAATCCTCTCTGGAAAAGCGGCCACATCTCTAGGCGTCGATGTGGCAGCGCTATCCACGTCTGGAACGGCAGGAACTTCCGTCGGGTCGATGGAGCTGAAGTTCTATGAAACTGACTCCTTTGAGTTTGCGGGTTTTGCGTTTGATGAAATGCCCGTCGAAGTTGCGCCGCGGGGTTGGTACAACCAAACCGGAAACACCGACTCTGTAATCGGCTACGACGTTCTCAGGCATTTCAAAATCCGCATCGACTATGCCAACCGCAGGATTTGGTTGCGACGTGTATCAACTGAGATCACGTCGAATGGAGATCCCTACGCGCCGCTCGGGAAGGTTGGCACACAAGTCGTTCGCGGAGATCGCGGGTTTTACGTGGGAGGCGTGTTGCCGAATTCTCCTGCCGGCGATATCGGCTTGCAGGCGGGTGACTTGATTCAGTTCGAAACCTTCGAGCCCGCGCCCAGTTCGGCGGAGTGCCTCGAGCGGATCGCGTCGCGCACGCCGCTAAGAGTCCGCCGGGTTGTCAACAAGCACGAATTCGAGGAAGTTTTTCTTCCCAACGCCTCCGCCTATGAGGCCTACCTCGGTCCGCAGCGCACGATGCTTAAAGCTTCCGCGGCCTCCCGCCAAGCGGCGAAAGAGAACGAGCGCGAAAGTCGCCGCGCTGAACGTCTCTTTGTTCTTGCCAACGGCGGCTGGCAAGTGGTTAGCCAGATCAAGCTTCGTCGCGGCCCTGAAAATGGAGAGGCCTGGATGAGCTACGAGGAGATGGTGCAACACAAGAAGGACCACCCCAAATAGATGGGCGGGCCGAAACAACTAGTGGTGTCGCTTTGATAGCCGCTCTGCCAGACTCTCTGGCCGACTAACCCCACGACGACTGCCTCGGGGATTGCGGCGCGACGCCGGGCAGCAATCGTTTTACCCGGTGATAATCTGCATGCGGCACAGCGTTCCCGCTCCTCCCGGATCGACCAGTGGTTCCAGCCCGCCAAGGAACCGTCAAGTCCCCCGCTGAAGATGCCGCCGCCAGATAAATCTCGATCTGATTGGACATCTGATTTAGACAACGGGGAGAATCGATTGATTTTTTTGAGGGTCTGCGTTCCGGTTCGGGGCGGATCGTTCAACGATGTGGGTTCTTCGTGGCACCGATCCCCGGACGTCTTCAGGAAATGGGGCTTATCATTCCTATTCTCGCCGCGCTCTTCTCGATTCTCGGATGTGGGGAATCGAATGGCAACGGGGGTGGCTCTGGCGATGACGACGAGAGCTGCACCTCCATCAGTCTCGATACGCGTCGGATCGACCTGGCCCCGGGCGACTCGTTCGCGATAAGTGTCTTTGCTGGATCGGAAACCGGCGCCGGCGTGAGCTACGCACGCGGTAATCGTCGCGCGCGACTAAGCAATATCATCATCGCAGCCAAGACTGTCGCGCTTAGCGGCCCCAACCCCGGAACAGGCTGGACTGTTGTCTCGCCAACCGTCAGCGTCTCACTCGTCGTTGAAACCGTTCCGGTGACGTCTATCGATTCAACGAGGTACTCTGCCATTTGCCCCATCGCGACGCCCGCGTCCGTCATATCGTTGCCGCTCGTCGTCGCAATCAAGATTCCGTCGCGATAGATGCGGTAACGAATCACGCCGACCGGATTTGCTGACGGGTCCCACCTGAGAACAACTTCATCGGGACCGACCGCAACGGCCTCGAGGTTGGCCGGCGGTGCCGGCGGGGCGACGTTGCAACTCCCGCGCAGATTCTCAGCTTCGACAAACGCACGATCCCACGTAAACGAATCGCCGTCACTAAAGTAGTAGTAGACCACACCACCTGGGGTTAGCGCGACGGTAATACCGCCGAACCCCGAGAGGTAGGGGACCATCGTCGCGCAACCGGTGTCGGCGGACTTGTCGCGCCCCCAGAACGCATTGTTGTAGTCGCCAAGTGCCGACCATGGGAGTCCCGGTTCTGCGGGATCGGAAAACTTCCCTTCCGCGAGTTCTTCGGGCGCAAGCGTCTGCGTTCCGTCGATGCGTCCATGGTCCACACCGAGAAAGACGCCGAGCTTCGCGACGTCATCTCGCACATACGACAAGCCGAAGCCACCGAAGGGCTGCTTGACAGCGTCGTAGGTTCTTCTGCTCGAAAGCGTTCCGAAGTCAAAGCCAAGGGGACTCCACATTTCGTCTACGATGACATCGTCGAACAAGTCCGCACACCAATCCTCTTGTTCGCGCAGGTACCGTTGTCCGGCGGCGGCAGCAAGGTAAGTATCGGTGGTGTGGTAGTGCATCTCAGTTCCCGGAGTGGCCTTGCGCGGGTAACGCGACACCGAATAGTCGACCTTTTCTGCGTGGGTGTCAGGCAAGAAGAAGTCATTGGTCGAGATACTGCCTTCGTCCGCGATGTAGCCGGAAAGCAAGTAATTGCCCGTCGCCATGTCGAGGGCGTCTTCGATCGTGACATCATTCCAATCGCCTTCTGAATCAACGGCTGCTTCGGGCACCCATGTGGCAATCGTCTCCGCCAGATAGCCCGGGTAACGTCGTTCAAGGCGCATCGAGGCGGCCGCTGCGAATGCCGTCTTCGCAGTTGAATACGATGGAACGCGCAAGGCACCGCAATACGGATGCGTTCCATCTCGTGTCGCACATCCGCCGACATAATGAACACTGTCGAAGACAACCCCGTAGATCGTCAGATCGTTGGCGGCGACCTCACTTGGATGCGCAAACTCTGCGGGGTCGACACCTGGGTGGTCGACAGCAAGACTGGAGATTGGCTTTTGAACCATTCGCCCCGCCCTCTGCTCCTGGTGCGCATGCTTCAAATCGAGCGCAACCGACACGGCGCCCGGCGTATAGGCCGCATCGAGAAGACCCCACATGTCGAATTGAAAGTATGCGCACGTCTCAGAAGAGATTTGATACGCCACCTTTGAGACCTGAGTCGCGTCAAAGAGAAACGTCAAGAGCCCGTTGTGAATGCAGTTGGAATTGCGTTGTTGCAGCGAAAAGGGAATCGCGCCACGGCTCATCCCCGCGTCGCCGACTTCCGACCACGCGCGGCCTGGCTCGAGAATGTACTCCCAATAAGGATGAGCCGACAAAACGATGCCACGTGCTGCGGGAATGAGGTGCGACCCGCTTTGCACGAAAGCAAAGTCAAACTCGGGTAGATGCTTCCGAGGGTCGTCTCCGTTGCCCGTGTAGGAAAAGTCGTCTTTAATTTCGGCGTACGAACCCGAAGTCGCTTCGCCCAGAAGCTCAAGAACGCCTTCGAACTGATGAAGTGATGGAGCCGCGTCGACGGGCACACCGTACGATGAACTATTCACCGGCGAACTCGGCGATGAACCGGAGTTCAAAGTTGCGGACGTGAGCTCGGCCCGCGCAGCCGCTCCGCCACCCGTCAGCGGATCGTAGTCGGCGACGTATCCCGAGTACGTTGTATTCCCGGCGGGCTGATTGCAGGATGGCGAGCCAATTGCGAAACCCGACACCGCGACATCTTCGGCGTAACAGTGATCCGACAACGCATTGCTCGCGTTCCGATAGCGGAGCACCACGCTTGGATTGTCGGCGTAGGTGGGGTCGGTGTGTTCGACCCAGCGAAACTCGCCATCATCGTCACCGTCTGATATCTGCAGGAGCGCAGACCAATTGCTTCCACCGTCGGTCGACACTTCAAATATGCACTCGTCTGCGCCTTCGAGTAGACGACCCGCAAGGAAGGCGCTGACCACAATCCGATCGTATCCGGCGGTGGAAACACCGCGCGTGATCGTAGAGCCGCTATTGCGCATGCGAACGGAGTCGGCCACAAGCACGTGAAGATCTTCCGCATCGACGTTCCCGGCTGCAGTCCAGGACGGGTAGCCGGTATCGAAATTGTCAAATAGCAGTGGCTCGGAATGGCCTGTGCTCGGCAGCATCCCAGCTACCAAAGCCAAAAGCGTGATCATGAATTTGGACACAGCGGTCTATCGTCCATAATGGTGAGCTAGCTAAGCCGATAATCTTCCTGGTCAATTTCCGGCGGTGAACTCAGAAGTCGTAAGAAGCCCACCATCGCATGAAAATGTCGACCCTGCACGGTCAATCGGTGCAGATTCAAATGTTGCTCGAGAGA
>JBLFWR010000185.1:0-6038 GCA_047611725.1 Binatia bacterium | reverse complement strand
GACTCGGAGTCGCTGTGCTCGCGTACCGTCGAGCGCTTGAACTTCAGCCGGACAACCGACGCGCGCGCGCCAACCTGTTGCACGCACGATCACTTCTACCGGCCTGGGTTCCGCGACCGCCGGAAGCGGGCTTGCTCGATACTTTCTTTTTCTGGCAGGGATCACTTTCCGAAGCTGGGCGATCGCGTGCTGCGGCGTTGGCATTCCTTGCGGCAGCAATAGCTTTCGCTATTTCGCTGGCCTTCGAAATGCGCTGGCTCCGTTCGTTGGTGGTCGTACCTGGCTTGGTTTGGTTCGGCCTGGTGGCTTCGGCGTACGTTGGGTCCGGCGATGACGGCTCGGCTGCCGTTGTAACCGCACCCGAGGCCATCGCTCGCGCGTCGGATTCGATCAACGCACCATCGCGCTACGGCGATCCCCTTCCGGCGGGGACCGAGGTCAGTATTGTCGAACGACGCGGAGAGTGGGCGCGGGTACGCTTGGGAGCCGAAACGCAGGCTTGGCTGCGTACGGCGATGGTCAGTGAAGTCTCCGGCCGCGACTAGGGTCGCCGCGCACGGATAGGAGTTTAGCTGGCTGGTGGTACGGGATCGGGCGCCCGCTCGTTCAAAGCCATGACACACCAGCGCAGGTCTTCTCCGGGCTGCTCGGTGATAGCCACGTTGTACCCCTGGCGGGTAACCTCGGCGGCAAACGCGTCGGCCTTCTCACGGCCGTAGAAGGACCGCACCGTCCCAGTCAAAATCAATTCAGCGAATCCGTCTTTCACAGTCTCAACTCCTGCCCTACTCAAAGGCCCATCCGAGGCCCGAACAGCGCCCCCGAACGGAATTTATAGACATCGCTCGTGTTGGCTCAACCGCTGGCCTGGCAGATCGAGTTCGGGCGATGCTACGCAAAGGCGTTCGAGGCTCAGCGGCCGTCCATCACAACCGGGCCACGCGCCCAAGCCACGCGCTCGTCGACGTGGCGGCGGAGCAAAACTTCGGCGGGGCGGAAGCCCTGACCAAGCCAAAATCGCCGTCCCAGCGGGTTGCCAGCAACGAAGTGCAGCGCGCAACGGTTTTGCCGCCGCGACGCCAGCCAACCCATCAAGCGACCCAGCAAAGCAGCGCCGACTCCGCCCGCGCGCGCGACCGGATCAATAAAGCCTTCCCACAAGTATGCCGTGTCAGAGCTTGCCAGCATCGGCGAGAGAAAAATCCCGGGCGCCGCCAGCATCATCCCGGCCGGTTCATCGTCAACCCAGGCCAGAAAGCACCCGGCCTGACCGGTATCGAGTAGCTTGCTGCGCACATCACGCACCGCTGCGTCGGCTTCGCCATTGTAGGGCCAAAACATCGGCGAGCCGGTTTGATAAATCATCAGGCGACAGTGGAAACGTTCGATCAAATCATCTCGCTCGCTGCCGACCTGTTCCACGCGAACCCGCACGTCCTCGCGAAGAGTCACCGGGATAGCCGTGTCGCGAATCGCGCAAACCGACTTGTACCCGAAGCCGAGCCAGCTCCACGCTTCTACGGCGTCGGCGTCTTCAGCGGCAACGCTGATGGAGTGGGCGAACATACCCCCATCGATCCAACGTCCGGCCAACGCACCGTACATCTTCGTGTAAAGATCAACGGCATCACTGTGGTCAGCCACGACATGGCCATGAAGGGGGATCACAACTGAGCGGGGTTCGGCGTAGATCGAGGCGAAATCTTCGGGCGAAAACATCTGTCGATCGCCAGCGAGATAGCCAACGATTCGACCGCCCTCTTCGGCAACCACAGCATCGCTGCGCCGACTGGAAAACAGCCGGTCGAGCAATTCAACGCAAGCACCGGGATCAGCCAAACGGGCCGTGCGAGCCCCGCCGGTTTCTTCCTCACGAATGGCGCCCGCCTGCGCATGGGCCAACAGCGCTGCGCAAGCAGCGCTATCTTCGGGTCTCAAATTTCGAACAACGGTAGACATCTAAATTCGCTAGAAAACCTTCCATACCCGCCCCGCAGCCCAGAGCCAATATCGCGTCCCGTTTCAGAGACATAAATCGGGGACGGGTACCTATTTAGGGCTCTGCCCTAAATAGGTACCCGTCCCCGATTTCGCCGATATTGGCGTTGGGCGCTTTCTCGGGCCGCGCTATAGTCACGCATGATCGACGCTGTCAGCGACCTGCTCGCCTACCTCGATGTTTCCCCCACCCCCTACCATGCGGTCGCTGAATCGGCGCAACGCCTGGAAAAAGCTGGCTATCAGCGGCTGTTTGAAGGTGACGCCTGGTCGTTGGATCCTGGCGATCGCTGCTATGTCGTGCGCGGCGGCGGCTCGATCGCAGCCTTCGAGATCGGCGCCGACGATCCGGCTCGCGCTGGCCTGCGGGTGATCGGGGCCCACACTGACTCCCCAAATTTAAGGATACGGCCCGGCGCGGATCGCGAATCCGAAGGGTACCGCCAACTAACGGTCGAACCCTACGGCGGCGTCCTCCTGCACACCTGGATGGACCGCGATCTGTCGATCGCCGGTCGCGTGGTTCTCGCAACCGACGACGAAAGCGACCGCACGCGAACGGTGCTCGTAGACTTCGCCCGACCGCTGGTGCGCGTGCCCAATCTTGCCATCCATCTGAACCGCGAGCTCGCCACCGACGGCCTCAAGCTGAACCCGCAAGAACACCTGCTCCCGTTACTCGGATTGGAAGGAGCGGGCTCGCTGGCTGAACTGCTCGTCGAGGACCTCGAACGAATCGGCGAAAGCGGCGTTGAAGCCAACGATATCCTGGCCTTCGACCTCATGACCTACGACACCCAAGGCGCGACTATCTCGGGAGCCAACGGTGAGTTCATTCACTCCGCGCGACTGGACAACCTTGCCTCTTGTCATGCCGCAATTACCGCGCTGTTAAGAGCAGGCAGCAACGGAGAAGGCGCCGCGTCGCGCATCGTCATTCTTTCGGATCACGAAGAAGTCGGAAGCCGCACCGCCTCGGGCGCAGCCGGATCGTTTCTCGCCGATGTCTGCACCCGCATCGCGGGCTCTTTGGAGATGGACAACGAATCAACCGCACGCATGTTCGCGCGATCGTGGATTGCGTCGGCCGACATGGCCCACGCCGTGCACCCGAACTACTCAGGCCGTCACGACCCGCAGCACAAACCCGTGCTTGGCGGCGGCCCCGTGCTCAAGACCAACGCCAACCAAGCGTACGCAACCGCAGCACCCGGCGCCGCCCGCTTCATTTCCTGCTGCCGCTCGGTCGGCGTGGAAGCGCAGCACTTTACGTCACGCGCCGATCAAGGTTGCGGATCAACCATCGGCCCGATCACCGCCACCCGCCTCGGCGTTGAAACCGTAGATATCGGCAACCCCATGCTTTCGATGCACTCGTGCAGAGAAATGTCGGGCAGTGCCGACGTTGAACCGATGATCGCCGTGCTCGCGAACTGGCTAGAATCGTGAGCATCGAAGCTCCCGCCTGGTTCACCGACGCGATCGCCGCGCCCCACGATTCCTGCATCGTCACGGTGAAGGATTGCCCCATTCATTACCTGCGCTGGGGTGATCCAACACGCCCGGGCCTGATCTTCGTACACGGCGGCGCCGCCCACGCGCGATGGTGGGGATTCATCGCCCCGTTTTTCGCAGACCGCTACAACGTCGTCGCCATCGACATGAGCGGCCACGGCGATTCAGGACGCCGCGACGAATACCCACGCGAACTGTGGGCCGAAGAAATCATGACCGTCGCCGAACACGCCGGCTTTCCGGGCCCACCAGTTTTGATCGGCCACAGCCTCGGCGGCTTAGTCACAATCGCCACCGCGTCGCTGTTCGGAGATCGATTGGCCGGCGCCATCGCCCTGGACTCACCCGTACGCCGCCCCGACCCAGAAAGCGTAGAAGGCGCAAAAGGCCGAGCCTTCCGCAATCCAAAAACCTACCCCGACCTCGACACCGCCGTTGAGCATTTCCATCTGATTCCGCAGCAACCCTGCGAAAACGACTACATCGTTGACTACGTAGCCCGTAATTCTTTGAAGGAAACTCCGGAAGGTTGGGTCTGGAAGTTCGACCCTAAAGTTTTCTTGCGGTCGTCACCGCAAGCCATGAACACGTATCTGTCGAACGTACGCTGCCGCATCGCTCTGCTGCGCGGATCGCTTAGTGATCTGGTGACGCCGGAAGTCAGCGAGTACATGTACGAGTTGCTCGATCGCAATGCGCCAGTGGTTGAGATTCCGCAGGCGTATCATCACTTGTTGTTGGATCAGCCGTTGGCGGTGGTGTCGGCGTTGAGGGCGTTGTTGGAAGATTGGGAGCACTCGGTGCCGCGGGAGAGGGGCGGAGCGGCGGGGTAGCGCTGGCAGCGGCACTCGTCAGCGCGCGGGAATCATGACGGATGAACTCTGGTGAACAGTCCGCGCGGAATGTTGATAACTCTCGCCGTACGAAACCTAGGTCCGCTTGGTACTGATCATGTCCGCGGTATCTCGATGCCTAACCTACGCACCCCAAGCCCCAACCGAACACGATCGTCGCCCCCACACCCCAAACGTCCAAGCCGCGCGGAGTCGCCCTTCTTCCTTCGCGCTCTCGGACAACGCCGAGAACCAGTGTTCCCGTTCAGCGTCGAGAACCTGCACCACCCGATCGCCAACCTGTCGTCCCTAAAAAAATCCTGCATCGGTACCGGACGCACGATGTTGGCCGGCGGTTACCAAACCGCGAGCGCCGCCGGTCTACTTTCCGGCCACGGTGGCGAGGAACTTGTGGAAGTACCCCAGGACTTCCACCGGTGCGGAGGACAGGCTGCGCTTGCCGATCACTTGACGCTTCTTGAGCTCGGACTCCGGTTCCCCGGCCTGAAGGCGCGCGAGGAGTTCGGCGGGTTCGAAGTCGACGCCGATCGGATTTTCCGTGAAATCGGCAGTCTTCGCCCATTCGAGCATGGCCTCGGCATTCTCGAAGTTCTCCACCTGCAGCTCGGCGGTGTTGCCGTCTGGGTCGGGGTAGTACAGCGAGGTCGTGGGGCCGTGGTTGATGGCCCAAGCGGGAGTGATCCCGATGCCTTGCAGGCGCTGGAATGTGGCGAGCAGGTCTTGGAGCGAGCGGTAGGTGAAGGCGACATGATCGAGTCCGCGCATCACCTTCGGTGTTGGTAGAAGCAAAGGGATGTTGAGGATGGCGATGCGGTGGTGTTCTTCGTCGAACGTAAGGAAGGCGAGCTCGTCATTGCTCATGGCGGGCTCGGCTTCGAGCACCTTGCACCACCAGTCAACCATCTCCTTGAAGTTGGACGTCTTGAAGACCACGTGCGCGATGCGCGCGGGCGAGATTTTTCCGCGCGCCGTGGCGGTTTCGGGGAGACGAATCGATGTGGCTTGGCCCATGGTGACGTACCTCGCTGGCTAATTCCGAAACGACTAGTCGTTCGATTCGGCGACGACCGGGTTGCGCAGCTCTCCGATGCCGTCGGCAGTCATCTCCACGACATCGCCGGGCTTCAGGAACTTGCCTTGGAAGAAACCGACACCGGCAGGCGAGCCGGTGAGGATAACGTCGCCGGGGCGCAGTGAATGGAAGGTTGAAATGTAAGAGACGCAGCGGGGAATGTCGTGGATGAGTTGGGACAGGTTCGCCAACTGTCGCGTCTCTCCGTTAACTTTCGCTTCGATTGCCATATCGATGGGCATGTCCATAGCCGACGAGAACTCGTCCATGGTGACCAGACAAGGGCCCATTGGCTTGAACCCGTCGAGGCCCTTGGCGTGCCCAAACTCGAAGCTGTGTTCGCGCATGGCCTGGGTCTGGATGTCGCGTGCCGATACGTCGTTGGCCAGCGTCAGCCCCGCCACACGGGACGGCACGTCCGCCGGGGCGATGTTCTTACCGCCGCGCCCGACGATGACGGCAACTTCGATCTCGTAGTCCACCTGCTCGCTGGCGATCGCCGGCAAAACGATGGGATCGTGGGGGCCCGACACGGCGCTCGACGGAACACTGAAAAACATAGGGGTGTGCTGAAGCTTCTCGAGGGTGGCCGCCACCGT
>JBLFWR010000184.1:0-6178 GCA_047611725.1 Binatia bacterium | reverse complement strand
CGCATCTCGGCTCGTGAGGCGCAGCAACCGCGGCCGAGCATTCTTGCCCAGCCCAGAGAGCATTTCGATAACCTAGGATTATCAATATTGCAATATTAATCAACTTGACGGCATGAACTCTGGGGCGTAGTTCTTAATGCAGTTCCACAGCGCGCGCTCGCAGCACTTGCTGAGCAAGCCCGCGATTCGATTCCGGAGGGAGATCCCCCCTCCAAGCAGGTTGATTGCTGCGAACGGCAAGAACCGCCCCAAGAGGAAACTCAAATGCAACAAGAGAAACGCTCCGTGTTCGCGGCGATCGCCGTCGCCGCAGCCTTCGTCGCGGCGTTCGCCGCCCCGGCCCTGTCTGAGGTGGACATGAAGTCCAACCAGTTCTGGTGGCCCGAACAACTCGACCTCTCACCGCTACGACAACACGCTGTCAAGTCCGACCCGATGGGCGAAACGTTCGACTACGCTGCAGCATTCGAGACTCTCGATCTCGATGTCGTGAAAACAGAGATCGAGACGTTGATGAAGACGTCCCAGGATTGGTGGCCCGCCGACTACGGGCACTATGGCCCGTTCTTCATTCGCATGGCTTGGCACAGCGCTGGGACCTACCGTGTGATCGACGGCCGCGGCGGCGCTAGTGGCGGCCAGCAGCGTTTCGAACCACTTAATAGTTGGCCGGACAACGCCAACCTCGACAAGGCGCGGCGACTGCTGTGGCCGATCAAGAAAAAGTACGGTCGCGCGCTTTCGTGGGCCGACCTGATGGTGCTAACCGGCAACGTCGCACTGGAGTCGATGGGCTTCGACACGTTCGGCTTCGCCGGCGGACGCGAGGACGACTGGGAAGCCGACCTTGTCTACTGGGGTGCAGAGAACGAGTTCCTTGCCGACGACAAACGCTACTCCGGCAAGCGAAAACTCGAGAAGCCACTGGCGGCCGTGCAGATGGGCTTGATCTACGTCAATCCGGAAGGGCCCGGCGGCAATCACGACCCGCTCTCGTCGGCAGCTGACATCCGCGAAACCTTCGGACGTATGGCGATGAACGACGAGGAGACCGTCGCGTTGATCGCAGGCGGACATACTTTCGGTAAAGCCCATGGTGCCGTGAAGGCCGATTGTGTTGGTCCGGAACCCGCCGCGGCCGGTGTCGAAGAGCAGGGCTTTGGCTGGAAGAACAAGTGTGGCAGTGGCAAAGGCGGCGACACGACGAGCAGCGGCCTTGAAGGCGCTTGGTCGGCGACCCCGACCGCTTGGTCCAGCCAGTTCCTGGACAACCTGTTCGCCTTCGATTGGGTCAAGACGAAGAGCCCGGCTGGTGCCGTTCAATGGATTCCAGCTGAAGGGATGGCGTCGGCGCTCGTACCCGACGCTCACGACGCCTCGAAGCGTCATGCGCCGATCATGTTGACGGCCGACTTGGCGCTGAAGCGTGACCCGAGCTACCGAGAGATTTCTTTGCGGTTCAAGAACGATCCGAAAGAGTTCCAGCTCGCCTTCGCCAAGGCGTGGTTCAAGCTCACACACCGGGACATGGGTCCGAAGGCGCGGTATCTGGGCAACGACGTTCCCAAAGAGGCGTTGATCTGGCAGGACCCGGTTCCCACGATCGATCATGAACTGGTCGGCGTCAAAGAGATCGCGGCGCTGAAATCGGCGATTCTCGACACCGATTTCGCCGTGTCCGAACTCGTGCTAACCGCATGGGCGTCGGCGGCGAGTTTTCGCGGAACCGATCTGCGCGGCGGCGCGAACGGAGCGCGTATTCGCCTTGCACCGCAGAAGGACTGGCCTGTTAACGACCCCGACAAACTGTCGAAGGTCTTGGCGAGCCTGGAAGCGATCCA
Source organism: Binatia bacterium (assembly GCA_047611725.1). Taxonomy (GTDB): domain Bacteria; phylum Desulfobacterota; class Binatia; order UBA1149; family CAITLU01; genus JBLFWR01. The sequence goes on along the minus strand of JBLFWR010000184.1, from coordinate 4,337 downwards.
ACAGGGGTTCAACGACGACCAGAAGGGCAAGACACGCGTGTCGCTTGCCGACGTGATCGTCTTGGCAGGCGCCGCAGCAATCGAGAAGGCAGCCAACGACGCAGGCGTTGACGTGCAGGTGCCGTTCCAACCGGGGCGCGCGGATGCCTCGCAGGAACAAACCGACGTCAACTCATTCGCGCGCCTTGAGCCGACCGCAGACGCGTTTCGTAACTACTATGGCGAGGGAAATCGAATGTCGCCGACGCAGATGCTGGTTGATCGCTCAAACCTGCTGACACTGTCGGTGCCAGAAATGACGGTTCTTGTCGGCGGGATGCGGGCCCTTGGCGCGAATGCCGCAGGGACAACCCAGGGGATCCTAACCGATCGCCCGGGGACGTTGAGCAACGACTTCTTCGTCAACTTGCTCGACATGTCCACGAAGTGGTCGAAGTCACCCTCAAGCGAAGCCGTTTACGAGGGACGGGATCGTGAATCGGACGAGGTGAAATGGACGGCGACTCCGGTTGATCTCATCTTCGGCTCGCACTCCGAACTGCGAGCCATCGCCGAGATCTACGCTGCCGATGACGGACGCGAGAAGTTAGTAACGGATTTCGTCGCTGCGTGGACAAAAGTGGTTACGCTGGATCGTTTCGACTTGTAAGAATCGAAGCGTGAACTAAGGGGCCACCTGAAGCGTTACTGCAGTGCAATAACGCTTCAGGTGGCCGCGTGTTAGCGACGCTTCTGGCTTTCACCCGCTCTATGCGAGATCGATCAAAACAAGCGGATAGGTAGTTTAAACACCCTGCCGCTGACGTTCTCAAGAGGACCGTGATCGAGGCCCTTGCCGTCCATCCAAGCGGTCAACTTGGTGAGGTCTACGTAGGTGGAGTCTACGACGCTTTGTTGGTCCATGGGTGGGGTGTGCTCGGGGCTGCCGTTGGAATCAAAAACAACGGTAACGTCGTTGGACGTGTTCTTGTCTTGCGTGGATCTGTTGCTCTCGTTCTTCGCTGGACACCGTTCGGGTAGAAGACGGCAGATACTCGCGAATACGATCGAACGCGACCTTTTCCGCACTGATCGTCGGCCATTTCTCTTTAGGCGGAGGCGTGGAATAGGCCCAGCGCGGGGAGAGGTAGCCCTCTCGGTGGCCCGTGGTGTCCAACCAATTCGGAATGCCCGGATCTTGGTGGGCCACGACGAAGCGCCATGCGCCGTCGGAGTCGGGCTCGGCCTGGAAACCGTTCAAGCTGCTTTGGTGGTTCGCGAAGTCGAGCGACTCTCCCCACAGGTTGCTCATGGAAAACCCTAGATAACTGGGCTCGACCATCACTCGTGATGTAACGATGAGCGCCTCATCCGGTTCCAGTTCGAAAACGCCGCCAGCGTAGATGTTGGTGCTTTGGCCGCCGCCCGTCGCTCCGGAAGCAGCGTTCGGCTGATTGAAAGAGTTGCGCGGCATGAAGCGCTCGCCGTCGCTTCCGTCGGGTTTCCCGTGGGTTTCGAGCAACACCGTGTTGAACTCATTCCAGAATTTCATCTGCCCGCGCACGAGGGCACCCGCACGGCGAAGCGCGGCCGCGGATTGAGCCGGCTTGTAAGCAGGAGGGGCGTACGCGGGAGTGAGAGTCCCTTGCGTACCGAGCGGTCGTATCGTCAGCGCGACCGGATCTTCCCGACCCCAGTCGTAGAACAACTGACGCCCGCTTAGGTAGCAGGCAAAACGTTCGAAGCGTCCGTCGATTTTCTCGGAGGACGGATCGTCGGGGTTAGGACGTGATGTTGACCGCGACGTTGCCAGGAAGTTTCCTTCGTGACCGGCTGGTCGCTCAGGGGCTACCAAAATCTCGAACGATCCATCAGCGTTCACTTCGAGAGTTGACGAGTCGATCATTCCCGTGCGCGCCTTCACACCCGGGCGCAGTTCGCCGAGGCTCCCTGAGTCTCCGGCAATGCATCCATCGCTCGCTTCGAAGATCAGGTATTGCGGCGCTTTTCGCGCCGAGTCGCTCGCGGCGTTGCCCTGCCGGTGTTCTCCCTGCCAGTGCCGATGGTCGCCGGCCTGCCCGCTTACGATGTAGTTTTGGCGGCCGTTTACGGGGGCCATGAAGTAGATCGCATCCGCGTTGTCGATCGTTCCCTTGTTCAGGATCTGCAGCGCGTGGCGAAATGTAGGAAAGGCCGGATCCTCGAAGAACGCTCGTTCGATGGCGCTATGGGCGAAACCCATAAGGTAGCGGTAGCCTTCGGCCAAGATGCGCTCGGTGGCGGGCGGAGGCATTCCCGCAGGCGTATCGATGGCATCGCGGGCCTCGGCGAGCCCGGCCAGCATGTCGTCCCATGCCGCTCGCAGTTCTGTTGCCGTAGCGTCTGTCTGCTCGCAGTGATCTTGCTTCGAGCTGTTCTTAGTCATGGCGTGTCCCACCCGTAACGTTCAACCATATCCGGCAAGCGTTTGTGGATCTCGTCGCGCTCCAAGCCGAACTCTTCGAGGCTATAGCGGTGAACCGAGACATGTTTCCGCTCTCGTTTCTCCTGGGCCGCGAGCACTTCGGCGAAGTCTAGGGTCAAATCCAGCCCGAGCTGGCGATAGATCTCGGCAATCGAAGCCGCCGGATCGGCGGTCAAATCACGATAGTCCACGATGGCATGCGCAGTCGCTGGGTGCGCGGCCAGGACCTCGATCGGATAGCGGTAGGTGTGAAACGACTGATCGGCCAAAACGCCGAGGCAACGCTCGACCTGCTGCGGCTCCCAACCCAGGCGCTTCCATCCCCCGGTCATCAGCTTGAGAAGGCTCGGAATCGTCTCGGCGGGGTTTCGTACGGGCACCACGAAACGGGCATCGGGGAAAGCTTCGATCAGTGCAGCCACTCTTCCGGCGAACACAGGGTTCTTGCTTAGATGAATCTTGTTGTCTCCGGCCAAGTACAGTTGGCGGCGAAGGCAGTCCGCGTAGAAACGCATGAGGCGGCGTCGCTTCCGCGCCGGCCACTGGTCTACGTAGTAGAAATCCAAGTCGCCCATGTAGGGCATCTTCGTAATCCAAAACCCGGAGGCGCACGAGTAGTAGAGGACAATGTCGTCTTCTTCCGGCTCGGTGAGTCCCATCTTGTGGACCTTGCGGGCACCGGCGTAGTGCTTGTCCTCCCAGGCCTCGACGCGGCGTCCGAGAAAAGAGCCCAGGTAGCGTTCGTCGAGCGCGGCGATGGCGCGGATGACGACCTTTTGGAGAAGCGAAGGAAAGTAGAGTTCGTACAGCACGAAGGAGCTGAACTTTCCCCGGTCCTTGCTCATCAGTCGGTGGACGAGAGTTGTGCCACTTCGCGCATGACCGACCACGAAGATCGGCGCGCGAATTTCCGTATCCAGCAATCCGGGGAACAAGAGCCCGTCGAGAAAGAAACAGATCGCGTGGAAGCTGGATACTACCGGGACCCATAGAAGCAGCACGCAAAGGTAGTACGTGCGTACTTGCGGGTTTCGCTCCTTCCACGCCAGCCGGATCATGCGAAGCCAAGTTGAGAAGTCGAAATAGAAGAACATTGGGCGCGCGGGGCGGTGACCGACCCTTGGGGGTGACTAGCGTTGCGCTGGGACGCAAGCAACTGCCCTGCCCCTGATTCGAATTCAGGCTCTGTCCTGTGGCGGAACCGTTACTCGCGGCGGATCTGTGACTCCAGGCGGAACCGGATGTTTCAATTCGCAGCAGTCGTGGCAGGGCTGAACCAAATCGGTGAAGTCCACGCGCGTTCTCGGATGGTCTTCGGGGTCTCTTCGTCGCAACACGCGGAGTAGGGCCCCGAAGGACCCAGCCCTTTTCCGCAGTCGATCCCGGCTGCCACGCAGGCATGCGTAGTCCAACGACACGTTGGGTTCTCAACGACGCGTGCGTAGTAGAATGCGGGTAGCGCCGCGTCGAAATCCGGATCCGTCCACACCGAACATAGCTGCGGTGCGCCCGGCCCGTACGTCTTGCAGGAGCGGTCTCAACCGGTCATCGCGACAGCACGGGCGAAGGCCTCCGATGGTGTCAGCCAGCCGAGGGTTTGTCGAGGGCGCCCATTGAGCTCTGCCGCGACGTCATCGAGTTGTTGCGCAGAGTGTGTAGCTCCCATATAGAAATGTCAGGTTCCGGGTCACACAGGTGGCATGACGGAGCACGTGACATTGAGCCTCAGCGGATAAGCCGTTCAAACACCCCACCTCGTTAGACCCATGTCATTGCAAAGTAGAAATGTCAGGTTTTCTCCAAAGTAGAGATGTCAGGTTCGGTCTCGCGGGCTAGGTCGTCAGGCCAGCCTTTGCCCTAATTCTTTTCTTCTGCCTGAGGGTCGCTTTTGGGT
>JBLFWR010000183.1:0-6183 GCA_047611725.1 Binatia bacterium | reverse complement strand
GTGGGTCCCAACGGCAAAGAAAACCGAATCTACATTCAAAAGAGCGGGACTGAGCTGATCAGTGAAACACTCAACAATATCGATATGACTCCGGGTGGGATCTACTGGAAGGAAGTTCCGTGATGACCAAAGAAACATCATTGGCCAGCAGGATACGGAGGCAAACATCCACTTTCAGTTTTGTGCTCGGTGTCGCGGGGCTCGCGATGGCATGCGGCTCAGACTCGAATGCGCCGGCCTCTGATTCAACAGGGGCTACGGTTGAGCACGACATCGGCGAGAGCGCCGAATCCCTCGCCCCGCCCTCGCCCAAGCCGGGCGCAGTGCCCAGGATCACCTCCGCAACCTTGATGCCTAGCGAGCCACTCCCCGGCAGCCTGCTCGTGCTGAGTTACGAGACCACGGATCACACAGGCTCTGAACTGATTGAGGGCTTCCTATGGATGTGGAACGATTCGAAGCTGGACTTCGACGGAGCCGACATCACGGTCCCCGCTGAGGCAAGGCGCGGTGATGTGATCAAAGTCCGTATGATCGTCCGCAATCAGCGCCATACCAGCGAAGAAGTCTGGCGCGAGGTGATCGTCGAGAACACCGCCGAAGAATGGCTGAGCCTGAGTCTGACGCCCGGGGGCGAAGTCGCGCCTGGTACCCGTATCAACGTAACCAGTGCTGTCTTTGATCACGACCAAGACGCACTCGAATACGAGTATGTCTGGGAGTTGAACGGAAGACGCCATCCAAATCGTGGCATGAGCTTTCCAACCGATGGGTTGCGAGGTGGAGAGACAATCTCCGTCACCGTAAAAGCAAGCGACGGCACGTCTTGGGGAAGCGATCTAGAAAGCAACACCGTCACAATTGCGAACTCAGACCCACGGATTACCTCAAAGCCGCCCGGCTTTTCCAAGTCAGGCCAGCTTCGCTACGAGATTACGGCAAAGGATCCGGACGGTGGGCGTCGCTTTGAGTACACCCTCGACGCCGCTCCCGAATCGATGCAACTCGACCCCTACACGGGCGTTCTGACATGGACCCCGAGCGAGCTCGATATTGGCACCCACGCAATCGAGATCCGGGTCAGCGATCCTGAAGGCGGCTATGCACTCCAACACTTCGAGTTGACGATCGGCCAGTCTCAAGACACAACGTCGCCTGCTTCAATCGAGTGACCCGCTAACTCCATCCACGCATCTCAGTAGCGAACTCTAAACACTTGAGTCCGGTTACTCTCGAAGAGATGCCTTCAAGCCCGACGTAGCGTGCGGGTCTCCGGCCATGTCGATCACAATTGCTTCGATCCGCTTCATGGACTCGATGATCTTGAAGCCCTCTTCTGCCCCCAGCACACACAGCGCAGTCGCGAGAGCGTCCGCAAACTCCGCACTCGGCGCGATCACGGTCGCGCTCATGGCCCCATTGCTTGGGTACCCGGTACGTGGATCGAGGATGTGATGGAAGCGTTGGCCTTCGTGCTCGAAGAAACGCTCGTAGTCTCCTGACGTCACCATCGCAGCATTCGACAATCCAATCACAGCGATGACTCGCTCGGGATCACGAGGATGCTTGACCGCGATCTCCCACGGCTTGCCACCCTCGCGGCCCAATGCCTTCAAATCTCCGCCGGCATTCACAATCGCATGTTGAATGCCAAGATCCAATAAGACTTGCATCGCGCGGTCTACGCCATACCCCTTGGCGATCCCCCCAAGGCCGACCGTCATATGGTCGGGCAGGGTCACCGTGTTTGTTTCAGCATTGACCCTGATGCGTGCTGCTCCCACCGTGGCGAGTGCTTCCTGGATCGCAACGGCATCCGGGACAATGGGGGGCTTGGTCTTGAAGTTCCAGAGTCGCCCTACCCCCGCGTACGTTATGTCGAACGCCCCCAAAGTGAGTCGCCCCACCTCCTGACTGCGCGCCACAATGGCCGCCAGCTCGCGCGGCACAACGACCGGTCCCTCGCCTGCGGCGGCATTTAGGCTCGATAGCGGCGAGGGTCTCCAGTCGGTCATCAGGTCTTCGACGCGCCGGAGTTCCGCTTCTGCAGCATCCACGGCTTGAATGGCCAAGCTCTCGTCCGGAGCGAACACTCGAATCTGAAGTGTCGTCCCCATCACCCCAACGTTTCGCTCGTGAGACTCGAGAGGAACACTCACCGCCTGGGCCAATGCTAGGCCGAACGGGGCAATGACCAGCAACCCTACGATCAAGAGCACCCGAATTCGGCCAAGAGGGTGACGAGTCGACATGTTAGCCAGCAACGTTTTCAGGCTGTCCTCGGCGGGCGAGGTCGGAAGCGAGCACTGCTTCGGCACTGGCGTCAACCTTTGGGTGTTTCAATGAACTGAGTCCAGTCCTCGGGAAGCCGGTGTCCACTGAAGAGCGTCTTGCCCCCACGTCCAACCACGATAATCGCTGGGGTCCCAACAACCTTGTATCGTTTCGTCAAAGTAAGGTCGCGATCGCGGATTTGAGGATGCTCAAGATGCCATTCCCTGGCGACACGAGCCACATTCGCGTCATCCACCGCGTCATCGGGCCCGGAGATTATGCCGAAAAATTTCAGAGACTCGCCATAACGTTCAACGGCTTCCACGAGTTTAGGCGCTTCGCGTTTGCATGAGCCACACCATGTTTGCCAGAAGACGAGAACCACCGGGGTACCGTCTTCAATCAACGCATCGCCATCATGGGTGCGGCCATCCATGTCAGTAAATGCCAATGGCTCGACTGCGCTAGCAGCCCCCACCCAACCGAACGCCAGCGCCGCAGTCAAGGCTGACCATTGAACAGCCTCGCGTCGCAGAGTTTTCACGAAGCTCATTGCCACACCCTCTTCAACATCTCAGCAATGGGCCTCGCGTCGAAACTCTTTCGAAACCCGACACTCAGGAGGAGGTGATCGATACCGTCATCGCGAAAGGTGTAGCCCGCCGTAAAGTCAAGCTTGAGCGTTCGAATGGGCTCCCAACTTACTCCAGCGTTGATCCCATGCGAGCCAAATTTCCCGAGATCGGAATCCTGAGTCCGTTTGGAGGGAAGGGATGTGAAGTGGCTCTTGAAATCATCCGCAGCGGTTTGGTTGTAGTAGCGATACCCTGCCTTGAGCATCACGCGGTCGAATACCTGCTGCTGAATTCTGGGTTCGAGCGTGAAGCTGAAGATCCCCCAGCTGTCGTTGTACAACCTGCCCCCTAACTCTAACGCTGTGCCGGGTCTCACTGAGTATCGGGTGCGGCCAAAGAGGCTTCCGCGCAGACGAGTATTTGGCATTTTCTCGGTAAACTCCGTCCCGCGAGCGCGATTGTCCAAGCTCGGATTGCGGTCATCTCCTGGGTCTTCCACGACAACAGCATTAAAGGCGGTTTCAAGGAAGCCCGTCTGATATCCGAAAGTCGCTCCCAGTTCTGCGTGGACGCGGGGATTAACGATCTGATACCACGACAGTGTCGTCGAGATCGAGGTTCGGTCGTCGACTCCGGGCTCTCGCCCGTTAAATAGAATGACATCGACTTTGTCAAAGAAAGCATTCGCCGACAGCTTTACCGTCGCGTCTTTGTTGCCGAAATCCTGGGCGAAGTCACCACCAAAACCGACCGACGCGTAGTCGTACTCGTTACTGAAATTGACGAAACCTCCTGCGCGCCGATTCTCGTCAATTTCGTAACGAGCCCCGAAGTCGAAGCCGTAGTAGTAGTCACCACTCGCGCCCGACTGATTGTCGGTTTTGCTGAGCCGGTCGATCGAGGCACTCGATACGGAGTCGTATGAGAACTGAAACCATGCAGCGACTCGATCGGTGATGTTGTAGTCGATCAACGCAATCGGTTCGACGACCGTGAGTTCTTCGTCGAGGAACGGATTGCCGTCCCCGTTATCCGCGTTGTTGTAGTAACCCAGTCGAAATTCGACAAATCCAGTCCCGGCTTCTGCAGAACCGGTAAAGGGAGCGTCAACTTCTTCGGCTGTCGCGGTGAAGGCGCTGGTTAACAAGATTGCGCTGGCGAGCACTGCCAACGAATGCCTTAGTAACATCCGCACCCGCCGCCGGCACCGGTACCGATGCCACCCACCGAGCCCTCACGTGAGTAAGCCGTCTTTTGGTTAAGGTGGATCTCCGTCGGCGAGTCATCGAACTTCATCGCAAGGTCATTGATCTTGCCCTTCTCGTAAAATTCAACCGTCTGACAAGCAGTCGTCGCCGAAAGCAAACCGACGATGATCAGAAGTTGCCCCAAGCGGTAAACACGAAATCGAAATGACAATGCCTTGTACCTCCAACAACTCATTCGGCAGCGCAGCGAAGAAGATATCAGTAACTCGTGCACCTTTGTAGGTGCGGCCGTGGTCGACAGATACATCCAAGCCTACACAAAAGTTGAGAGGTGTCGGTTTGTTCGATTCTCAGCGCGTAGAGGTGGCCGGAAAGATGATCGGCTCGTAGCAAGGAGTCGGCGCGATCCCTCAGAGATAGAAACGCACCGGCGCGAACGACCACGGTCCACAGCATTGCCAAGTTTTGCGCAGAGATATTCCTCTTGGCAAGCACGACGGCACTCGTCATCCAGAAGCGAGGCGCTTGTGTAAGCAGCCACGAGGCGTATCGTTGGTGGCCCCACTGGTCGAGCAAGCCCCTCACCCTGATGGATCAAACAACCGTTACTCGCGGTGCAAGGTCAGAAGGCCCACCCACAGCATGAAACGAATTGCCTTGTGCGACTGGCTTGCTCGACACTCGGTCTCGGCATGAAGCATATTTCGCCAAGATCCGGCGCGATCGTCAGCCTTCGCCGGTTGTTTTCGGTACGATCTGTCAAATTCTTCTGAGGGCGGGACTTGATGAAACTCTTCTTAGTAGTGGCTGCGCTTCTGGTCTTCACACCAGCGTTCGCATCAGCTCGTTGTCTTCAGTTTGAGCCAACGGTTGTTTTGCTGAAGGGAACTTTCGTATCGAAGTTTCTTCCCGGTGCGCCGGGCTACGTGAGTATTTCCGGCGGCGACCTCCCGGAGAAGGTGCTCTTCCTTCAACTCGACGAAGAGATCTGTGTGAAGGGCAATCCAAACAGCACAGCCAACTCGCGAACACGTACTGGATTAAAAGAGATTCAGCTCGTTGTGCCAGTCGGAGAATACTTGAAGCTGCTGGATAAGAAGGTTCGCGCGTACGGCACATTATTTACCGCTGGGATGCGGAGTCACCGCACCAAGGTCGTCATGACCGTGCAATCGATCAGTGAGAACAATTCAGCCGATTAGCCTCAGGGGTTGTTTCAAATTGCGGGTATTCGTTAGCCTTTCTCATAAGAGCGCGGCTCTCAACGTACCCTCCACAGGCCATTTCACAATCAAGATACTTGGAACATTACTATCTCTATGAGTGATAAGAAGTCTCAAGACCTTCCGTGGGAAAAAGTCGGTAAGGAACACGCGAGGAAATTGAAGCGCGCTGGAATCCTGGTCGACCTGCAGCGGTGTGTCGGCTGTCACTCCTGCTCAATTTCGTGTAAGACAGAGCATTCGGTCCCACTCGGCAACTTTCGCAACCGAACCCACTATCTACAACGCGAAGCCGAAAACCAGATATCGCACATCCCGACCCTGTGTATGCAATGCAAGGACGCCCCGTGTATTACGGCGTGTCCGACAAGTGCCCTGGGCCGCCTCGAAGACGGACGAGTCGTCGTCAACGACGAACGGTGTAACGGGACCAAAGCGTGCATTCCGGCCTGCCCGTACGGTGCAATCTCCATCAACAAAGAGACGGGGCGCGCAGAAAAGTGCGATTTGTGTCAACAACGAACCGACGTTGGCCTCGAGCCGGCATGCGTTGACGCCTGTCCTACCGAAGCCCTTCGCTACGGAGACATGGACGACCCCGAAGACCCAGTCGCCAAGTACGCCAAGGAGAAGAAGGCCACACAGTTTCGTGCCGATGCGGGCACCGACCCGACCGTTGTTTATGTCGGTGTCGAGTCGTGGATGGAAGAGCGCGTCACGAGCGTCCAGCGTGGCGACGACGAAGACGGAATCGTTTACGAGTGAGTCCCTTCGGATGGTGGATCGCAATCTATTTTGCATTGGCGACACTCGCCGCGGGCACCGCGGGCGCGGCATGTGTCCTATTGCGTCGTGGTGACGAGAGTTCGCTCTTGCGCGCCCGAGCCGTGCTGCTGATCTCGT
>JBLFWR010000182.1:0-6188 GCA_047611725.1 Binatia bacterium | reverse complement strand
GCGCCATCGGCTGTGAAACGGTTGATCTCCCCCTCGATCTTACTCAGTAAGTTTGAGAACGCAGAGGCGTCGGCCACGTCGTTGTCAGTGAGTTCCGCGGCCACAATGCGCCCCTTTCTCATAGACGAGTTTGTCGGTCGGGGGGCAGTAGGCGGCGCAGGGCCCCGTCTATGTGTTCGTTGATCGCTGCGATGCGGCGCTCGGCGGGCCACTGGGTCGGGGGCATGTACGATGACGATGCAATAGGTTCGCCAATCTCAGCGGTCAGATGACCGCGGCGGGGAAAGGTTTTTCCGCTCGGCCAAGCTTGGTCCGTTCCCACCAACGCGATCGGCACAATCGGGACTCCGGTAGCCAACGCCAAACGCGCAGCCCCGGAACGCAGGCGCCGCATTCCATACAGTCCATTGGGGCTACGCGAACCTTCTGGGTACAGCCCTACGGGATGCCCCGCTTCCAGTACCGTCAACGCGACACGATAGGCTTCGCCATCATGATCGCCGCGACTGACGGGAAAGGCGCCGCAGCGGATCATTTCTTTGCCGAGCCACGGAAGCCTTAGGAGTTCTACTTTCGAAAGATAAGCCGCAACACGAGGCATCGCCCAAACTAAGAAGAAAGGATCAATCGTACTGAGGTGATTGGCGACCAGAAGGAAAGGTCCGTCGGGAACCCGGTCGCGGCCGGCTACTTCGATGCCCCAAAAGTAAGCGCAGGGTTTAGAGATTAGGCGGGTCCATCGCTGGGTTCGGCGAAAGACCGCCTCAGGTTCGGTAACAACCGGCGACACAAACGGTTCTTGAGGATCTACCTTCCCAGCCAACGGTGCAGCCCGGAAACGGAAGTTTAGAAACGATGAAGCTCTGTCAGCTACAGGCACTTCGTTACGCTCAAACCGTTGAGGGTTGCGGGCGGCTCCAAAGGCGCGCCGCGAGCAGCAGGTGGAGAACAGCGGCGGTGGCCACAATCAATTGATAGGTCGTGAGTGTGTCACCGAACCAGGCACCGCGACTCAAATCAGCGCGGAAAAACTCAACGCTGAAACGAACGGTGGCATAGCCCAACCAAGCCGTAATCAGAATACTGCCCGGTGGTGTGCGCCGCTGAATCATCGCGCGCAGCAAAAGCCAGACGCAGAAGACCCCGGCCGCCATGTAAAGCGGCGTCGGGTGTAGCGGCAATCCCCGCGCCGCAATAGCCCCATGGTGGGTGTGTGGATAGGTCAGGCCCCAGGGCATCGTTGTGGCCTGGCCGTAGCAGCAGCCGGCCATCAGACAACCCAGGCGTCCGATTGGCGAACCAATCACGGCCGCGAAAGCCCAGACATCCAACACCCTGAGAGGGTCTTTCGAGAGCATCCAGGCGGCAAGCCCGATTAGAATTTCCGCGAAGACGAAGAGGCCCGTGTCGGACATCGCGCCCAGGCCTCGTTGCAAAGCCTCGGCGCTTTGGTCGAGGCTTACCCAGTAAACCAGCCCCGTCATCGCCTTAGCGCCGACGACGCCGCCGACCAAAGCACCAAGAGCCGTCAGCTTGACCGTGCGGTCTTCGATCCCAAGGCGATCCGCCGCCCAATAGACGGCAAAATGCACCGCAACTAGGGCTAGGAACAGAAAAAACTCGTAGGAGGAGACCGAAACACTGCCGAGTGTGAAGAGATGAGGATGCATAGTTGTTGGAGCCCGCGAGCATCTGGCGGACCACTATCTTCATGGCACAAGCTGGGCACGCAAAAAACGCGCGAGCCGGAGCATTAGCAGTGCCTCACCTGAGCTATAAGAAACGTAAGATCGGCAAAATTCACGCTTCCTTCTTAGCGACGCTGTGGCTAAGTAGACGTATCGCTTCAAGGGGAATCGTAAGCAGGCCAGCAGTGGCCAGTCCCACCCTCAAAACCTAACTCGTGCCTGGCTCCTCGGACGGCACCTAAAGTAGGAATCTAGATGAGTCTGATCTCTCGTTTTTTCGCCCACAGGGCAACCACCACCCTCATGATCGTCTCTTGTGCGTTTTTTGTCCTCACCGGGTACTCCGAAAAGGGCAGCAGTGGCTGTGAGGATAGCGACAACTATTTTGCCGATCACGAAGTGGACCCAGGCGAGCAGTGCGATGATGGCAACCTCGTGGACGGCGATGGGTGCAGCGCTGACTTGGGCAAGCAGGAGTGCAGCGCCAACGTCGACTGCCTGAGCTTGGCGCTCATTCCTGACGAGTTTACGCCCCCAGCCGACACGTCCGAAAACCAATACAACGTCGCAAAAGAAACCGAGCATGCCCTCGCGGCGCTGCGCGGAACGACCTGTGTTACCGGAGTCTGTGACCATGCGGCGTGCACGACGAATACCGATTGTGCGGCTTTCCCGAACACGGCCTGCAAAACCTACGACTTGCAGCTCGCGAAAGAGCTGAAAAGCACCGTCTATTGGCCGGACGACAGATTTGGTAAGCTCTACTGCCAAGACTCCGGCTGCGCTAACAACGCCGACTGCGCCGGAGGCACGATCTGCTCGGGATCGGTCTGCGAACCGGGTTGCGCGAAAGACACTGAATGCAGCCCCACCGAAATCTGTGAGGCTGACCTTTGCGAGCAAGGTTGTCGCAACGACACAGCCTGCCGCTTAACCGGTGGAGACAGCCTAATCTGCCGCACAGTCATGGACACGGACGCCGGTAGCTGCGTTGCCGGTTGCCGCTTAGCCGAGGACTGCGAAGCTGGCGAACGCTGCAGCGCGGATCACGAGTGCGAAGAAGATATCGATTGCACCACCAACGCCGATTGCGTTGATTCCGAGTGGGGAAGCTCGCCAACCTGCAACGGCGGAAGCTGCGTGCCCGATTGCACGACCAATGCCGACTGCGGACCAGAGATGCTGTGTACGGCCCTGACCTGCGGGGCGGCCTGCGTTGACGATGATGGCTGCGATAGCGGCCGCATCTGCGAAACCGGTGCTTGCCAAGAAGGCTGTCGCGCCACCGAAGAGTGTCCTTTCGGAAGCACCTGCACGGGCAACGTTTGTGAAGAGCCCGTTCTTCCTTCAACAGAGCCTCGCCTTTGCGGGCCGGAAGTTGGCAGTCGTTGTTTGTTTCCGATGAACACCGGCAAGAGCGGCGGTAACCTTGGTGGCCTGGCGGGCGCGGACGCTCTTTGCCAGGCCAGGGGCGATGCCAGCCCGATTGCCGGTATGGCAGGACGTACCTGGCAAGCGCTGCTCGCCGACTCCAGCCAGGGGCCGGACGATCGTTGGATAGAACAGTCGAGCGTCCCCTACGTGATGCTTGACGGAACCCAACTGGCGGCCGACTACGCGGGATTGATGAGTGGGGACCTCGCGACCATGCCCGACATCGGCTCCGACGGACTAGACGCAGAAACATTTTTTATCTGGTCTGGAACCCACAACGGTGCGGCTTCGGCCGGCGCGGCCTCGGATTTCAACTGCAACGGCTGGACCAGTGCAGACCCGGGCGACGGCGCAATGTACGGCTTCTCCGATCAGAACAGTATTACCTTTATCGCCGTCCTTGGCGGAGCAAGCACGCCGATTCCGGGGGAACCGGAGCTGGGCGGCTTCGAAGAACTGGCTTGCGATTTCGGAACCGGATCTGGCGGTGGCGGAATTTACTGTGTCGAAATGCTGAAGCAGCCCTAAGCGGCGTGTCTGGAACTAAGAGTACAATGATGATCACGCAAAAAATCGTTCGCACCATTTCATTTGGCAGCTTCCGCAGCTCAGGCTTCGCGGCTGCAGCGGGCCTCGCCTGCCTGCTGGGCGCGGCTGGCGCCGACGCCCAGACCTTCGGCGTTGCCAATCCTTACTCCGCACTGCGTGTTGCCCCCGGCACACCAGGCGCTGTCGCGGCGCACGACCTTTCGGTGAACCTTGGCGAAGGCGAGTTCGAACCTCTCACCATCCAAATCGGCTATCCGCTGGATTTTCAGTTCAACGGTTTTGTTGAAACGGCCGGTGCGAACGCGACGGTCGGAGCGCTGCTGCTGCGCAACCTGCCCGACCAGTTCTACTTCAACAATGACTTCGAGATTCGCGCCCGTAGCCACGACACGGCTTACGCGGATTTGAACAAAGATAAGGAATACACACGCGGCATCGACGTTCTGGTCACACACAGCACGTTATCGAACTACCAGGCCGTGATCATGCAGTTCCCCTTCGGTGGAGACGCCGATCCGGGAACCCTCACCAACGCAGCCGACGTGCGTGTAGCCGCGCACATCAACGAAGGTGTGTTCACCAACCCTTTGGTGGGCGGCAACTTCAACGTGCGCACGACGTTGATCTCGGTTGATCCGGACACCGACAACATCAGCGACAACGCCGGGGCTGCTCCGATTCAGGTGCAGACCCAGATTCCGACGGCGATCGGAACATCCACGCTTTGTGCGGCCGCTCCCTCTACAGTCTGTCGTCGTTCCGGCAAGTCCGTTTTGATCGTCAAAAACTCCGCGAAACCGGGTAAAGATCTTTTGAAGTGGATCTTCGTAAAGGGCGGGGAAACCACCTTCGCCGCTCTCGGAACCCCGGCTTCTTCAACCAACTACGCACTGTGCATCTACGACAGCACGGCTGCCCTGGGCGAGACCCCTGCGGTGTTTGAGATTCCCGCCGATGCGGGCAAATGGAAAGCCAAGGACCCGAAGTTCGTCCAGTACAAAGACAAAGCAGGAACCGCGGCGGGTGTTACGGTGATGAAGGTTCTCGCCGGCAGCCTGGGCAAGAGCAAGGTGAAGCTCATCGCCAAGGGGGCCAACCTGGTCTTGCCGCCCCCAAGTTCCGGCACGGCGTTCTTCAACGTTGGCCCGAACGTTCAGGTGCAACTCTTCAACAGCGAAGGCGAGTGCTGGGCCACCGAGTACACGGCTTCGAAGAAGAACACGGCCGCGAAGTTTATTGGGAAGGCAACTAACTAGTTTCAACTGATGATCTCGAGCTCTCGGCGACCGTATCGTCGAGAGTTCGAGACAAACCAAACAGTTTTCAAGCACCCGCAAGGTGAACCATCCTTGAGCCCGCAAAGGCCAGGGGTGGGTCAGGCAGCTCTGTCTAGGGCTTCTCCGGATAGGTAGTTTAAACACCCTGCGCCCCTGCAGACCCCGTAGTGTACCAAAACGCAGCCGAATCATTTCGTGCGTTGTGCCGACGACTTGCGCGGTGACTCCGGGTTCAAACGCGGCCTTCCGTTTCCGGGCGTCCCGATTACGCTGGCCGGATGGGTGAACCGTAGCCAGCAAGACGTCATCGAGTACTTGAGGACCGAGAATCAAGTCCTACGGGAGCATGCTGGCGGTCGCCGGTTGCGATTCACCGATGCGCAGCGCCGCCGGTTGGCCAAGGCTGCGAAGGCAGTGGGCCCTGGTGGCCTATTCGGCATCGGTCCGATCGTCACTCCTGACACTCTTCTTCGCTGGTATCGCCGGTTGGTCGCCCGGAAGTACGACGGTAGCAGCTGTCGTGGCCCCGGTCGTCCGCGCACCGCAACGACCATTCAAGACCTTACTGTAAGGATGGCGGAAGAGAATCATGGTTGGGGATACACGCGGATCCTACTTGAGGTGGGCATCGAGCCAGCTCCCGAGCGCAGCCGAAAGATGTCGTGGGGCAAGTTCCTCCGGGCGCACTGGGGCGCCATCGCTGCGATGGATTTCTTTACGGTCGAGGTACTAACGGCCCGAGCCCTAGTCCGGTACTTCGTACTGTTCGTCATTGATCTCAAGACGAGGCGGGTTCACATCACTGGCCTATTGCGCAGACCTACCGGCTACTGGATGGCGCAGGTAGCTCGTAATCTGACCGATCCCGAGGACGGCTTTTTGCGGGGCGCCCGGTTCCTGATCCATGACCGGGATCCTGTCTTCACGAAGGTCGTTAGTGAAACTCTTTTATCGGCAGGCGTACGTTCGGTACGACTGCCACCGAGGAGCGCGAATTTGAATGCCTATGCGGAGCGTTTCATCCGTTCGATCAAGAATGAGTGTTTCAGTCCGATGATCCCGCTGAGCGAGAAACATCTACGCCGAGCGGTGATGGAGTACGCAGAGCATTAGTACCACCTGGAGCGCAATCACCAAGGCCTAAACAACCGATTGATTGAGGTTCCTCGTGACGAGCGTGCGCGCAGTGGGCCCGTCGTGTGTCGTAGACGCCTGGGCGGCACACTGAACTACTATCATC
>JBLFWR010000181.1:0-6192 GCA_047611725.1 Binatia bacterium | reverse complement strand
CGTCGTTCGATTTTTCGAAAGACCCCGAGCTCGGCATTGACGAAGATTTCTTTTCCGAACTTTCGGTTGTCACGTTGGCTCCAACGGTTGCGTGGAAAGTTAGCGATCGCTTGAACCTCGGGGCTTCAATCACGCCCCTGTTCGGATATCTGCGGCTGCGTTTCCCGGCTGGTTTTCCCTTCAAATACACGATGCGCGGGCCGGGCATTCAGGCGATGTTCGGTGCGCAATATCACGTCGATGACCGCCTGTCGTTGGGCTTGGGGGTACGAACCCCAGGGATCATCTTTATGGACGGCAGCGGCCCGACTCCCGAGGGTCGACGCGACATGGACTTACAGATTCGGATGCCCGCGCAGGTTTTCGTCGGTGCGAGCTTTGATGTCACCCCGACTGTTGAGTTGGCGGTGTCCGGGCGCTGGACAGATTCCAGTACTCTTGGCGCTTCGTTGATTCGCGTCGGCGGTTTTGACCAGCTTACGACTCCGTTGGTTCCCGATGCTAACGATGAATTTCGCGGCGCGGTCGGAGTGACGTGGGCAGTGGCCCCAACATGGAAGTTGCGTACCGGCATTGGCTATGCCGATGGGATTGTCGGTGACGATGGCGCTAGCCCCTTACTGTTCGACGTCGGTGCCGATGTGAAAATTACCTCGGGCATCTCCTACGATCGCGGCCCGTGGACCTTCGATGTGACCGCTGGTTACAATTTCGAGGAACATCGAGAGATCGATGGTGAAGAAGCGCTGCTCGTTCCCGGTCACTACGAAGCCAGTGGTGGGGTATTGTTTCTTGGCTTGCGGCGAGGCTTGAACTGACGCGCTGCCTCGTTGGTTTTGGGGACGCCAGGCGGGCAGTGACAACGTTGCCTCTCCCCGAGGGCGCCGCTAGGGTCGCGCCCCATGAGCACTGAACATCATCGCAATGCCGTCGAATCACTCGCTGCTCTCGACGTCCGTCTGGAATCTCCCGAACGCACCAAGCAAGGCGCGTTCATTCAAGACTACGACGCTTGGTACGCAGGCTGGGAAGCCGCCCCCGACGCATTCTGGGAAGCTGCTGCACGCGAGCTTCATTGGTTCGAACCGTGGACCCAGCTTCACGAGATCGACATCCCGCACCACCGTTGGTTTCTCGGCGGCAAAACCAACATTTCCTACAATTGTCTTGAGCGAAATATAGATCGTGGCTTGGGCGATCACGTTGCCTTCCACGCCGAGACCGAAGACGGGGTAGCGACCAGCTTTACCTACCGCCAAGTCTTGGTCGAAGTCTCGCGCATCGCCAATATGCTGCGTTCGCTCGGTGTCGCGCGCGGTGATCGCGTCATTCTCTACATGCCTCTGGGGCCAGAGGGGATTTTTTCCATGCAGGCCTGCGCTCGCATCGGGGCCGTGCATTCCGTGGTTTACGCTGGCATGGGGCCGGAAGCGTTACGCCACCGAATCGAGGATTGCCAAGCGGCTGTAGTGGTTGCCAGTGACGCGACTTATCGACGCGGTAAGGTCGTCGAGCTCGAAGGCATCGTTGACAAAGCCGTGGCCGAAACCGATTGCGTAAAGCACGTCGTGATTCATCGCCGCGAGACCAGTCATGATCCGGCGTCGGGCAAGCTGGACTTTGACCAACTGCGTGCCGCGGCCGCTCCCGAGTGTGCTGCCGAGCCCATGGATTCCGAAGATCCGGCTTTTATCCTTTACACTTCAGGTACGACCGGTACGCCCAAGGGCGTTGTCCATGTTCACGGTGGCTACGCCGTCGGCGTGCACATGTTGATGCGCTCTTACTTCGACACGCGTGAGAACGATGTGTGGTGGTCAACATCAGACATCGGCTGGATCGTCGGCCACTCCTACATTTGCTACGGACCGATGATGGCAGGCGCCACGCAGGTCATTCGCGAAGGCGCGCCTGATTGGCCCGACGCCGGCGTGGTTTGGAAGTTGGTCGAAAAATACGCGGTCACAACCATGTTTACCGCGCCCACCGCAGTGCGGATGTTCATGCGTGCGGGCGAGGAAATCCTGGAACCCTACGATCGCTCGTCGCTTCGTGTGCTGTTTTGCGCGGGAGAGCCGTTCAACCCAGAGGCCTGGATTTGGGCGGATCGTCATCTAACGCCTAACGGACAAACCGTAGACAACTACTGGCAGACCGAGATTGCCTCGCCGATGATCGGCACGTTTCCCGGCATGACCGGGCGTCCGGGCTATGCCGGAAAACCGATGCCGGGAGTGCGCCTGAAACTGGTTACGGCTGAAGGTGAGGCCGTGACCGAAGCGGGGGAAGGCGGCCTTCTGATCATGGAAGAACCGGTTCCTTACATGATGAGAACACTGCATGGGGATCCCGATCGCTACGCGGAACTGTGGAGTGAGACGCTGGGTGGATACGTGACCGGCGACGTCGCGGTATGTGATGCGGAAGGTTACTGGGCCGTACTTGGCCGCTCCGATGATGTGCTCAACGTTGCGGGGCACCGTATCGGCACGGCCGATGTCGAAAGCGCGCTCATCACCCACGCAAACGTTGTCGAGTCGGCAGTGGTCGGCTTGCCCGATGACATCAAGGGCGAGCGCATAAAGGCCTTCGTTGTACTCAAGGGCGCCGAGCCCTCCGAGGCGCTGTCTCGCGAACTCGCCTTGCATGTACGCAACTCGCTGGGCCCGATCGCGCAGCCGTCCGAGGTCGCGTTTATCGCCGCGTTGCCGAAAACACGCTCGGGTAAAATTATGCGACGACTTCTCAAGGCGCGGGAACTTGGTTTGGAAGAAGGCGACACGTCTACGTTGGAGGAGTAACGATGAAACTCGGACTCACCACCGCCGGTTTTGGCGCACATATAAAAATCGATATCGGTCTCATAAAAGAAGCCGAGAGTCTCGGCTACGACAGTGTCTGGACAGCCGAAGCTTGGGGTAACGATGCGATCACACCGCTTGCGTGGATTGCGGCCCAAACTGATCGCATCAAACTCGGTACCGGAATTATGCAGATGTCGGCGCGAACGCCGGCAATGTGTGCGATGCAGGCAGCCACGGTTGATGAACTTTCCGGTGGTCGCATGATCGTCGGCATCGGCCCGTCGGGACCTCAGGTGATTGAAGGGTGGCATGGCGAACCCTACGGCAAGCCGCTGACCCGTACGCGTGAGTACATCTCGATTATGCGCAAGATCTTCGCCCGCGCCGAGCCACTGGTTCACGACGGCGAGTGCTATCAGATCCCCTATACCGGCGAGGGGTCGTGCGGCCTTGGCAAAGCACTGAAGTTGATTCTCCATCCACGCAACGACATTCCGATCGTCACCGCCACGATTTCACCGAAAGGGGTCCAGTGTGCGGCAGAGTGTGCCGACGGTTTCATGCCGATCTGGACCAGCCCGGAAGGTCTTTCTGTTTTTGATGAAGCGATCGCAAGCGGGTTCGCGAAATCTACGGATCAGGCTCGCAAAGACCGCTTCGCCATCACGCCGATGATCAATGTGAAAATCGGTGACGACCTCCAAGCCTGTCGTGATCGTATGAAGCCCTCCATCGCTTTGTATGTTGGTGGCATGGGCGCGCGCAATAAGAACTTCTACAACCAGCTCGTGCGACGTATGGGCTGGGAAGACGCGGCGCAACAGATTCAAGATTTGTATCTGGACGGAAAGAAGAAGGCGGCAACTGCGGCTGTCCCCGATGACCTTGTCGATGCGATCACACTTGTCGGGTCGAAAGAGCGGATCGCTGAACGGATAGACGAATGGAAGTCGTCGAGCGCGAGTAGCCTGATCCTGTCGGGAGTCCGCTTGGATGAACTGCACACGATGGCTGAGCTTTGTTTCTAAGTTGATAGTTCTCGTAAGAAGTTCGGCTTGAGACAATCGTTGCGTCGCAACCGATCTAGCAACCAATCTGGCAAGCCGCGATCACGCAGGCCGCAATCACGGTCGCGTAACCGACCGATTCAGGTCCGTAGAAAGTCCCGGCGCGGCTTGGCTATTATCGCGGCAGCCATGCTGGTCGCCTTCATCGTTTCCCACCACCAGGGCTGGACGACCAGTGGTGGTTCATTCCCACTGCCTGGTTCACGCGGTACATCCTCAGTTGACGAAAGCGGTGGCGCCGAGATCAGCGGTTATCCGCGGCTGCGCGATGGCGACAGCTTCGACTTCGGGCAGGTCCGCGTGCGTCTTCATGGCATCGATGCATTCGAGGGCTCGCAGCGTTGTCCGCACGTCAATGGCGGAACGTTTGCGTGCGGTGACAGTGGCCGCGATGCCCTAAAGGCGCTCATCGACGGCCGCGAAGTGTTTTGCCAGCGTCGTGACACCGACACCTACGGTCGCATGGTCGCGCGTTGCTCGGTGGCCGGTCGTGATCTTGGTCGCGCGATGGTGGAGCAGGGATGGGCGTTGGCCTATCGGCGCTACAGCAGCGACTACATTCGCTACGAAGACGAAGCTCGCAGTGCCGCTCGTGGTGTGTGGGCGGCGCCTGGTTTTACGTCGCCGTGGAAATATCGTTCAGACAATCGCCGCCGCTAAACTTTGCCAATTAGAAGCACGACGGACAGTTGAGCTCGGCCGGTAGTCCGACTGCGTGACTAAGTACCCTTAGTGCGTCGCTGGCGGTGACGATGCCATTGCCGCTTGCGTCGCAGGTGCAAACCCCACAGCCGCGCAGTCCCACTGCCGCACGCAGTACGTGCAGAGCGTCGCTAGCCGATACCAAATCGAATGGATGAACGGGGTCACCGCAGGCAGCGTCGATCGGCAGGGTGGTTGTGCTGGCGATCGGTAGGGTGGTTGTCGTTGCGTTGGTGAGCGACAAGATCCAGGCCTCAAGCAATTCGATGAAGGCTTCGTCGGTGCGATTGCGCGCAAGTGGCGGCATTCGCAGATTCTGGTCGGTGGTCAGTGAGCGCAGATAAAGAATCGACGATTCCAGGTCGACCGGTCGTACGACCCGATCGGTGTTGCCGCCGTACTCGCCGAGTACCAAGCCGTACAGAATACCCTGCTCTTCAAAAGGAGTGTCGAAGCGCGCATCCCAAAGAGAACGATCCAAATCTTGAGAGCCGTGGCAGTGGGAACAGTTCGAATCCAGGTAGGAGCGAGCCCGTTTGGTCATTGACGCGGTTTCGTCGTCCAGCGGTGCCAGCGTTTCGACTGCGGCAATTTGCTCCGGCGTCGGGGCGGTTTCGAAGAATCCCGAATCAGCCAACCATTGAAGCTGGTCTTGGGCCAACTGGCGACTCTTCAATCCCAACAGGTGCCCTGCGCCGCGATCGTGGCAAAGTAGGCAATCGTTCGGGCTTGGGTAGTCGTAATTGTCCAGCGTGATCGAGCCATCCAACGCTGTCGTCGAAAGGGTCTCGCTCGATCTGTCAATCAACAGATCGGCTTCGCTGCCATCAGCTCGCCACTTGTAGGTTACGCCGTAAACGTTTCCGTTGGTCTGAACGACGAGCACACGGGTTTCGAGTCGTTTAAAGTTGTCCGGCTCGCGTTCGTCGACCTGGATTTCGAAGTGTTTGACGAACACGGTTCCGGGTGGAAACTTCCATGCGATATCGGAACGGTACCCAATGGTTGCGTTCGATGGCACAGACATCCAACGGCGCTTGGCGGTGCCATCGGACCATAGAGGACTTCGCACGTCGTACGGAACCAGCGCGGAGATCGGATCAAGAGTCGCCAAATCAGCAAACAGTCCGGTCTCGGAAAGCGTCGGCGGCATATTCGAAGAGCCGGGGTTTTCGCGAACCAATCGTTGGAGATTGGAAACTTCGCCGAGCGTGAGCACGTAAATCTCGCCCGCCGCGTCCACGCCGAGCGAGGTGATGCCATCGGCACGGCCTTGGAATCCAGTGGCGACGAGTCCAACGTTTCCAAGAACTTTGACGCCGTTTCCTTCGAGCTCGTATTGCAAGGCTGTGATGCTGCCGGTTATGAAGTCTGCGTAGATGTAGTCGCCAACAAGTTCGGGGTGCTTTGTTCCGCGGTACACGTAGCCACCGATGATGGTTCCTCCGATCGCGCGTCCGTAGTCGAAGATTGGATCCGTCCACACTCCGATCGAAGGTGAGGGTGGTTCGGTATCGGCATCGAAAGGGAGCGTTCCCTCCAACACATTCCACTGATAATTCGCGCCGGGAGCTAGGATGTCGATTTCCTCGCGCTGGCGTTGTCCGACATCGGCGATC
>JBLFWR010000180.1:0-6283 GCA_047611725.1 Binatia bacterium | reverse complement strand
TTTGTCGCGATCGTCGGTGGTGCCAAGGTTTCCGACAAGATCGCGCTCCTTGCCAACCTGCTGCCACGTACCGACGCGGTCTTGGTGGGCGGTGCGATGGCCTACACATTCCTGCGCGCCAAAGGTGTCGCGGTGGGAACGTCGCGAGTCGAAGAAGATCGCATTGAAATGGCCGCGGAAGTGCTTGCCGACGCGGCCCGCCGCGGTGTCACTATCGAATTGCCGGTCGACCATGTGGTGGCCAGCGGGTTCGCCGAGGACGCCCGGCCCCAGATCACCGACGGGGTGGAGATCCCCGAAGGGACAATGGGGCTCGACATCGGCCCTAAGACACGCGCACTGTATGCCCAGCGCATCCAAGAGGCGCGCACCATTCTTTGGAACGGCCCCATGGGCGTGTTTGAGTGGGCGGCTTTCAGCACCGGGACTATGACCGTGGCCGAAGCGGTCGCCGACTCCGAAGGACGCGCTGTGGTTGGCGGAGGCGACTCGGTGGCGGCACTTGGCGCATCGGGTCGTGGCAAAGACATCTGGCACATCTCAACCGGAGGCGGCGCCTCCCTTGAGTTTCTGGAAGGCCGCAAGCTGCCAGGTATCGCAGCACTTGAAAGTAGAACGGACTGAATCGATGCGCACCCCTATTTTAGCCGGAAACTGGAAGATGCACTGCACGATCGCCGAGGCGCAGGCCTTGGCCGTTGGCGTGGCTGAGGGCGTTAAAGGCCTGGAAGGACGCGAAGTAATTCTAGCGCCGACCTTCACTGCACTCGCGACAGTCCGAGATGCGGTGGCAGGCACTAACGTCTTGCTGAGCGCTCAGAATGTTTACTGGGAAAACAGCGGAGCGTTTACCGGGGAAATTTCGCCGGCAATGCTGCGTGATGCCGGGTGTAGTCACGTAATCATCGGCCACTCCGAGCGCCGTCA
The DNA here is from genome assembly GCA_047611725.1 of Binatia bacterium. Classification (GTDB taxonomy): domain Bacteria; phylum Desulfobacterota; class Binatia; order UBA1149; family CAITLU01; genus JBLFWR01. Next base: position 5,356 of record JBLFWR010000180.1, on the reverse strand, counting down.
AAGTTTCGGCGAAACCGACTACACGGTCGCCAAGAAGATCGCCGCCGCGCATGAGCACGGATTGATTCCGATTTTCTGTGTCGGTGAGTCGCTCGAACAACGCGAAGCCGGACAGACCCTAGAGTGGATCGACAAGCAGGTCCGACACGGCTTGGTCGAACTTCCCGAAGACGGAATGGCCTCGCTTGTGGTTGCCTACGAACCCGTGTGGGCAATCGGAACCGGTAAGGTCGCTACAACCGAGCAGGCCGAAGAAGTGCACGCCCATATCCGCGCTGTGCTTGGCTCGTTCATGCCCAATGGCTTGGCCGACCGAGTCCGCATCCTCTACGGAGGAAGCGTAAAGCCGGAAAACGTTGATGAGCTCATGGCTTGTCCTAACATTGACGGCGCCCTAGTTGGTGGCGCCGCCCTAAAGCCCGAGTCTTTCGTGCGCATTGCGCGTTACGAGGAGAAGTGACCTTGGAACCTATAATCATCACCGTCCACATTATTACCTGCCTCTCTTTGATTCTCGTCGTCCTGCTTCAGTCGGGCAAGGGCGCAGACATGGGCGCCTCGTTCGGTGGCTCCAGCCAAGCCATGTTTGGCAGCAGCGGCGGCAACCTAATGACCCGCTTGACGACAATCACCGCGATCACCTTCATGGCGACGTCGCTGTCACTGGCGCTGATTTCCTCCCAAAGCGGCTCGGTGTTTGACGACGCCACAGAGCCGACGCCGGTTGCGACGAGCCCCGCTGCAGCGGCCGCTGATCTTGTTGGTCTTGGCGAAGTCGATGCGAGCGACGCCGTAGACGTTGCTGCAGCTGCGGCAGCCGCCGATGACGTGGCCGCAGTAGTCGATTCAGCACTGAACGAAGCAGTCGAGAAAGTTGCACCCGTTGCCGAAGCTGCACCCGCGGCCGAAGCTCCCGCAGCAGACCCGCTCGCTCCCTGAGCCTTCGGCAGCGTAAGAAGATCGTCGGCGTAAGCGCGACGCGGTTGACGCGGACGCCAGCCGAATCTAGAAGACCTGTTCTCGGTGTCCCACACCGACAATCGCTTGCGAGGATGGCGAAATTGGCAGACGCGCTAGGTTGAGGGCCTAGTGGGAGTTAAATCCCGTGGGGGTTCAAGTCCCCCTCCTCGCACCACTTGTTTCCAAAAAGAAAGGCGTCGCTGTTTAGGCAGCGACGCCTTTCTTTTTGGAGAGGGGGCGGGTTGGAGGACTCGATTTCGGGGGCGAGCGAACGGGGCCTGACCAGACCTGGAAGTCGAAGTTAGGTCGGAACGAAACCGAACGACCCCGACCGGCGCATCAACCCGCCTGAGCGGTTCCACCCCTGCTCGTACTCCTCCTCATTCCTGCCGATTCCAAGCAACAGTCCGCGCAGACTGCTGGCCGAAGTCAATGATTGGATCGTGACGGCGAGCGATCGTCGCCGGCAAAACGAAGCCGGAAACTGGCCGAAAATAGGTTTCCAAAATCTCCGATAACTCTGGAAACCGCCACCATTTCACGAGCCTCTTTCGTTATGTAGCTGATGTAATAGAGCACGCACGCGTGCGGTCTGTACCGTCGAATTCCCTTGACGCGATTTTTGGAGATGTAGTTTGGCCCGTGCTGCGCGATCATCCTCTAGCGTGAAACTTTTGACCTGAAAATTTCGATCGACGAACAGCGACTGCGTAGCGCTTTGTTCGATCGTGTTTCCACCCGAGCCTTGGGACACTGAAAAAGCCCGAATAGAAACCCGTGTTACAATTGCTGCATGAACAATTCACAGCGCTCTCTCTCCACTCTTTCTGAACTGTCTGAACTGTCTGAACAAAAACTACTGGCTCACTTCGCAGACGTGATCGCGGAAGGACGGCAGAACACCATTCGGTTATTGGTCGCGATGAACGAGATCGATGAGCGGAAACTTTGGGCGAAGCATGCTTGTGCGTCGATGTTCGCGTTTTGCATGGAGCGCTATCACATGTCGGAAGGGATGACGGCGAAGAGGATTTGGGCGGCGCGTGTGGCTAGGCGATTTCCTGTTGTGTTGGGAATGCTTGAGCGAGGCGAGCTGCATCTCACGGCCGTGCATCTGCTTTCTAAGCATTTAACCGAGGCCAACCATCGCGAGGTTCTTTCGCGGGCTAGGCATAAGAGTGCGCGGGAAATTGAAAACTTGATCGCTGAGATTGCGCCGCGGCCTGATGTGCCGTCGCGGGTTCGGGCGTTGCCCAGAGTGAATGTCGATGAGCAAGGAGCGCAGCAATCAACCTCGGCACAGGCCAACAGGGAGGCAGGTCTCGCGGTGCCCGCGCCTGAGGGTTTCGACGCGAAGACTGGAATTGCGAGTCGCGAAAGTTTTGCTCAGTCGCGTGGCACTTCTTCACCTGTGAAGACCCAGACGACGACGGCCCGCGGTCGGGTCACCCCGCTGGCTCCGCGGCGTTACAAGGTTGAGATCACTGTCGACCAGCAAACCCATGACAAGCTGCGGGCGCTGGAAGATCTGTTGAGTCACCAAGCAGCGGGAGATCCCGCTGCTATTATCAGCCGAGCGATCAACCTGCTGCTCGTTGATACCTTGAAGAAGAAAGCGGCGCTTACGGATCGGCCGCGAACGCGGAGAACGCCTGGAACCGACACCGCAAAGGACCAGCGAACCCGAGCCATCCCCGCGGCTTTGCGACGTGCGGTTTGGTTGCGCGATGGTGGACGGTGCAGGTTCGAAGACGACAAGGGCCATCGATGTCGTGCGACACGCAATCTCGAGTTTCATCACAAAATGCCCTTCGGGCGAGGTGGAGTTCACGAAATCGAAAACATCGAACTGCGCTGTCACGGGCACAACCAATATCAGGCCGACCTGGACTTCGGGCGGAGCTTCATGCGAGCCAAGCGTCGCGTAAGTTACCAACAGTCTGCACGGACTGTTGGCGGGGTTGCTCAGTAGTAGAAGTCACCAACAGTCTGCGCAGACTGCTGGCGAAGGTCGTATCGCGGGCGTGATGATCAGCGTTTGTCGGATACGAGACGAGACGAACGAACCGAAGTTCTCGGTCAACGAATAGCGGCTGAACAAACGCGTGACCTGGCTTCTTCACTACTACGAGTTGGTCCGGCCCTGTGTCGCGCCTGTGTCGCCCCTGTGACGTGCTCTGTGACGGGCTCTGTGACGGGCCTGTGTCGCGCATTGGCGTGCGGCCGTCGCACAGTCGCGCCGCGCATCGGAACCGACTCGCTCCCCGCTCGACTATTGCTACGGCTACGGCGCTCCCTGGTTCTTCGCGTCCTGAAACTGCTTGAGAAGCTTCATCACGTCGGGCGCCTGCTGGGCCTTGGAGACATCGTAGGTATAGGCCTCGGCCGGGCCCGCATCGTCGAGCTTCACCGATGTGGCCTCACGACCTGAGGCCATTCCCATGACATTGCTGCTTGCGAAAAGGGTACCGCCCCACGTTGTGATGCAAGTATTGGAACCCAACGACGCGATTTCCCATACGTCGCAATCCACCCCGGCATAGGTGCCCGCCTCGCCTGTGGCGCGGCCGCCCATTTGCTTCATCACGCTCTGGCCGAACTCGACACCGTTTGCCCGTCCATATTCGCGACAAGCTGGTCATAGAGCGGGTTCTTGGCCTTCGTGACGGCCCCGGTCGTGCCATCAATGGTGACAATCTCGGCGCCGTCGTAAACCGTTCGCTTCTTCGTGGCTTGCGTAAAGCCCATCATCGAGATCGTTGATTCCTGAATCTCGACACGCTTGCGACCGCACTCCGAGACATGCTCGATCACAGTTCCGGACTCTGTGCCGCTTAGCTTGTACTCGATCGTGAACGCCTGCTTACCGTAGAAGCAAGGCTCTTCGGCCAGCGCGTTAGAAGATTGTCCAAATCCGGCGCAGAAAAGCGCGGCCAAGAAAACTCGCCCGAACACTGAACGACTTCGCATCTGATTCCCCGTTCTCGGCCACCGTGGGGCAGCCCGAAGTTATTCGACCGACTCGATGTCGGCCGTGACGAATCTACTGCGGGCGCGTACGCCGAACATCGCCGAACGCCACAAGCGCACACGCAAACGACACGATCGCAAGAACCGTCCGACCCCAGTGCCAACACGACCAGCGCACTAGCTCCGCGCCAACAGCATCAAGTTCAATCGTAGCATCCGCGAAACTGGCGTTGGCTGCCTGAAAATAGAGTGGGAAGCTCAGCAGAACGACAATCGCTAAGACAGCAGCAAGCGCGAGAAGCCGGGCACCAGGTAAGCCTCTGGCCACCGACATGCTGGCCGCGACAACGACCAAAACGGTCGGAATGACTTCAAGTGGCGTGAAGAAACGAAGTAGCAACGAAGCGTTGCGCTGGTACCAGCGAAGGAACTCCGCAGGTTCTAAAGACTGCCAAAACGGAACGAGAAGGCCGCCTTCGGCCAGCAACGCACCGGAGGCCAACCCAAGGCCGAGAACGGAAAGTCCTGTGAGCGATCTAATGGGTTGAAGGCCTCATGAGCACTCCGCGCCGACAGATCGCTACGCCGCGTTCGTCTGATCGCCTGAACGGGACTGGACGGACTCGATTTGGCCACGCATCCAACTGCCGCCGTCGGGATCTTGCAGAACCTCGCCAACGTGTCCTGGGTGCTTCACCCGCAAGGTTGAACTGCCGCCCTCCAGAGCCGCAGGCTCTGGGAGTTCCATACGACCCAGGGCGTGTTCGGCTTGATCGGCAGCAAAGTCGAAGCCGATGTCCTCGGTCACGCCGTCGCCAACACGCGGACAAAATCCACGGTCCAGCTCGAGCACGGCCAACGTCCGCTCCAACAATCCGCCGTCGTCGCCGTGGTCTTCCAACCACGCAGTGACGACCCGCCGAATGACGGAGAACAAGCGCACTTCGTCGCGCAACATCGCCACATACAGCGGCGCGCGGTTCTCGTAGACATTCATGCGATCGGTCAGGTCCAGATCGGGAAGGTCTGTGGCGAACTCAACAGTTAGCTCACGCAACACGGCGCGCAACAGCGCAGACACCGGCACACTGCCGTCCAGCGCCAGGTAGCGTATGGTCAGCGGCATGATGTAGCCGCGGATCAACAAAATATGTGCCGAAATCAGGAAGTAGCCTTCAATTCCTTCGTCGCGCTCGAAGGTATTGCAGCCGACCACATACTCGCCTTTGGCGCGCCCGTAGCCGGCAACAGGAATCGCATCGATCTTGTACTCTTCACGACGCGCGTAGAACTCGGTTCCCGGCAGCAGCGTGTAACCGAAGATATTGATGTTCGGAAAGATCGAAGCCAGGCGGTCGAGATGTGTCTCGAACTCGGCCAGTGTGTCGCCCGGCAGGCCCCAGATCAGCTCGGTCGCGATCGAAAT
>JBLFWR010000179.1:0-6309 GCA_047611725.1 Binatia bacterium | reverse complement strand
GCCAAGGAACGATTGTCGAGAACAAACACCTCGGTGCGGCGTTCGAATTCATCGCCGCAAAACAAAAGGAGAGAGACGCCAAGAAACTGGCCAACCCGAAGGTCACTTTGCGAGAGAAAAAGAGGATGAAAGCCGCGGCACAGGCTGGCTGAGAACGCCCCGCCCTGCCTGAGTGCCGCAGGCGCAATAGGACATTTCTACTTTGGAGAGATTAGGACATTTCTACTTTGGAGAGATTAGGACGTTTCTACTTGGGTTCGACATGGTTCTGCAGGGGGAGGGCATTTGAAGTACCTATCCGCAACGTGATATCGCGGACAAGGATGATGCCATGAGTGCGAACGAAACCCGTATCGAAAAAGATTCCATGGGCGAAATGCGCGTGCCCAGTTGGGCCATGTGGGGTGCCAGTACCCAACGCGCTGTGGAGAACTTTCCCGTGTCGGGTCGGGGTGTGCCGGCACAGGTCATTCATGCGCTTGGTCTGCTCAAGTCCGCCTGTGCCAAGGCGAATCAAGACCTGGGACTGCTCGACGGGGAACTCGCCGCGTCGATCATCAGTGCTTCTAATGAAGTGGCGGAGGGTAAGCACGACCAGCATTTTGTCGTCGACGTTTTCCAAACCGGGTCGGGCACCAGTTCGAATATGAACGGCAATGAGGTAATCGCCAACCTCGCCAACGCCGCCATGGGTCAGCCCGTGGGCACGAAGAATCCGGTCCATCCCAACGACCACGTCAATATGGGTCAGTCCTCCAACGACACCTTCCCCACGGCCATGCACATCGCTGCGGGCGTCGCCCTTGCCAAGCAACTGCGCCCCGCGTTGGAGCGTCTTTATGCGCAGCTCGACAAGCTGGCCACGCAGTGGGACGACATCAAGAAAATCGGACGCACGCATTTGATGGACGCGACACCCATCCGCGTGGGCCAGGTTTTTAGCGGTTATGCCAGCCAGGTGAAGCATTCGATTGGCCGCGTTGATTACGCGATTGAGTCGCTGGGTGAACTCGCCATCGGGGGCACGGCCGTCGGCACGGGCATCAACACGCATGTTGAGTTTGGGTCGCGAGTTTCGAAAGAACTGGCCGCCCAGACAGGCGTGGCATTTCGCGAGGCGGACAACCACCCCGAAGCGCAGGCCGCCAAAGACGGATTCGTCGCGGCCTCGGGCTTGCTCAAGACCATTGCCGTGAGTCTTTCAAAAATCGCGAACGATATTCGCTGGCTCGGCTCCGGGCCGCGCTGCGGTCTGGGTGAATTCACGCTGCCCGCCATTCAGCCTGGTTCGTCAATCATGCCCGGCAAAGTTAATCCGGTTATTTGCGAATCGGTGGTGCAGGTCGCCGCTCGCGTGATTGGCAACGACGCCACCATCACCTACGCCGGATTCGGCGGGGTGGGATCGATCCTCGAACTCAACGTCGCCATGCCCGTGATGGCTGACGCCATGATGGAATCGATTACGCTGTTGGCCAACGTCAGCAACGTGTTTGTCGATAAGCTTCTGGATGGCCTGGAAGTAAACGTGAAGCGCTGCGAGGAACTGATCGACCAGTCGCTGATGATGTATACCAGCCTCGCCCCCGAGATCGGTTACGACGCCGCTGCTAAACTTGCCAAGCAGGCGTTTAACGAAGGCAAAACGATACGTCAGATTGTGCTGGACCAGGGCCTGATCGAAGAAAGTAAACTCGACGAACTGCTCGACCACGATAGTATGACTCGGCCTACGCAGTGATTAGAGAATGCCCAGGCAACGTGTAGCGATCGGCGCTGTGGGAGGGCGAAGCTCCTGCTGAGCCGCGCGGCGTGATAATCACAGAAACTACCGATGCTCTTGGCGCAGAACGGCTCAGCGGGAGCTTCGCCCTCCCAAAGCGTGACATCTGGCCTGGATCGGGCTTGCTCTGGAGCATCTAAAAAGGATACCCATGCGCGACATCAGCTACAGCACCGCGGGTTTCAAAGACCGCGACTTCCCCGAGGCGTTGGCGGCGGTCGCGGCGGCGGGCTTTGAGTGTTTCGAGCTGGTGGCGATGGATCCACACGTGCCTGTTGCATTGGCTGGCGCGAAACTCGCGGCGCTACGAAATACGATCCAGGCCAGCGGTTTAACCGCGCGAACCATGCACGGCACATACGCAACCTCAGCGCTGGGTTGGATCGCCGAGCGGCAACAACAACGTGACGTCGAGCCGTGCTGGCCAATCCAAAAGCGACCCTCAGGCAGAAGAAAAGAATTCGGGCAAAGGCTGGCCTGACGGCCTAGCCCACGAGACCGAACCTGACATCTCTACTTTGGAGAAAACCTGACATTTCTACTTTGCAATGACAGGTTATGCAGGGGGAGGGCGTTTGAAGTACCTATCCGCCGTGACTTTTGCGCCGCGCATGCACCGAGCGTCCGGACGCACGTCCATCGCTGGAAGGTTTCGAAATTCCGCACTAGGACCTGCTCATCTAACTCGCTTCGAGATGCTATGGTCCATAGTCAGCCTCGACGCCCCTGGTACCGACATCGTGTTGGGTGAGGATTCTGCCCGCTGGTTTTGAAACTGAACGTGCCTTCGGGCTTAGGAATTCAAATAATGAACGACCTCCGCTTGATCGAGATTCTGCGTCGGATCGAAGCCTTCGATAAAATCTCCGCTGCGACTGCCGGCCGTGTCGAATTGGCCGTTAAGTTGACTGAGGAGGAGCACGGCGCGTGATTGAGCACCGCCGGGTTTTTCGTTCTTTCACGCTTGTTTCGCGGTTGTTTCTGGGTGCGCTAGCTATTGGCGTTCCCGTGGCGGGTTCGTTGTTGGCGAGCGTCGCGACCGCGTCCGAAGTGGGCGATGAAGGCGACGACGCAACCACAGCGGAGGTCCAGCCAGCAGCTCCCGATCAAGCACCCGTCCCGCCAGCGCCGCCGACGGAGATCCGGGCCCCATCTCCGGATCAGGCACGGGTCGAACCGGTGCCGCCCAAGGGTCTGGATCTCGACTCCAAGCTTCCGGGGCCATTTAGATTGTTGGGTGTCGAGGTAGCGCCCGGCGAGAGTCAGCGCGTGCCCTATTCAGCCACAGAGTCGTTGGCGGGGCAGAAGACCCCAACTCCCGTCTTGGTCGCTCACGGCAAGCATGGTGGCGACGTTCTGTGCCTGACCGCGGCGATTCACGGTGACGAGCTCAATGGCATCGAGATCGTTCGCCGCGTGCTCCATAACGTCGACCCCGACGAGCTTCACGGGACAATCGTCGGCGTGCCGATCGTCAACCTTCCCGGTTTTCAACGAGGCTCGCGCTATCTTCCGGACCGCCGTGATTTGAATCGCTATTTTCCCGGCGATCCAGGAGGCAGTTCGGCGTCGCGCATTGCTCACAATTTCTTTGAGACGATCATTCGGCGCTGTGATCGGCTCGTGGACATTCACACGGGGTCACTCAACCGTACGAACCTGACCCAACTTCGCGCCGATCTCACCCTGCAGGTGGTTCGCGATCTAGCCGCCGGATTCGGAGACATGGTCGTACTCCACTCCGTTCCACCTCCGGGTACGCTGCGGCGTGCTGCGACCGATGCCGGAGTACCCACGGTTACGGTCGAAGCCGGTGAGCCGATGCGATTGGAGAGCAACGTCGTCGAACGCGGCGTAGGTGGCATCGATGAACTGCTCATTCAGACCGGGATGATCAAACGGCGTCGTTTTTTCGGCGACCCGCAGCCGGTCTATTTTAGGTCAACCTGGGTACGGGCCGAACAGGGCGGCATCCTTCTGGCGGAAGTTGAACTTGGTGAGAAAGTTCGTGCCGGCGGAACGTTGGGGATCATCGTTGACCCCATCTCTAACGCGCAAACCTCCGTACTCTCGCTCTACGACGGCACCGTGTTGGGGATGGCCGTGAATCAATTCGTGATGCCCGGGTTCGCGCTGTTTCGAGTCGGAATTCGCACAAGTCAAGACGATGTCGGCAGGGGGGCTCCGGCGGAAGCCGACGGCCGCGCACCGACCGAGAGCGGCCCTGCGTCAGACGAAGAAGAGCACGACGAAGGCGGAGACCCGCCGGCCATTGACGATACGGGCGAGCGCCCCGAATAGCTCGCCGCGGCGGGCTAGGAACCTACGGTGCCCAAGCAGCGCGGGGAGAGTTCCCGGCAGTTCTCCGCAACAGCTACGCCGGGTAAAACCCTGCCCGGCGGGTGGCCGAAAATATTTTTGTGGTCGTTACGATTGTCCTTGCAAAGCGTAAAGCCGGGCGTAATATCTCACTCAAGTCGGCACTGCCAAGGGCCCCCAGCCACCGCAAAAGCGGAAGGCTCGGGGCAAGAAAAAGGCAAAGTGCTCGCGGCTGTCAGACGCAGCCGCGAGCGCCCAAACCCCACCCCATACAGAGTAAACCGACCGGCGGCATCCTTGCCGCGAGTCCTAAGAACGAGGCCCGCTCTCCACAGCCGGAGGCGATGCCCGAACGGCAATTAGCTGCGTCGCTAGGCTGCATTCGCGACGCCCAACGCTTTGAATTGGATTGTACCATGTACGCAGGATTCGATTTCACCTCGCCTTTGAACGTAGCCGTCTTCGGAACGGTGTTGCTTTCGATCGTTGCTGGGGCCGCTCAGTTCCTTTCGAACATGAAGGGCCGCAAACCAACCAAGCACTAGCCCCCCTTCGCAGCCGTCCCCCCGGTGAGCGAAAATCTGGACCTCGAAGCCTCCCCCCTTGGCTTTCGAGGTCCAGGCTCGCGGGCTCGGATGGCGCAGTCCGAAACTTTGCGCAACGACAGCGAGAAGCGTGAAGGAGTCACCGATCACGTTCCTCAAGCTGAGGCAGTCGGAGCGTCCGCCACTGTCGGTTCGAGCGAATCGCGCACTGCAAGGTTGCGCCGGCAGGGTGAGGTTTGGGAACTTGAGTGCGAGCAAGAAACGACACGACTCAAACACATCAAGGGACTGAGATTTCTCGAAATTCTAGTCTCGAACCCGGCTCGTGAGTTCCACGCCCTAGGGCTTTCCCGGGAGTTAGTGAGCGCGGACACGGTCGTACGCGACGCGGACAGTGGAGCGATGTTGGACCCGCAGGCGATCGCGGCCTATCGAGATCGATTGCGCGAGCTTCGCGTCGATATCGAGGAGGCCGACGATTCTGGTGATCTCGGTCATGCCGAACTTGCGCGTGCGAAAAAAGAGGCGATTGAAACGGAGCTGACTCGCGCCCTCGGCTTGGGCAACCGTGTGCGTCGCTCGGGTTCCGACGCCGAAAGGGCCCGCCAAAGTGTGTACCGGGCCAGCAACGCTGCCCTGCGTAGAATCGAAGCCGAATGCCCGCTGGTGGGCCGACATCTTAAGAATTGCGTACGCACTGGAATCTACTGCGCGTACACTCCAGATCCCGGGTATCGTGTTCAGTGGACGACTGAGTAGCACCCGGTTACTTGGGAGGCCCACTGTCAAATTAACGGCGACACGGCGGCCGCGACACGGCGGACCTCGGTGTCGCGGCCGCCGTCAGTGTCGCCAGTTCGAACCCGATGATCACCTTGGCCCCCGTTTTTACGCCAGTTCCTGCGTAGGCACCCGCAAGGTCCTGCCGACCCTCCACCGGTTTTCGGTGAAAATTCAAAGACGAACAGCTGGCACGTATTCTGCTCTGTAGTCCCCGTGACACGGGCGACGTTCTCGCTGATCCCACCCAGCCACATGGTATTCGGGGGATCAGTCAGGCTTCGCAAGGAGAATTCTGACGATGAATGCCACTTTCGCAGCTTCGAACTCTTGGAATCATGATGGTTTGTCCCCTCGCGCGGTATCGTCGTCGGCGATGAGCTGTGACGGCCTTAGTCTCGCTTCGCTCTACGAAAGTGGTGCCGCCGACTCACTTCGCCAGCGTGTGGCGATGCTTGAGCACGCCAACGACACGCTTCGTTCTCGCCTCGCCGCATGCGACCAGCTCGCGGCGCATGTGTGTCACGATCTGCGCGGTCCGTTGCGCAATATCGAAGGCTTCACGGCTTTGCTCCTTGAGGATGCCGGTGACGCAGCCGGCGAGGCGGCGGTCGAGCATGGTCAGCGCATTCTTCGATCGATTTCGCGTATGGCTGAGGTGATCGACGACTACACGGCGCTTGGCCGCGCAGGTCATCAGGATCTGCACGAAGTTGAGATCAACTTGGGCGAAATCGCGGAAGAATTCCTGGTGGATCTTGCCAGCCGCGAACCGCAGCGTCGGATGGAGATCAACATTGCGCCGAACATGATCGCACACGCGGATCCCCGCCTGGTGCGTATAGCCCTCGGCAACCTCATCTCGAACGCTTGGAAATTTGC
>JBLFWR010000178.1:0-6309 GCA_047611725.1 Binatia bacterium | reverse complement strand
ACCGCCCAACCACCCCGGAGCCATTAGACCTCCAAGCTCTTCCACTCCCCTCGCCGATATCGAACCAACAACATCCCGGCCTTTACCGTCCAATCTGCGATCAGGGCCACACCACACCATCTCGATGGTGACGTCCCACCACGTCACCATCGACAACGCCGGAATCAGTCGGTCTGCGCGGCGCGTATTTCGAGACTTGGACGCCGATTGAGGCCAACAGTCAGCGCGGAATGTTGGCAACTTTCCGCGCGCTTATGCCGGAACACGGCGCAACGACTTCGGCGACGTGCTGGGCACGATCGGCAGCGGTCATCAACGCCTCAGCCCGAGATGACGGGCTTCTTCGCGGCCGCTTTCTTAGCGGGGGCCTTCTTGGTCGCAGCCGTGCTCTTCTTGGCTGAAGCCTTCTTCTTCGCGGCCGCTTTCTTGGCGGGGGCCTTCTTAGCCACAGCCTTCTTCTTTACGGCAGCCTTCTTCTTCGTGGCCTTGGCCTTCTTGCCCGGAGTCCCACCCTTGGCGATGATGGCCTCGCGGCGAATGGCGAGCAGCTCGTAGGCGCGTTCCGGTGAGATCTCTTCGAGACGGTCGCCCTTGCCCAGCGACGCGTTGGTCTCGCCGTCGGTGACGTACACGCCAAAACGGCCGTCCTTTGCCGTAACGTTCTTCTCGCTGACCGGGTCTACGCCAAATTCCTTCAGCGGGCCCTTGGCAGCCAGGTTCCCTCCGCCTCGCTTGTAGACCTTTGGCTCGGAGTAGATCTTCAGCGCCTCGTCGAGCGTGATCTTGAGGAGAAGCTCTTCGGAATCGATGTTCCGGTAGTCCTTCTCTTTCATCACGTAGGGCCCGTATCGGCCGTTGTTGGCATAGATCGGAATGCCGTCGGCCGGATCGTCGCCGAGGTGGCGCGGCAGCCGCAGGAGCTTCTCGGCGTCTTCCATCGTGATGTTCTCGAACACCATGGTCTGGAACAGTGACGCCATCTTCGGCTTCTCCATGCCCACAGGAGGATTGTCGTGGTCGCCCCACTGCACGTACGGGCCAAAGCGGCCGTTCTTCGCGAACACCGGGAGCCCGTCGAGCTCGCCGATCGGGTCTTCCATCTTCGGAGCGTTGAGGAGCTCGATGGCCTTTTCGACCGTGAGTTCGTCTGGAGCCAGATCGTCGGGCACGGACGCAGTGTCTTCGCCGCGCTTCACGTAGGGGCCGTACTTGCCGGGCTTGGCGACGACCTCGTTGCCGTTCTCGTCCTCGCCGAGCGGAAACGTATTGATCTCGGCGGCGTCGATATTGCCGAGGTTCTCTTCTACGAGTCGCTTCAGGCCGAGCAACGCGTGAACGCCATCGCCGGCCTCGGCGGTGATCGCGGGGACCGAGGCGTCGCCCTGATCGCCCCAGTAGAACCGCTGTAGCCACTTATCCTTCTGGCGCTCGCCCTTGGCGATGGCATCTAGATCGTGTTCGGTCGACGCGGTGAACTCGTAATCGACGAGCGCTTCGAAGTGTTCTTCGAGCAACCGGATGACCGCAAACGCAGTCCAGGTGGGAACCAGCGCCTGGCCCTTCTTCCACACATAGCCGCGGTCTTGGATGGTCTGGATGATCGAGGCCCAGGTTGACGGACGGCCGATGCGCAGTTCTTCCAGACGCTTGACCAGCGAGGCTTCGCTGAAGCGTAACGGTGGTGTGGTCGTGTGCCCGTTCGGCGTAATCGCCGAGATCGCGACGAGGTCACCCTGCGCCAGCGGCGGCAGCAGCGCTTCTTTGTCTGCGGCGTCTTCGCCCGTTTCTTCCTTCGAGGCGACGTAGACGGCGCGGTAACCCAGGAAAGTGATCGTCGTGCCCGAGGCGGCGAACTCACAGTCGACCAGCTCGCCAACATTGCGGTCGCCAACATTATGGTCGCCAGCATTACGGTCGAGCGACTCGGCAGCCAAGCGAATCGAGACAGTGACACCAACCGCATCAGCCATCTGCGACGCCAGCGTGCGCTGCCAGATGAGTCGATAGAGCGCGAATTCCTGACTGTTCAGTTCCTTCGACACCGAATCGGGAGAGCGAAAGGGCGTAGTCGGGCGGATGGATTCGTGGGCGTCCTGGCCCTGGGTCTTCTTCTTGTACTGCTTTGGTGCAGCGTTGAGGTACTTCGCCCCGTACTCGCTGGTCACTGTCGCACGAGTTGCGGTCATCGCCTCTTCGGAGAGAATGACGTCGTCGGTACGCATGTACGTGATGAAGCCGCGCTCGTACAGGCCCTGCGCGACACGCATCACCTGGCTAGACGAGAGCCGGAGTTTGCGCCCGCCTTCCTGCTGCAGCGTAGACGTCATGAACGGCGCCTTCGGAGACGACCGATACGGCTTTTCCTCGACCGAGCGAACGGTGAATTGCTTGCCGTCGAGCCCCTCTGCCAGGCCGCGTGCGCGGTCCTCGGTCAGCTGGATAGGAGTATTGCCGCTCTTCGGCGTGATGATCTGGCCTCTGTCGTTGAAGTCTTTTCCGGAGGCGACCTTCGAACCGGCGACGCCGACCAGCTTCGAATCGAACGACGGGTCGGTAGCGGTGACGGCGTCGATATCCCAGTAATCGGCGCTAATGAAGGCGATGCGCTCGCGCTCGCGCTCTACGATCAGACGGACGGTGGGGCTCTGCACGCGTCCGGCCGAGAGGCCCCGGTTGACGCGACGCCACAGCACCGGCGACACCTCATACCCATACAGGCGGTCGAGCAGGCGACGCGTCTCAGCGGCATGCACCATCCCGTAGTCGATGCCCCGCGGGTTCTTCACTGCATGGTCGATGGCGGCCTTGGTGATCTCGTGGAACACCATCCGTTTCACGGGCACCTTCGGCTTCAGGTACTCGAGCAGATGCCAGGCAATGGCCTCTCCCTCGCGGTCTTCATCTGTTGCGAGGTAGAGCTCGGAAGCCTCTTTCAGCGCAGCCTTCAGGTCTTTGACCACGGTCTTGCCGCGCTCGGTCAGCTCGTAGGTCGGCTTGAACCCGTTGTCGACATCAATGTTCAGACCCTTCGACGGCAGGTCCGAGATGTGGCCCACCGAGGCGCGCACGTCGTAGTCACTCCCGAGGAACTCACTGAGCTTTTTCGCCTTGGCGGGGGATTCTACGACAACTAGGGGTTTGGCCATGGGGGTCTCGTTAGAGGATTCGTAGATAGGTTGTCAAATGGCAGGGGGCCGAATCGGGGCGTTGGTGCTTGAATCAAAGACGAGTTGAAAATCTCCCACCCGCAGGAAACTCAGAGTTTTACCGCCCTGGAAACAGGCATACCAACGCCGATCATCCGGTTCAGGATGTTACAAGCCAGCACGATTTCAGTGTGCTGCGCGCTAGCTTGACGAGCGCGCAGCCGAGGGAAGCGTGAAATGGATCGCAGTGCCCGTGCCCGGTACCGCCTCGGCTCGGATGCTGCCGCCGTGACGCCGGACGATTCGATCAGCGATCGTCAGCAGGTCCGGATCGCCAGCAGCCACCAGGTTCGGTTCCACGCTCACCCGGATGCGCGCGGCCTTACCGTCGTCCTGCGAGCGAAACTACTCTACGATCCGATCCACAATGGCGCTCAGGTTGGCTTCGCGGCTAACCAATTCGCGTCGAGCGATGCGCCCGAGCAGCAGCAAGTCGTCGATGATCGCGTCCATGCGAAGCGCGGCTGCACGCACACGGGTGATGAGGTCGGCCGCTTCTGGATCCAGAGCATCTGTTGACTCATCCAAGACCAGTTCGGCGAAACCGCCGATGGCTCGCAGTGGCCCACGCAGATCGTGGGATACGGCATAGCTGAACGCCTGGAGTTCGAGGTTGGCTGTCTCCAGTTCCACCGTACGTTCCTGAATTTTGCGTTCCAGCGTTGCTCCGAATTCGTGAACTTCAGCTTCGGCAACTCTACGCCGCGCGTCGTTCTCGAACGCGTCGGTTAGCTGTGCCAGGAGCGCAACGAAGGGAGCCAGGTAGTCGAGCAGCGATCGGTCATACCCGTCGGCTCGATTGACCAGAACGAGAAAGCCGACCAACTCCTCGGAAACGGTAACCGGAAGAATCGCGACGCTGTCAAGTTCGACTGCCTCGATCTCGAATCCAAGGCGAACATGATCGAGCGCGCCGCGCAGAACCGTGGTCCTGGTTTCAAGGGCCTCCGCTATGGCCGTATCCACCCCAGAGCCGAGCTCGGCGTGAACGCGTTCGATCAAACCTTCGGTTTCGCGCATGGCAGCCACGATGCGCAATCGCGGCTGATCCGAGTCGCGGTCGGCGATGTGAATCAGGGCAACGGCTTCGCTTCCGGCCAGTGAAAGCAGGGAGGCGCAAGCGACGGCGACCGTCTTGCGCGGATCGCGCTCGGCGATGAACTCGCTCTCGGTGCGGTGCATGGCGTCGAGCAGCACATGCAGCGCGTCTTTGTCGGCCTCGTCGGCTTCGGCGCGGCTCAGACGCGCGCTGATCTCGCGCCGTTCGGCGGCGAGGATCGACGCGACAAACAGCGAGAAACACGCGCCGACCGCCAAAGTGATGACATCGCGGGTCAGGATGCCGGGAACCACCCCAGCCCCCAGAAACGAGAACGTGACCAACATCGACGTTGCAGCCGTCGCACACACGACAAATTGCGCAAGAAATCCCCAGGGCAGCATCGCGGCCGTCACCCACAAAAGCCCCATGCAAAACAGCGTGGTTGCCGCGTAGCCGCCCGCGATCATTCCCGCGATGGCCGTCCCCGAACAAAACAACAGGCTTGCCACAATCGCGGCGATTGTCGCCGTGCGGCGGGTCGGTTGCCGGTGGATCCACCACAGAAAGCCCAGACCGGCGCTTACGTTGACGGCGTAACTGGCACACCCACACTCACACTATGCCCACCTACTCGACGCTGCGCAGCGTGCCCACAAGATCACTATAGTCGTCCGTCCAGACGGGGATCTCCGCGTTCTCGGAGACCGCGGACAACCTGGTTCGCAACCGCTCCGGGGCAATGCCGGACTTCTTGTATTGGCTAGCCATAGCGCGCTCTAAAGCGATGAGCAGCCCCCGATCCTGACTGAGGATCACCCACTCCGAACCCATAGACATAACGCGAGGGATGCTTTCGTTGCGCACCACGAGGCCCGTCATCCCGAGATCGGCGCCCATGCGTAAGACGATGGGAGCCAGCGCGAAGTAGCGGTTCGTGATGTGAAAAACCAGGAGCGCGCCGGGAGCCATCGCCTCGCTATACTGCGCAAAAGCCTCGCGGGTCAGCAGGTGCACGGGGATCGCATCGCTACTGAAGGCATCGATGATCAGATGGTCGAACTGCTGCCGCGTTCCGGCCACCCGCTCGCGAGCCAGGGAAACACGTGCGTCGCCGAGCGTGATTTCGATCTCGCCAGCGCTCGAGCCCACGTAATCGAAATAGCCATCGTCGCGCGCGATACGGATAACCGCGGGCTCCATCTCGTAGAATCGCAGCATGTCGCCAGCGCGTGCGTAGGCTGAGAGGGTTCCGACGCCAAGGCCTACGACACCGATTCGCATGGGCCGTGTTTCGGGCTGCAGAGAAAGCACCATTCCGATACCCGTGACGCGGCCAAAGTAGGCAGTTGGTAGTGCGCGGAGTTGCGGGGCAAGGAACTGAACCCCGTGCATTGTCGATCCGTGACGCAGCTTGCGCTGACTCGAGACCGGCCCGTCGATTCGCAAAACCTTGAGCACGCCGAAGAAGCTGCGTTCGCGGTGTTCAAGTACGCCCTCGCGTTCAATGCTGTGTGTGTGTGTTCGTCCCAGCGGTCAGAACGAAGATCAAGCCCGCCGAGATCGCCAGCCGCCAACCGATGGAACGCAAGTTGACGATACCCGGAGCGCGACACCCCCAGGCAACGAGCGCCAGGACACCGGCCAGCGCCAGGCCGAGACGGAGTTCGTAGTAGTCGTCGAACAAGACCGGAGCGACGATTCCTACGAACAGCCCTCCCAGCGCACCACCTCCCGACACCGACAGGTAGAATGTGGTCAACGATCGTGCCGCGGGGCGAAGCCGGTATAGCTCACCGTGCAGGACCATGCAGGCCGCGAAGAGCAGTACGCAATAGCTCCCGATCTCAACGGGTAGGGTGTTCAGCAACGGCGCCCCTTCACCCGGCCACAGCCCCTCCCACAGCGGCCGCGCCACGGTCGCAAGCATCGCGCCCGCGGCGAGAACCATGAAAGGCGTGCGGCGATAGGCACGCTCGCCACAGCGCGATAACTGACGGCGTGAGTTCTTCGCCGGGAAACTCTTCGGCATTCTTCGGGGCAGACCCCAGGGCACCACCCACA
>JBLFWR010000177.1:0-6429 GCA_047611725.1 Binatia bacterium | reverse complement strand
GCGCAATTGATCGAGGAGTCTAGGCTAGCGCAAGCCAAGCTCTTTGTTACCGAGGAGCGCTGGGTGACGCCTTCGACGCGGGTTCGACCGGACCGCCCCTCCCTGAAGGGCCCTACCGAGGCCCTATACGCGAAGCAGATCGAAGCGGTCCAAGGGCGTCGCCAGCGTCTGTTGGCCGACCGCCAGGAGTTAACGATCGTTAGCGGCGTCGACGGAGTGATAGCTTCGGTCGCTAGGTTGGGTGCATCGATCGGAGAAGGGGCCTCGGTTGCTGCCATCGTGCCCGAGTTCGCCCAGGAAATTGTCGCCTTCGTGCCCGCCACCACCGACCCGGCCACGATCTCGCCGGGGAGCCGCGCGTTTATTTCCTCTCCAACTTCCACGACCGCCTGCAGAGGCGTGGGTGAAGTACTGCGCCGGGGGGCGGTTGTCGAAGCTGCTCCTGGTCAACTTCGTGGTGTCTTTAGCTCGACCGTCCACGGCCTACCTGTACACATTTCGGTTCCACCGGACTGCGAGCTCGGAATCGGACAGGTCGTTACGGTGGACCTGCGCCCCCGGCTTAGCTAGCCGAACCCCTTTTGAGATGTCGAGTTTTATGAGCCCGCTTATATCCGCCTCCTCTAGAACCGCATTCTTGTTGGCGGCAGGGGTCGCGATGGGCTCAGTCATGGGTTGTACCGCCCAACCGCGCGTATCTTTGGATGCCCGAGTCAGGGATACCAACGTCGAAATTTCCCAGCTCGGTCTCGCAGAGTCTGAGACAGTAAAGGCACGTCTTGCGGAGCTCGATTCCGCCATCGAAAGAGAAAGCGGAGACGCGTGGGTTGAGAAGGTCGAGGTACGCGCGGCGACTTCCTACGATAATGACGATCGTGTCGAGCTGCTTGCCCGCGTTCCTTTACCAAACCCTTTCGAGATACCTGCCCGGCGTGATGCCCTCCATGCGGATTCGGTGTTGGCGCTTGCGCGTGTCAACGAGGCTATGTTGCAAGAGCGTGTCGCGCGTTGCCTCCCGGCACTCGAGCAGGAGTCGCAGCGAGAACTTCAACTCATCTATGATGCCTATGCGCTACGCCAGAAGCGCCTTCTGCGATGGAGTAACGATCTTGCAGCCGCGGGCCAGATTGATGACGTAAAGGCGGCCCGATTTGCCTTGGCCAGCGAGGTTGACTTGCGAGCACGCGCACCACGACCGATCGCAGGCACGGCTGCGTCGCAACCCCAGACTGTTCTCCCGAATCTGATCCCCACTGCCCGATTTCTCGATAGATCGTTACAACTAGTCCGCGAACAATTACTCCAATATCAGCCGGCGATGAACATACATAGTGCCATAGGACAGCGATATGAGGCTTTGGCGCGGCGTCAAGACGCACTCGGCTGGCCGTCATTGAAGTTCATCGATTTCTCTGTGGAACCGGTTGTTCGCTCTGGTGAGGATCGTGAGTACGGCGCGCGCGTGGCGGTCGAGATACCACTGGGGAACCTCGAGCGTTCGCGCGCCCGCAGCTACCGGGCGATGGCTCGCTCTGAGACGCACGAGGGGTTGACTCAACTTAATGATCGGATCGCGACGGCGTTCGAGGCTCTGACATTCGTAGATGAGTTTGAGCGAAGTGCACCCCAATGGATGGAGATAGTGCAGCACGCTCAAGATGCAGAAGAACTTTCGGATCGCTGGTGGAGAGGACGACTCGCGCAACCCGACGCGATTGCGCGCCTTTTGGACGAAGTTTTCGCAGCGCGAAACGCGGCTCTGAACACGCGCAGGCGCGCTGGTATCGCCGCATGCAATCTACTCACCGAAACCGGCGTAGCGCTTGGCGACTGGCCACGTCTTTGAATTGGTCGACGGCAAACCGATGCCTCGGCCTGGCAAGGAGCAACAAGATCTCTTCGTTGCCCCTTTTGGATTCACAGCAGATCGGCAGGGACCCCTCTGGATCACTGAACCCGCAACGTTGGATCGCGACGCAACTCGCGTTCTGGGATTCGACATCGAGACGGCCAGACTTGTCTTCGAGCACACACTGCCCGATGGCGACGTGCGCTTCGCGCAGGACTTACGGGTCAGCCCGAATGGGCGTTACTTGATCCTCGTCGACACGGGTGTGTTCAACTTCACCCCTGGCCAGCCGCGCCAACCGGCCAGCATCAACGCTCGACCGCGAAACACGGACGCGCACCAGGCACTCTAATTGACGTAGATTGGGTTCTCGGAAGCTGGGGTCTGACGCGGGAAGGTGTTTAAACTACCTATCCGCATGCTCATTGATGTCCCGAACTGTTGCATCAATCGCGCACTGCACGACACCAGCAGACGTTGAATCGGTTAGATGGCAACTCTGCTCAATACCCTTCTCGATGGACGCATGGACGGACAAAGCGAGAGGCTCATTACCAATAATTTCACCAAGTTCGAACGCCTCATCCGTTCTCACCTCCTGCGTGAGCCACGACCTCGAATGCTGGTTGCGGCACCCCGCTGAATTCACTACCACCGGCAAACTTCAGAGTTCGTTCATCAGTCGCACCTAGCCAAAAGTCGAAGACCAAATGGACGAGGAACTGTTTGCGCGGAATGTGCGCGGAGCGAATGTCGCGGACTGGTCATTCAAACACCCTCGCGTCTCTGCTTCAGCGTCCGATCAGTTTATTTACGGCAATTTGACTCAATGCAGTCCGTCCGTTCGTGGGCTTGATGGAACGATGTTGGCCGGAGGGCGCTGGTGTCGGACCAAAGTTCTCAACAGTCCGCGCAGGCTGTTGGCTGGCACGCAGCAATCCGGCGTACGCATTCGAAGCCTTCGGCCGCTCAGTCGGTAAGATGACAGGCAGTGCCATGCCCACCACGAACCACAAGCTGCGGCCGCTCGGTCTTACAGCGATCGACAGCGATCGCGCAACGCGGATGGAACGGGCAGCCGGACGGCGGATCGATCGGGCTCGGCACTTCACCACCTAAAACAATGCGCTCGCGACGCTTCGTTAGGTCGATGTCGGGCACCGCCGAAAGCAGCGCCTTCGTGTACGGGTGTTGGGGATCGTCGTAGATCGCGCGTGCCGGAGCTAGCTCGACGATACGGCCGAGATACATCACTGCGACTCGATCGCTGGTGTGTTCGACCACACGAAGATCGTGCGAGATGAACGCCATCGCGATGTCACGCTCGGCGCGAAGCTCGGCTAGCAGGTTTAAGATCTGCGCGCCTACCGAAACGTCCAAGGCAGACACCGGTTCGTCGGCAACTAAGAAACGCGGCTCGACGGCAAGGGCGCGTGCAATTCCGATGCGCTGGCGTTGGCCACCGCTGAACTCGTGGGGGTAGCGGTCGTAGGCGGCGCGCGGGAGACCGACGCGCTCCATGATATCGAGAACGCGATCTTTCAACTCACTGCCGGCCGCCATCGAATGCACGAGCGGCCCCTCACCAATAATCGATCCGACACGCATCCGCGGGTTGAGCGACGCGTAAGGATCTTGAAAAACAATCTGCATGTGCCGCCGCTGGCGTCGCAAATCGGCCCTCGACAACTTCGTCAGGTCGGTTCCGTCGAACTCTACGTAACCGGCAGTTGGAGGAAGCAGTCCCAGTAATAGTCGTCCCAGAGTCGACTTACCGGACCCCGACTCGCCAACGATACCGACGGTCTCTGCAGCATCGATCGACAAATCGACATCTTCGACCGCGTGCACGACTTTCGTTGATCGTGAAAACATCGATCCGCGTACGGGAAAATGCTTCACCAAGCCGTGCGCTTTGACCAACTCGCCGCTCATGAACCCAAACCTTGATTGCGCGCCGACACGAGACAGGCGGCACTGCGCCCATTACCAAAATCGTGCAAGGCGGGGTCTTTCTCCGCGCACTCGGCTTCGGCCAACGGACAACGATCACGGAAGCGACAGCCCGAAGGCAGAGCATCCAACGCGGGCACCGTACCCGGAATCGTCGCCAGCTCGCCACGCTCGCCGCCGAGTCGCGGGACCGATCGCAGCAGTCCTTGGGTGTACGGATGCAAAGGGGTTTCAAAAACCTGGGCAACGGGGCCGGTCTCCACCACTCGACCGGCATACATCACAACCACACGCTCGGTATGTTCGGCAACAACTCCGAGATCGTGGGTGATGAGAAGCAACGCCATGCCCAGTCGTTTTTTGAGAGACGCCAGAAGCTCCAGAACCTGGGCTTGAATCGTAACGTCAAGGGCAGTGGTCGGTTCGTCGGCGATCAGCAGGCGAGGTTCACAGGACAGCGCCATCGCGATCATTACGCGCTGGCGCATGCCGCCCGAAAGCTCGTGCGGATATGAGTGCACGCGGTCTTCGGGGTCGGGCATCTCAACAAGTTCGAGCATGCGCACCGCCTCGGCTGCGGCCTCTCGCTTGCTCAACGATCGATGCACGCGCAGCGCTTCGGCGATCTGAAAACCGACCGTGAGCACCGGATTCAGCGAAGTCATGGGCTCTTGGAAAATCATCGCGGCATCGTTGCCGCGTACGTCGCGCATTTCGCGTTCCGACAATTCGAGCAGATTGCGACCGTCGAACTCGATCGTACCGGACATGATCTTAGCCGGCGGCACAGGCAGCAGGCGCATGATCGACAGCGCGGTCACCGACTTGCCGCAGCCCGACTCGCCGACAATCGCTACCGATTCTCCGGCGTCCACGGAAAAGCCGACTCCATCGACTGCTGTTAGAAACCCGCTGTGGGTATCGAAGCCGACGACCAAGTCGCGCACTGTAAGCATGGCAGCCATCGAATCAGCGAGCCTTCAGGCGCGGGTCGAGCACATCGCGCAAGCCTTCGCCGAGCAGGTTGTAGCCGAGAACCGTCACGAGAATCGCAACCCCCGGGCAGACCGATAACCACCAAGCCACACCCAGCGTGTTCTTTCCTTCGGTCAACATATTGCCCCAGCTCGCCTGTGGTGGCTGCACCCCGATGCCAAGAAACGACAGCGAACTCTCAACCAGAATCGCGCCCGCCACTCCTAGGATCGCCGAAACGAAAACCGGCGCCATCGCGTTGGGCAGACCGTGCCTGAGAACGACCCGCGCCGGATGCATGCCTAACGCTACGGCCGCGGTCATAAACTCGCGCTCGCGTAAGCTCATTAGTTCGGCGCGCACTAAACGACACACGCCCATCCAACCCGTTGCACCGATGACAAGCATGATGTTCCAGATGCTCGCATCCATGTAGGCAATCACCGCAAGGATCAGAAAGAAGGTTGGGAATGTCAGCATCACATCCACGAAACGCATGATGATCGAATCGATGAGTCCACCCGCATAGCCGGCCAACGCGCCAAGCGAAACTCCAATCACGGTGGAGATCCCGACCGAGACAAACCCGACCAACAGCGAAATTCGTGCGCCGTAGATCATGCGGCTCAACACGTCGCGGCCGATACTGTCGGTCCCCAACCAATGCCCGGCCGAGGGCCCCATCAACACGGCACCGCGATCGATGCTCGATGGGTCGTAGGGGGCCAGAAACGGCGCGGCAATTGCGACCACGAAAAGCAGCAGCACAACGACAGCGCCACCGGCTGCCAGCCGATTGTTGAGCAATCTACGCCAGGCACTCATGAGCGCCGAAGCCTCGGGTCAACGACAGCGTAAAGAACGTCGGCGACCAGGTTCCCGATCAAGGTCAGCACCGCGCCAATCAGGGTAATGCCCATCACCATCGGATAGTCACGCATCAACACAGAGTTGAAGAACAAGCGACCCATCCCCGGGATCGCAAAAATCGTTTCGGAAATAACAGAGCCACCGATCAGGCCCGGAATCGAAAGCCCCAGCAACGTGATAACCGGCAATAAAGCGTTGCGAACCGCGTGCCGCCAGATAACCGTACTTTCCGAAAGTCCCTTGGCGCGCGCAGTGGTTACGTAGTCCTGCCGCCAGACCTCCAGCATGCTTGAGCGCATGTAGCGTGACATTCCAGCCAGGCCGGTGATGGCGGGAATTCCCACCGGCATCACCAGATGCTTCGCGCTGTCCACGAACTGGCCCCAAGCACTCATCGAGTCATGATCCATCGACTTCAATCCGGAGATTGGAAGCCAGCCCAACTGTTCGCCGAACAAGGTCATGCACAACAGGGCGAGCCAAAAGCCGGGCATCGCGAATCCGAGGAAAACGAACACCGTGGTACCGCGATCAATGAGCGAGTACTGGTGTGTTGCCGAATAGATCCCGATCGGAATCGACATCACCAGAATGAATGCAAGCGAAAGAACGTTCAGGGTCAGTGTGACCGGCAGGGCTTCAAGAACTTTGTCGGTTACCGGTCGCCGATCGCGCGCAAACGACGTCCCCAAATCACCGCGCACCACGCGCCCCAGCCACAGCCAATACTGAACATGAATCGGCTCGTCTAGGCCGTAGTACTTTTCAAGTTGGATACGAGC
>JBLFWR010000176.1:0-6447 GCA_047611725.1 Binatia bacterium | reverse complement strand
GCCAGAACGAACCGAAGGGCAACGGCGAGATAGGGAGGCAAGACGATGACGACTTGGAGAAAGGCCGGAAACACGGCGGTGATCACGGGCGGAGCCAGCGGGATTGGGTTGGCAGCTGCCGAACGGTTCGTGCGCGACGGGATGAATGTGGTGATCGCGGATAAGAACGCGGACGCACTCGCGCAGGCATCGGCGTCGCTACAATCCGCGGCCGAAGGTCGAAGCAAGGTCGTCGCCCAGCTTTGCGATGTCTCAGAGATGGCTGACGTTGAAGCGCTTCGCGATGTGGCCTTTGAAATGTTCGGTGGAGTTCACTGTCTGATGAACAACGCCGGAGCAGGTCTTCGTGTAGGCGCGCCTTGGGAAAATTTGGCTGAATTGCAGCGAACCCTCGAGATCAATCTTTGGGGTGTCATTCACGGTTGTCACGCGTTCATTCCGGCGATGCTTGAGTCTGGAGTCGCCGGCGTGGTGATCAACACTGGTTCGAAGCAGGGGATCACCCGTCCGCCAGGCAACTACGCATACAACTTGTCGAAGGTGGGTGTGATCGCTTATTCGGAAAGCGTGGCGCATGCGCTGGCCGGACTCGAAGACTGCAAGTTGTCGGCGCACCTTCTTGTTCCGGGTTTCGTTTACACTGCGATGGTGTCGCAACACATCCAACAAAAACCACCGTCGGCTTGGACTGCAGAGCAGGTGATAGAGTTTATGCATCCGTGTCTTGACCGCGGAGATTTTTACATTCTGTGCCCGGACAACGATGTCACCCGTGCGATCGATGAGAAGCGCATTCAGTGGAACACGGACGATCTGATCAAGAACCGACCACCGTTGTCGCGATGGCATGCGGACTACGCGGACGCATTCGCAGCCTATATGAAGAGCTAGATCGGGGCGGAAGCCGCCGCGCTCATTCGCCGAACGTCAACCAAAGGCGCAATAGGTGCCGTCTTCGATCGGCCTCTTCGTAATCTTCATACTCGGTCCGCGCGTGAATCACGGTGTGGTTGGAGATGATCTGGATGTCACCGGGCTCAAGCCACATGTCTAAGTGCACGTCGGGATCTGCGGCGATGGAGTCGTAAAGATCCAGGAGCTCGGCTCCGGCTGCGTCCAGCTGCGCCCCGTCGCCATGCCGTGGTGCCGAACGAAAATAGTCGCTGTGCCAGAAGGTGCGCAGAATGTTGTCGGCGTAGCAGGCGGCCGGGAGGGTCACGAAACCGGGTTCCCCCGGGCCCTCTTCGCCGCGACGGTCCAAGGCGAATCCCTCGAAGAGGCGCTCGGCCAAATCGGGGCGGGTTGCGAGGATTCGGTTGAAGATCGCAACGGAACTGGCGATGCGACTTTGTCCGCCTTGCTTCGCGGTACGCAAACAAAGAAGAGCCACGGCGTCGGCGGCGTCGCAGTGAAACGCGATGTTTCGGGCGGTTCGATAGCTGCGGATCGTCGGGCCATCGACGTTCTCGCCGTAGTCGGTGACATGGCCGAGCAGTTCGTCGTCGGCATTCTGAGCGCCGGGGTGACCCAGATGGTGCCCCATTCCCCAAAAAACGTACGAGGCGAGTTCGTCGCCCCAACGTGCCACTGGCAGTCCGCGCAAGACCACGAATCCGCGACCGGCCTGAACCTCGCGGGCGAGTTCGTTTAGACGCGTCCCCAAGGTTGGCAACTCGAACGTCGTTCGGGTGACCGCCTCCATGGCCACTCCGCGATCTCGGAGTTCGCTTGCGGTGGCTTCAGCTTCGGCGATCTCGCCGGGGCTCAAGGTAAATGTCCATTGGGCGCTGCGCCCCCGCATCTCGTTTCCAAGCCACGCCGCAGGGGACGCAACCGGGCCCTGCGGCACCGCAGTGTGGTCGCGTATGAAATAGGTCAGTGCCTGTTCGGCAAAGCTTCGATAGGCCGACATTGGGTTGTTACTCCTTGCGCCGTCGAGATCGTCGAGATCGTCGATTCGCGCGCAGATGCGTTCATCTAGCTGATCGCCGAAGATGATACACGTATGGCCTTGCACGGGGTTGGGATGGCAGCATCGAACGTTCGGCGTTCGCATCGAAGTGTCTAAACTTTAGAAAGGATGCGATCGATTTCGACGGCTAGGAGACCACGGATGAAAGGGATTCAAGGAAAGACTGCATTGGTGACCGGCGCGGCGTCGGGAATCGGGCGCGCCACAGCGAGCAGGCTGACGGCCGAAGGCGCCATGGTTGTTGGGATGGATGTGGCGGAGGTAGGCGCGGACTGTTGGGCTGATTCTGCGCGGGGGGCCTTTTACGCGGGCGATGTACGCGATGAAGCGTTCGTGTCGAGCACCATCGACGCGATTCGCCAAGAGCACGGCAGCCTGGACATCGTCGTCAACGCCGCTGGCGTCGCCGGTGGTGGCCCCGCCCACATGGTTGAAACGCAGGAATGGGATCGCGTCGTAGACATCAATCTGAAGGGGACGTTTCTTGTGGCTCGGTACGCAATCATCGGGATGCTGGAAACCGGCGGTGGTGCGATCGTGAACGTTTCCAGCATCGAAGGTCTTCAGGGGACCGAGGGCGGCAGTGCGTACAACGCTTCTAAGGGCGGGGTGGTTTTGCTGACGAAGAATTTGGCAATCGATTATGGGCGGCGCGGCGTGCGCGTAAATTGCGTGTGCCCCGGTCTTATCGATACCAAGATGGCGCGAGCGGTTTTCGGCGAGGGGATGGAAAAGTATCGCGACAATTTTGTCGAAGCGCATCAGCTCGGGCGCATGGGACGTCCTGACGAGGTGGCCGCAGCGATCACATGGTTGGCCTCCGACGAAGCCTCATTCGTGACCGGCCAAGCTCTGGCCGTTGATGGTGGCCTAACCGCCGGACACCGCCTCGGCATCTCCGAACTCCTAGGCCTAAACTAAAAATCGGTACCCGTCCCCGATTTAAATCGGGGACGGGTACCGATTTTTACTGCTGGCTGACCCAGCTAGAGAACTGCGCATGGTAACGACCCCTACGATTCGCGACTTCGACCAACTGCTTGAACGCGTCAAAGATCATCCGATCAAACGCGTCGCCATTGCTTGTGGCGATATGGCGACGGTTGTTGCCGCCGCGGCTCGCGCGGAACAAGAGCGAGTCGCAGACGCAATTCTGTTCGGCGACCGCGATCGCACCATGGCTCTCGCCGACCAGGCGGGCCTTGATCTAACTACAGCCGAGTTCGTCGATATCGCTGATCGCGACGAGGCGGCTGCCGCTGCCGTCGCGGCTGTGTCTCGCGGCGAAGCGGATATCGTCATGAAGGGCTACATCCACAGCGACGATTTTCTTCGCGCTGTGTTGCAGCGCACTGACGGCCTGCGCAGTGGTCGCATGCTCTCGCATACGTTTCTGCTCGAAGTGCCGCATTTGGAGAGAATTCTGTTCGTGACCGACGGGGCCATGAACATCGCGCCGGACTTTGAAAAGAAGGCGCAAATTGCCCGTAATTCGATCGCTTTGGCTCGCTTGTACGGAATCGACCAACCCAAAGTCGCCGTGTTGGCGGCGGTCGAGTTGGTGAACCCACGCATGCAGGCCACGCAAGATGCGGCCATTCTTTCGTTGATGAGCCATCGCGGCCAGTTTGAGCACGGCGTGGTTGAAGGGCCCTTCGCATTGGACAACGCGATTTCGGTCGAAGCTGCCGCCGTTAAGGGAATCGAAAACTCGGTGGCCGGACGCGCCGACGTTCTGCTCGTACCCGACATCGAGGCGGGAAATATTCTCGTAAAAAGTTATGTGTACCTCGCACGAGGGCGCATCGCCGGTTTGGTGCTCGGCGCGACAGCTCCGGTGGTGCTCACGTCAAGAGCTGACACGGCCGAGTCGAAGTTTCTGTCGATCGCTGCGGCCGTGTATGCCGCTCAACTAGAGTCGGTGCGCGTGAAGCTCGGCCGCAGCGTCTAGGTCGAACGTTTTCTCTATGAGAATTCTCGTCGTTAACGCCGGCTCGACCTCGCTTAAGTGCGAGCTCTTCGAGTTTCCACAGGAACGCTCTGTCGTTTCCGGATCGGTTAGCCGCATCGGTCAGTCGGATGCGCTGCTGCGGGTTGACCGTCACGGCAGCGCCCGCCTGGAAACGTCCCAAAGCGTCGCCGATCACGAGGCCGCGCTAGAGGCGCTTGTTGCCGCGATGGGCCTGGATCGCTCGAAGCCAAACATCGTTGGCCACCGTGTCGCGCATGGCGGGGAAACGCTTGTTCATCCGACCTTGCTCGACGCCGCCGCCGAGCAAGCGATTGCCGATTGCGCCCGCTTCGCACCCCTGCACAACCCTGCGAACCTCGCGGGGGTTCGTGCGTGCCGGTCGCTGTTCCCCGGTCTTGCCCAGGTTGCGGTCATGGACACCGCGTTTCATCGCACCCTGCGTCCGCAGGCGTTTCTCTACGCGATTCCTTACGAGCTGTACGAGCAGCACGGAATCCGACGTTACGGATTTCATGGCACCAGCCACCGTTATGTGGCCGGTGAAGCAGCGCGTGTTCTGGGAACACCGCTGGAACAGTTGCGGATCGTTTCCTGCCACTTGGGAGGCGGCGCGAGTGTTTGCGCGATTGCAGACGGTGCGTCACAGGCGACCTCGATGGGGATGACGCCCTTGGAAGGGTTGGTGATGGGAACGCGCTGTGGCGACGTGGACCCGGGGGTAGTACTTCATCTCCAAGACCGTCTGGGGATGACCCGAGAGCAGGTGGAAACGATGTTGAATCGGGAGTCGGGCCTGAAGGGAATCTCTGGAATCGGGCGCGACATGCGCGAGTTGGTTGACGCTGCGGCAGGGGGTTCGGAGCGCGCCCAGTTGGCGATCGACATGTTTTGTCGGCAGTTGCGCCACTACATCGGGGGCTACACGGCCGAACTCGGCGGGCTGGACGTGCTCGTGTTCACTGGTGGCATCGGCGAAAACGCGAGCAGCATTCGCGAACTGACTCTTCAGGGGTTGGATGTTGTCGGGCTGCACCTGGACCGGGCCCGCAATGAAGCGGTTGGCGAGCAAGCTGCGATCATCTCAAGGCCTGGCTCGACTCCCGCTATCTTGGTTGTTCCAACCGACGAAGAACTCCAAATCGCCCGCGAGATCGTTGCAGACCAGTCCCTGGTGGCTCTGGCGAACTAGCCCTAGTTTGGATCTTGGCACAGCGGTGGCACAGCGGTGCCGCATCGAACCGGCCGCGTTCAGGCCAAAAAGATGAAGAATCGAGTCCCGGCGCTTGTTGTGTCATTGCACCTGTTGCTTGATGCGGATCGTTCGGGGCCACGCAGTCCGAACCCGAGGTTCAGGCGATGCGATTTGCAACCACTCCATTGAGACGATTCCACCGACTCGGGCTTCTGGCCCTCCTTCTAACTATGGCGTCGGGCTGCGGTGGGTCCGGCTCGGGCGGCGATCCCTCGCCCCGGGCAGAGCTTGGATTTCGTATCCTTTGGGAGCGTCCGGATTCCGGTGCTGCTGCCGAGACGGCACCGCTTGACGAACCGATTCCGGGTGCCGTTGGGGCCATTCGTTTCACCTTTACATCCTTACAGAGCGGTGAGTCCTGCTGTATCGCTATCGTTCGTGGCAGCACTGAGTTTGCAGAACGGCGGATCACGCTTGCTGATGTTCCCCCTGGAAATGCGCAGTTGGGTCTTCGTGCTTATCTGGATCGTCGTGCACCGTCGGACGGGATCACCACCATTTGTCCGACCCGACCGCTTGGGCAGGGATCGGCATGCGCGGGGTCGTCGGCTGACTCTCACATTGTTTTTGATAGCGACCTCCAGCCCGTGAACCTGTTGGCCGGGTTCCGAAACCAGGTCTTCGCAGAAGCGTTCTCATTGCCGTTTTTGCTTTCCAGCGATCCGGCCGATGGGGAAACTGCACAAGACTCGCCGCCTACGGTTCGGCTTGTCGTTGCCGATGCCGCGCATCCTGTAGACCCAGAGGTTGGTATTCGTATCGCAGGCAGTGTCGCTTCGGCGGACGCTCAGATTCTGGATTTGCAAACGTGTGACGAGCGTCCTGGGGCGAGTGATCCGGACTGCAGCGCGATGGGCGATTTGGACATCCAGGGCGTATTGATTGTAGCCCGACCGGAACGCTTCATTGGGTCTGGCGCTGCCGAGGTCCGCGTTCGTGCTTCGAATTTGGCCAGCCCGGCTCGCGATTTGGATCGCCGCTACGACATCTTCGTTCCGGCCGGTCTTACTACGACCACGTTCAACACATCGACATTGCCACCAACCACGACGTCAACATTTCGTGACACGACGACAACGACTGGTACGCCTCCGACCACGACATCAACGACGACATCAACCACGACATCAACGCTGCCTTCGACTACGACGACAACTAACCCGCCGCCCACGACGACTTCAACTTCGTCAACCACGACCACAACATTGGATCCGGGTCTTGTGGAGTCCTGCGTGGAGTTCGTCGTCATCG
>JBLFWR010000175.1:0-6635 GCA_047611725.1 Binatia bacterium | reverse complement strand
ATTGATGTAACCAAACTGCGCAAAGAAGACGTCAAGCCGATCCCGAAGGGCGTTGTCCCCTTCATGAAACGGGTTATGCACGTCATGACCCGCGTTCACGTTTGGATCTTCACGACCTCGCAGGGACGACTCGGGAAGAATTTCGCGGGTGCGCCGTGTTGCATGATTACGATGACGGGCAAGAAGACCGGGTTGAGACGGACCATTCCGCTGATCCATTTGCCCTATAAGGACGGCGTCCTCTTGATCGCGTCGCAGGGCGGCTTGGACTTCAACCCGACCTGGTATTGGAACTTGCTCGCTGACCCGCACATCGACGTGATCGCCGACGGCACGACCCGCAAGATGCTGGCCCACAAGGCCAACGATGCAGAAAAAGCCGAAGTCTGGCCTCAGGCGGTCGCCGTGTACGCCGACTTCGACCAGTACCAAGCCCGCACCGACCGCGACATCCCCGTCTTCATCTGCACCCCGGAATAAATCGGGGACGGGTACCGATTTAGCGTAAACGCTAAATCGGTACCCGTCCCCGATTCTTTTAGAAGCCTTGGAAGGGGGCGTAGTTGATGGTGGTGAGGTCGCCGATGATCATCTTCTTGCGGCCGGCCAGTAAGACGCCGTCCCAGACGATGGTATCGCCAAACTTAATCTTGCCTGCCGGGCAGAACAGCGTGCCAGCACCGACCACCTTGTCGCTCATCTGACACTTCCGT
This sequence comes from Binatia bacterium, assembly GCA_047611725.1. Lineage (GTDB taxonomy): Bacteria > Desulfobacterota > Binatia > UBA1149 > CAITLU01 > JBLFWR01. The sequence continues at coordinate 5,922 of JBLFWR010000175.1, read as the reverse complement.
CCCTCGACGAACCAAATCACGTTTTCGGGAATCGTCCCGTTACTCAATACTATCTGGCTTCGCAGCTTGAGCTGCATTCGTCCTTCCACGCGAATGACGAACACCGTGTCCGCGTCGCCGCCGCCGTCTAACTCGATGATGTTGTCACGCGAGGTTCGAATCTGCCCGGCGTCTACAACGTTCAGCCCTCCAACCACGGAAGCTGCGATGAGCTGCGTTTCACCCGAACGAAGCTTTACGTCTCCAATGAACTCGGTTGATGCGAGTCCACCCAACACTGCCGCCGAGGCATCGAACGAAGTTCGCGCTGTCGAGCAAGTCGCAACCATCGGGTGTGATCCATCAAGATTGTAGTCGCCGGAGGCATCCGTTTTTGCGGTAACCGTACCGCCCTCCAGCCGCTTCAGGGAGTCGGTGGCGGGCAGCACGACAACACTCGGCTTGCCCTTTACACCTGCGCCGTCGGAAACGATGTCTTCGCCGATCGACGCATCCCGGGCAATGCGAATCGCAAAGCCTGAAGTCGACGTTGAGACGACATCGCTTTCGCTAATCGACAAAACGCCGAGCAGAACGCGTCCGCCACAAATATCGCCGGTAACATCAACTTCGCGTTCGGCCTTGAGCTTGTCGGGCTTGCCGTCATCGCGAACGACCAGCGTCCAGGGACAGAAATCGTCAAGCAACGGTGTCTGACCAACACAAGCCCCTCCGACGCAGACGTCATCTAGGGTACACGGCGAAGAATCGTTGCAGCTCCCCAATTCCGGAATCGGATCAAATGCGCAGGAATCGCCACCCTCGTCACAGCTATCGACGGTACATGCGTTGTCATCATCGCAGGGTTGCGAGCCAGCTTGGCAGTCTAGCGCAGCGTCGCAGGTCTCTACGCCCGTGCAGAACAAGGTGTCGTCACACAGGCTATCCGTAACCGTGTTCGTGCAAGCCGCACCGCCCTCATCACAGCTATCAACCGTGCATCCGACCCCGTCGTCACAGGTGTCGATTACACCGCTGACGCAAACCCCACCGCCGCAGGTGTCGCCGGTGGTACAGAACAAACCGTCATCGCAAGGATCAGTGTTGTTGGCGTTGATGCACGCACCCGCGCCATCGCATGCGTCATCCGTGCAAGAGTTCGCGTCATCGGTACATGCGGTTGCAGCTGGCAAATTGCAGGTGCTTCCAATTTCGTCGCAGACGTTGGCGCATTCGCCGCCGCCCGTACAGGGATCGCCCACATGCAGACTGCAAGTACCTCCGGCACAGGTATCGGCACCATTGCAAAAGATTCCATCATCACAAGGATCGGAGTTCGCAACTTCCGCGCAGCTGCCAGCGCCGTTGCATTCGCCGTCGGTGCAAGAGTTCGCGTCATCGGTACATGCGGTTGCAACTGGCAAATTGCAGGTGCTTCCAATTTCGTCGCAGACGTTGGCGCATTCGCCGCCGCCCGTACAGGTGTCGATTACACCGCTGACGCAAACCCCACCGCCGCAGGTGTCGCCGGTGGTACAGAACAAACCGTCATCGCAAGGATCAGTGTTGTTGGCGTTGATGCACGCACCCGCGCCATCGCATGCGTCATCCGTGCAAGAGTTCGCGTCATCGGTACATGCGGTTGCAGCTGGCAAATTGCAGGTGCTTCCAATTTCGTCGCAGACGTTGGCGCATTCGCCGCCGCCCGTACAGGGATCGCCCACATGCAGACTGCAAGTACCTCCGGCACAGGTATCGGCACCATTGCAAAAGATTCCATCATCACAAGGATCGGAGTTCGCAACTTCCGCGCAGCTGCCAGCGCCGTTGCATTCGCCGTCGGTGCAATCGCCGCCCAAACCGACGCAGCTCGTGCCAAGCGGGTCGAGGCAAGTGTCGACGTCTTCCTGACAGGTGTTGCAGGCCGTCTCGTTGCACGGGTTGCCGGTAGAACTCGTACACTGACCGGCCACGCAAGTTTCGGTGCCGGTGCAGAACAGCCCATCGTCGCAGGCCGTGCCATTGGGCGAGTCTATGTCGCCAGCGCAGTTGCCGAGCTGATCGCAAGTGTCATTGCTGGTACAGACATCCCCGTCGAAGCACGGCGCGCCTTGGCCAACGTACTGGCAATTGAACTTGCAGCAGGAGTTCGCGTAGAAGCATTCGTTTCCGCTGACGCAACTAGCACTCTCGGGATCTCCATCGATGAAAAGGCCGCCACCGGGGTCACACTCCTCTCCACCATCCACAATCGCGTCACCGCAAACCGCTGCGCCGGACATTGCTGGGACCGCCAAACATAGGACAAAAAACGCCGCAATGGCGATTCGAAAAAAACTAAATCTAGACATCATTACTCCCTCGAAAAAAGATAACCGCGACAAGTCGCCTAGGCCGGTTCTAATTATATCGGGGAATCGACGCCTTGGCGACTGCGAAAGATCGGCAGCGCCCCCTTTTGCCTGCACACCGGCATCGCGCTAGCCAAAGCCGATGTCCGCCATTCGCCCCTTTCGCATCGCTGTTCCCGAGGCCGAGTTAATCGACCTAAAGAGCCGCCTCGAGCTCACACGCTTTCCTGAAAAAGAAACGACCGACGATTGGTCGCAGGGGATTCCACTGGCCTATGTCCGCGAACTTGTTGAATACTGGCGTCACGAGTACGACTGGCGGCGCGCCGAGACGCGCCTAAACGCGCATCTTGGGTTCAAAACGAACGTCGACGGTCTTGATATCCACTTCCTGCACGCACGCTCTCCTCATAAGGGCGCGCGAGCCCTGATCATGACCCATGGCTGGCCCGGCGCGATTGTTGAGTTCCTTGACATCATCGGCCCTCTCACCGACCCAGTGGCGTATGGAGGAAAGGCCGAAGACGCATTTCACGTCGTGTGCCCTTCCCTTCCTGGCTACGGGTTTTCCGACAAGCCCGCAGTCACGGGCTGGAAAATCGCAAAGATTGCGAAAGCGTGGGCCGAGATCATGGCCCGCCTCGGCTACTATCGTTACTTCGCGCAGGGCGGCGATTGGGGCTCGGCCGTAACGAACGCACTTGCCACGCACGACAAGGCTCACTGCCTTGGCATTCACTTGAATTTGGTTTCACTCCGTCTCGACACTCGCTCGGTCGAGGCCCGCGACCCCTTGGAAAAGCGCGGCGTCGAATCCATGAAAACTTACCGACGCTGGGAGTCGGGCTACTCCAAACAGCAAAGCACGCGGCCGCAAACCTTGGGGTACGCACTAGTCGATTCACCGGTCGGACAGATGGCGTGGATCATCGAGAAATTTCACGCCTGGACCGATTGCGACGGACATCCCGAAAACGCGCTGACCAAAGATCAGATGCTCGACATTGTAATGATGTACTGGCTGAACGCAGCGGCCGCCTCTTCGGCGAGGCTATACTGGGAGAGCTTTCGCGAGTTTTCCGAAGGCGATGTCGAAACTCCGATGGGCGCGACCATCTACCCCAAAGAAGTGTTCGCACCTTCCAGACGCTGGGCCGAAGCGCGCTTCAAAAACATCGTGTATTGGAATGAACGCGACAAGGGCGGACACTTTCCGGCCCTTGAACAACCGGCGGGCTTCGTCGAAGAGGTCCGTAACTGCTTTCGCGTAATGAGATAGCCCGACGCGCGAGCGGTCAGTGCTTCGCAGGCCTCTACGTCACCGAGCGACGCGTGACAGTAGCGGTGCAAAGACGGCGTTCTGCACGTTAGAATGGGCAGTGATCGACGTATGAAGCAGCCCGCTTAAGAAATTCGTTGCTGCTGTTATTTCACGCCAAACTGCAATAGCTCGACGGGGAGGCCGTCGTTGCCTACACGCCACCCCACTCGCGCACATGAAGCTACAACCGCCTACCGTGTCGGACACCCTATCAGCGGGCTCAAAGGATAGCCTACAACGCCGACTTTCCGACAGGCCGTGCGGCCTGTTCATACGTCAGTTCGCTGTGACGAAAGGCGGCGTATGACAAAGTTCGCATAACCTACGCGTACCTGTCGATTGTCCTTGACGCGCGAATCGACCTCACCCGCCGGCGCGTGCGCGACGATTAGCACTCCCTTTACGAATTCCTCTATCGAACATTCGGAACGTCCAACACACGCAACTCGGTGAAGTTCTTCGGGGGTTTCTGCGCATAGCCGCGGCGTGTACGCGGAACCAAAAAAAATCTCCGTGTTACACTTCCCCGTATGAACACAACGCAAACCGGTTCGCTCGCAGCCCTATCTCACGCACGGCTTCTGCACCGGTTCGCCGACCTCGTCGATCGCGACCGGCGCTCGACCGCAGAACTCCTCGGTGTCATTGCCGAGATCGATCAACGCAAGCTTTGGGCCGAGCAAGCCTGCCCCTCGATGTTCGCGTTTTGCGTGGAGCGTTTTCGCATGTCCGAGGCCGTGGCTGCCAAACGCATCCGGGCCGCACGAACGGCGCGGCAGTTTCCCGTAATCTTTGCGATGGTGGCGCGCGGAGAATTGCACCTCAGTGGGATCCAGCAACTGGCGAAGATCTTGACCCACGCGAATCACCGGGCGGTGCTGGATCGTGCAAAGCTGAAGACCTCTCGCGAGATTGAACTTTTGGTGGCCGAGGTTGCGCCACAACCCGATGTGCCGTCGCGGATCCGGGCTCTGCCTCGGCGGGCGGAGAAAATGACCGCGAGTACGACCGGGTTAGCGCTTGGCAACGAACGCCCTGCACGAGCTGAGCATGACACCAGATCCGTCGTTGCCCTGTCTCCAAGGCGTTACAAAATTGAAATCACGGTCGATCAGGCAACACACGACAAACTACGCATGCTCGAAGACCTGCTGAGCCATCAACTTCCCAACACAGATCCTGCGCAGATCGTGAGCCGGGCTCTCGACGTGCTGCTTGCCGAGACTTTGAAGAAGAAGGCGGCCATGACCTATCGACCGCGTGGCAACCGTACCGCCCAAGATCGCACCGACCAAGACCGCAGCAACGCAAAAAACATCAGGAAGCGAACACGCGCGATTCCTGCGGCGATAAAGCGTGAAGTGTGGCATCGAGACGGCGGCCGCTGCGCGTTTGTCGATCAACGCGGGCGCCGCTGCTCGTCGTCACGGTCGGTCGAGTACCATCATATTTATCCCTTTGGGAAAGGCGGCCACCACAAAGCCGACAACATCAGCCTGCGCTGCCGCGCTCATAATCAATTCCAGGCAGATCTGGATTTCGGCAAGCAGTTCATGGATGGCAGGCGGCTAAGTGCTGGCGAACAGGCCGCGCGGCCTGTTTGAGATCGGGCTTGACCCGGGCTGAAGAAGATCGGTTCCGCGCAGTAGGTGCAGTGCCAACGATCACGAAGATAGACACTCAACTGCATGTCCTTTGGAATCGGCTCTCGCATCGATGGAATCCTTCGTGTGCTGTGTCCGGGCGTGGGCGCGTGAGTTCATGACCTACATCATGAAACCCTAGTGTTTCGCGTGCCCTTGAGATCGACGAAACTTCGCGGGCCGAGAGCCGGGTTTATGGATAAGGTATTCGGCGGCAACCTGCTTCGGCCGCTTCGTGTACCCCCGGTAGGCTTGCGTGAGAGCTTACTCGACGGTAATCTTTCCCCCCAGTTGGCGCTTGGCGTCGGCTCTAACAGCGGTAGTCCCGTGTCGCCGGTAGCCCCCGGCTCCTTCCTCGGGGAAGCCCGTCATCGCAACTCAGTCAGTAGGGCATGTTGTAGCTGCTCGGTACGTTGACCGTGGAGGTGCTCCGCGCTTTATGCCTTCACGGAGATCTACGCATGATCAGTAACTCAAAATCTGGGAGCGCCATGTTAGCGCAACGCGTTGGCCATGATCTCGCCCCCAGAGGTGCCGGACCACTGGCGATATACGTGGCTCGTTCAATAGTTTGTGTCTTTTTCCTCGCGGTCTCAGTTTGGCTTACCGCTAGTGTGGCGAACGCGGG
>JBLFWR010000174.1:0-6691 GCA_047611725.1 Binatia bacterium | reverse complement strand
CCTGGCCGGAGTCTGTCTCTTCCTCACCGCTGGCAAATTCGAAGAGCGAAGCCGTGAGCACGTTGTCTGTGGCCATGACGACCGCACGTTCGACTGCGTTGCGCAGTTCACGCACGTTTCCGGGCCAATCGTGTCGCGCGATGGCGGCCAAAGCGTTTGCGCTGGCGACCATCGGGCCCTTGCCTAGACGTCCCGCGATTTCATCGACGAAGTGCGCGATGAGAAGTGGAATGTCTTCCTTTCTTTCGCGCAATGGCGGCACCCGAATTTGAATGACCTTGATGCGGTAGAACAAATCTGACCGAAACGTCTTTTCTTCGATCATGCGCTCAAGCGGCCGGTTGGTTGCCGAGACAACGCGGACATCAACCGCTCGCTCGCGGGTGCTGCCGACACGTCGAACAATTCCATCTTGGAGAACGCGCAACAGCTTCGACTGCAACCCCATGGGAGCTTCGCCAATCTCATCGAGAAACAACGTGCCGTGGTCGGCGAACTCAAACAGCCCGGGGCGGCTCTCGGTCGCACCGGTGAAGGCGCCTTTCTCGTGGCCGAAGAGTTCGCTTTCGAGCAGTTCGCTGGGGATTGCGGCCACGTGCACCGGTACAATGAGCTTCGCCGCGCGATTGCTGCGTCGATGAATTTCCCGAGCGACAAGCTCCTTGCCGGTTCCCGTTTCGCCGACCACTAGCCCGATCCATTCATGAAGCCCACGGCTGATGCCATCGGGAGGGATTCTGGGCATCGGAGCGAGGGCGGAGACTGCCATCAGCGTTGCGAAGCGGCATCGACGTGCGTCACCGCGGCATACGATCCGGTTTTCGATCAAAACCGGGCGCAACCGGACGCACCCGTGCCCGGTTGCGGCCAAGAATCGATTGGTTGTGATCGGGCGTTCGGTTACGTGGGGATCGCGCGCCAGGCTTTTGCGGCGAGCAACCATTCTTCGCGCCACGGGTGGTTTGCCGCCAGATGGATCGTGATGCGGCGCACCGACGCGCGGATCTTTCCGCCGATCTTGAGCAGCATCATTCGCAACGTTCCCACCTGCTTGCGGCCGAGTCGTGTGCCCGACACGCGGCATCGCAGTGTCTGCATGATCACGTAGGCGGCTGCCACCAACAGAGAGCGCATCTGGTTGGCCGCGAATCGCGAGCAACTCATGCGCGCAAGACCGAGGTCGTAAAGGAGTTCCTTGATTCGGTTCTCGCTCTCGCCCCGCATCCGATAGATCTTGTAAATGTTGCGCGGCGCAAGCTTCATGTTGGTGACCACGAAGCGTGGGTTGTTGGGTGGCTCGCGTCCTTCCAGTCGCGTCACTTCGGCCTTGTAGATCACTCGTCGCTTGTTCTTCTCCCAGCTTCGCGCCGCGTAGCGCGTCTGGCCAAACAGCGCGACGGTCTCCCTGCGCTCGCGGATCGTCGTTCCAGGAAAGGCTTCGCGAACCAAGGCGATCGCGCGCCGCAGTATCGCAACCGCTCCAAGCTTGGCGGTTGCCTGTCCCGAACGCAGCACGCTCGTGAACAGGTACTGCTCCGGCTCGTCGTCGAAGGTAAGAAAACCCAGCATCGGCAGATAGCAGTAATTGTCTTAGTGGCCGTTGAAGAACGTCAGTTGCTGCTCGCCGTAGGTCGCGTGTCGGTCGGATCCATGTCGATCGTAATTCGACGCACGCGCCGGCGGCGAAGCCGATGGCGGTGATACTCCACGACCGACTCGGCCAGGGTTTCGCCCATGCGATACAGATCGCGATGAGTCGCCGTGTTCTCGAACCGCGACAGCGTCGGCTGCGAGGCCAAATCATTTCCCTTGGCGGGGTCGCGGCCCACGAGCATGCGAAACATCGGGTCGCCGCCGATACGGCCGACGTCGTTGGCGTCGGGGTAGCCGAGCGCCAACCCGAAGATGCGTTGCTGCAGCAGTTCGGAGAGCTGGTGGCGAATTTTGCTGGGCTCCCGGTCGTCGGTGATTGCTGCGGCCAGGCGCTCGGTCAGGACCAGCCGTTCATCAACCGCCTTGAGCAGCAACGCGCCACCGCCAGCGGTCATCTCCGCCTCGTCGAACGCGATGTGCACGGGACGACCGCACAGGGATGGAAAAAGAACGGACTGTTGGATAGGGTCGGACATGAGAGAGCCTTTTTGGTTTGCCGGAATTGACTTGTAGTAAAGCCTTTCTAGCATTCCCGGGGGCTCTTCTCAGTTCTGCTTCCTCAAACTTCGTGCATAAAGCGGGCTAGGTGTCACTTCACCGAGGCCCAAGTTCTCGAGCTACTGTACCTCGTGGGCATGTATGACTCGGTGTCGTTCCTGAGCAACGCGCTTGGCATCGAGCTGGAAAGTTTAGCAGAGCGTTTCCCTTCTCGGGCAGCGACTACTTCTTGAACGCGTCGTAGCGCGCACCGTCTGCGCGTCGCACCAAGGTCATCGTGGCCGATACGCAAAAACCCGAGTCCGCGACCATTTGCACGGTCGGGGTGATCTCGGCGGCGAGCGCCGCGGCTAAGCCGGTAGGCAAGGACGACTGGCTTTTGCTTTCATTGTTCGCGCCACGGGCGTCGGCTTTGCCTGAACCCACGCGTCCAGACACGAAGTTCATTTTCTGAATACCGTCAGCGCTGGCCAGCTTGTCTTTGTATCGATAGCCCTTGTCGCCTGCGCTGCGCCAGCAATCTTTTCCGGCACACAACTGGCTTCCTCGATCCACGCTGAGCTGCTGCACCAGCGCGCCGCTGTCTGAGTACAGACAAAGGTGCACCGCATCGGGATCGTCACCCGGGTTGCCAAAGTCGGTCTGGACGGTGACCTCGTCGAACTTCTTCCAGTTTAGTTTCAGTGACTCGCGACCGGCAACGGATTCATTGATTTGAAGTTTCGCCTTCGCAGCTTCCAGACACGCAGTTGTGTCCAGCTGAGCAGGGCAGGGGACGAAGGGGCAGACGCCGCAATCCGTCGAACACGTTTCGCAGGTTTCGGGAAGCTCGCATGACGTATCCCCGCAAACGGGCGGGCAGACGCCGCAGTCTGCTGCACACGATTCACAGGTTTCAGGGCTCTCGCAGACGTCATCCCCGCAAACCGGCGGGCAGGCGCCGCAGTCTGCTGCACACGATTCACAGGTCTCAGGGCTCTCACAGACGTCATCCCCGCAAACCGGCGGGCAGACGCCGCAGTCTGCTGCACACGATTCACAGGTCTCAGGGCTCTCACAGACGTCATCCCCGCAAACGGGCGGGCAGACGCCGCAGTCTGCTGCACACGATTCACAGGTTTCAGGGCTCTCGCAGACGTCATCGCCGCAAACGGGCGGGCAGACGCCGCAGTCTGCTGCACACGATTCACAGGTTTCAGGGCTCTCGCAGACGTCATCCCCGCAAACCGGCGGGCAGACGCCGCAGTCGGCTTCGCAGTCGGAGCAGGATTCATCGCCGCTGCAGGCGAAGTCGCCACACACCGAAGCGCAAACCCCGCAATCACCGGGGCAGGTCGAACAACCTTCGACGCCGTTGCAGAAAGTATCGCCGCAAACCGACGCGCCCGAGTGATTTCCGTTTGTTGACGTGTTCCACAGCGGAGTTCCGACTCCGTTGTACACAACCAGATTGCCATCGCTTTGGATCCAGAGCTGCGCGCCGCTGGTTCCCGACGTACCCGAAGCCCACTTGGCCTGAACGGCGTCGTCGTAAACGACGAAGTTCCCGTCGGCTTGGAACTCGGCGTAGCAGCCATTGCCAGCGCCCGACGTGTCGCTTTGCCAAAGCGCAGCGCCGAGGACGGCATTGGTCACCGAAAAGAAAACCAAGTTGCAGTCGGGCTGCATAAGCAGTTTTCGGTTTTGGGTTTGGACGAACTGTCCGGCGCTAAGAACCAAGGTCCCAGCATTGAAGATCGCTTCGGCTGGCGTGTTCGTGTTGGCGTTCCACAATGGCGCGCCAACTCCGTTGTAGATCACGAGGTTGCCGTCAGACTGCAGGCGCATTTGGCCGCCGCTGGTTCCGGAAGTACCCGCGTCCCAGTGGGGCTGGCCTCCGGAATCGTAAATCACGAAATTCCCGTCGGCTTGGAAGTCGGCATAGCAGCCACTGCCGGCACCGAAGGTTCCGCTTTGCCACAGCAAGCCTCCGGCGACTGCGTTGGCTACGCTGTAAATTACGAGTTCACAGTCGGCGGTCATCAAGAGTTTGCGAGTCTGGGTCTGAATGAACTGACCGGCGCCCAGCAGAAACTGTCCGGCGTTTACAGTGATCTCGGCAGGCACAGCCGTTTGGCTGGTCCACAACGGTTCATTGGCACCATTGTAGATGACCATGTTGCCGTCGTCCTGCAGTCGTAAGCGGCCGCCGCTGGTTCCGGACGTCCCTGAACCCCACTGCGGTTGGTTGCCGGCATTGTAGACGACAAAATTTCCGTCGGCCTGGAAGTCGGCATAGCAACCGGCGCCGCCGCCTGCGGTGTTAGAGCTCCACAGGGCTCCACCGGTGTAGCCATTCACGAAACTGTAGAGCACCAGGTTGCAGTCGTCGCGCATCTGCAGATTGCGGTTTTGGCTGTGTAGGATCTGTCCCTCTGTAAGAAGGAATTGCCCGGCTGCAATGTCGTATTCGGCCGGATAGGCGGTGTGGGTTTGCCACAGAGCAGCACCGCCACCGTCGTAGATCACGAGGTTGCCGTCGGATTGAAGGTGGAGTTCCGCGCCGCTGGTGCTCGAATCCCACAAAGGCTGGCCGCCTCCATTGTAGAGCACAAGGTTGCCGTCGCTTTGGAAATTGACGTAGCAGTCGCTGCCGGCATTGGCGGTGCCGCTGTTCCACAAGTCACCGCCGACGACGCCGTCAACGGTACTGTAAAGCACGAGACTGCAGTCTGCCTCCATCGTTAGCGTGCGCGTTTCGCCGCTGGCCGATTCACCAACGTGCAGACTGAAAGCGCCGGCGTTGTAGAAGACGTTGTCGCTTGAGTTAACGCTCCAGGTTCCTTCGGCGGCACGGTCATCGTGGTTCAGCCAAACAGAGGGCTGGGCCACTGCGGCTCTGGCTGCGGATAGCAGTTGGTTGTCCTGGCTGTTGGTGGGTACCGCGAACTGGTAGTCGCTGCCCAGGCCGTCACAGGCGAATGCCCCCGTTCCCCAGGAGCCGATGACCGTAGAGATCGCCCAGCTGCCGTTGGCCATATTTTCACAGGCAAAAGCGTGTTGGCTTGCGCAGTCCGCATCATTCCAACGGCTGTTCCCTATTTGGATCGCGCAGTCTTCGCTGCCGCCGAAGTTGTTCGGTTCGTTGGTGTCCCAGCTCCAAATTGCAGCCTGCAGACGCGGATCATTTTGGTGGAGTTGATCGAGATCGACGATGTTGATGCCAGCCGCGAAGTGAGCCGCGACAGCGTTGGCATCAATAGATGAGCCCGACCCGCCAATTCCGCCGATCGTAGTGGAGTCTTCCCAGACTCGGGCGAGATCGCCGAGGCCGGTGAAGGCAATCGAATTCCAATTGCCGTCGCCGCTGCATCCACCTTCACTCCACAGGATGATCTTTTTTCCGGCCCCCAAAACCGTGGCCTTGGTTAGGTCTCCGGGGATATCGCGGCAGCCGCCGCTTGCGTAGACGAGGTTTCCGAAGCGGGCGTTTAGCTGACCGAAGGCGTCGCCGTGCTGGCCGTCCATGTGGTCTTCAATGTGCAGGATTAGAACTTGATCGTTGCTGTTGGCGCTGCCGAGCCAGGCCGCGATTTCATCGAGCCCTTCGTGGAAATAGCGATCGCTTAGCCCACAGCCGATGTGTCCGGCTGTGCCGTGGCAAAGAAGTAGTCGGTCGGGGAAAGAAAGGCCCTCGGTTTTCGCCGTCCAGTGTACGTCGAACTCGACCGCGCGCATTCCCATGCGAAGTTGGTTGAAGGTCGAATCGATCTGGTTGGGGTCCAGGTAGCTGGTGCCTGATGCGTAGGCCGCAGAGTTGAAGCTGTTGTGAGCTCCAACGATGCCGACGTCACGCAGCGGTGTGTTGAGATCTAGAACTCGCTGGGCAGCCAGCGCACGACCCGCCCAACTGTTGTTGAAGTCGTCGATGCCATCGGCACGGGCAGTATGGGGTGCCGTTACTAGGAGCGCGCAGCTGAGCGCCAGCGCCGAGGCGCGCGTCCATCGCGGCAGAGTAGCGGCATACTTGATCATACAGTTAGCGCTGTCGGACATCGGCTGCTTTCCAGCGACCGATGTCCGGGAAGAGCTGGAAACATCGACTATTGGACCGAGAACGATTGGATTTCGACGGGAATGCAGGATCCCGCCTCGCAGATGTCGTTCACGGTTGCAGGGTTGGCGTCGTCACAAGTGGCGGTGTTCGAGGCGTGTCCACAAGTGCCAGAACCGTTGCAGGTGTCGTCGGTGCACGGGTTGGTGTCGGAGGTGCAGGACATTCCGGAGGCGACGAAGCCGTTGTCGCTACATGCGCCCGCGCCGTTGCAGGTGTCCTGGACGATACAATCAGTCCCGGTGTCGCCGCATGAAGTGCCGGACCCAACGAAGCCGTTGTCCGAGCATGCGCCTGAGCCGTCGCATGTGTCTTGCACTAGGCATTCGGTCCCTACGTCGCCGCAGGAAGACCCGGACCCAACGAAGCCGTTGTCCGAGCACGCGCCTGAGCCGTCGCATGTGTCTTGCACAAGGCATTCAGTCCCGGTGTCGCCGCATGAAGTGC
>JBLFWR010000173.1:0-6740 GCA_047611725.1 Binatia bacterium | reverse complement strand
TTTACATGCGAATTCTGGGCTCGCTGCTGATTGTTCTCGGTTTGGCTGGTTCGTGGACCGCCTGGCAAGGGGCAAACGCGGACGAGGTGTACTTTAGGGCCCTCAAGGGGCTAGAAAAGTATCCGGGGAACATCTTGTACCACACCGAGTTCAAGATGGCTGAGCCGCGCCATATGCTTCTTTTGGGCGGCGCTTGGGCCAGTGCGCCTGGTGGGGTGGTCCTGGGAAGTATTTGCCTCGGGGTGGCTTCAATCCTCGCCTCGGGCAAGCGACAGTCCCCTTAGGCGGCGCCGTTCGAAGCTCTGTCGATTAGGTTGACACCACGATATTTGTGCCGCACTGCGTCACTGCTAATCCTGACGTGTCTGTCAGTATTGACTTCTGGCACTCGGGTGGGCAGGCTGATGCTCGGATTCGGGGTCGGCACCGCAATTTGGTGCTCCCGGGGTCTTTGGCCATCAGCGACAACGGCGGTGTGGGTGAGGTTGAGAGGTGGATCGTCGCTCTGCGGAACGCAGACGATCGGAGACAACAGATTTTGCTCGGGCGCGGCTTTCTTCTACGAGTTACGCAGCCCGATAGTTCTTCGAACCCTGTCGTAACGGGCTCCGGGTTCGAGGCGGCCGAAAGGCCACAACGGTATCAAGGCCATGTGGGTCTTGGTGCATGGACATCAAGCGGTAAAACCAGGCGGGAAAGAGCAATCCCGTCATTGGAGAGACAACAATGAAAAAGATTATTGGACTTGCAGTAGCTTGCACGTTCGTCGCGGGTTTCGCGGTGAACGCTCAGGCTGACGACGAAGTAAACGTCACCTTGGGTGCGGCTGCTTCGTACACTTTTGACGTCAACGATCCGGACCCGACGGAACCGGGGAACGGGAGCGAGAACAACGCGGCCTACTCGAATTACGAGCAGGATGAGTCGTTCAACATCGATCTCGTGCAGGTCGGTATCAACGGTACGCGTGGACCGGTCACGTACGGCGTAAAGCTGAACTTCGGAGATCTCGCTGCCAACGCTGGCGATGCGCGTGATTCTGACGGTTTCGAGGACTCAAGCGACAGCGATGTTGGCTTGCAGGAAGCCTTCTTGTCGATCGACGCGTCGGGCCTCACGGTTACCGCTGGTCGTTTCGGAACGCCGATTGGCTACGAAGTGCTTGAGCCTTGGGGCAACTCGCAGATCAGTCGCTCGCGCGCCTGGAATTCAGAGCCGGTCGCTCATGACGGTCTTGCCGTTTCGGGAAGCACCGGAAACGTCTCCGGCATGCTCGGTGTCGTAAACGGCTTCAACGTTCAAGATTTCAACGCCAACAACGTGGATGACGAGTACGGCATCCTCGGTGCCTTCGGTGCCAACTTCGGTAATGTCGACGTCAACTTGGCGGCGATCTACTCGGAAGAGGCTGACGCCGCCGACGTGTTCGAGATCAGCGGCATCGTCGCGAGCGTGATTGGCAACTGCAATCTTGCTCTCGAGGTCGTATACCTCGACGCGGATGACGACGGGAATACCTCCACGAACACCAACTTCGATTCGAGTGTTGCGCTTCGTGAGGAACTCCACATCACCGGTTACGGCGACCTGCACTATGGCCCTTGGGTCTTCGGTATGCGTGCCAGCTGGTTGGATTCCGAGACGCCGGGCATTTCTTCCTCGAGCAAGTTAGAGAACGAGATCTGGACTGTCAGTGTCACCGCTGGCTACGAGATCACCGAAGGCGTGTTGGTTCGTGCCGAGTACCGTCACGACGGTTCGGACGACGACATCTTCGGCGACGACGATTTCTCCTCGAGCGGTCTCAGCGATTCGCTGGACGTTCTCCAGGCTCAGATCCTCTGGATGCCGTAGGGCTCTGGTTGGAATGGTCTGAGATCACCCCTGTGTGATCTCTATGAAGGGGCTCCCCGAAAAGGGGGCCCCTTTTTATTTTGTGAACTGCGCAGGTGCGGTGACTGAACTCTGGTGTTGTCAGACTTCGATCAGGATCCGCAGTTGATCGTTCCCGTGACGCACTGCGACAACGCAATATCCTTCCATCTCCGCCGCGCGCGGAATGTCTTGTTCGGCGCGCGGATCATCGACCAGTAGCTCCAAGGTTTCGCGAGGCTTCATCTGGGCCAGAGCCGCTTTGGCATGGGCCCAGTTGATCGGGCAAGGCACCCCTAGCAAGGCCAGACGTCGGGTAGGCGGCGCGTCGTCGATCACTGCTGCGCCTGTCTTCGAACGTGCCCTCGGGCTGCCGACGCTCTTTGGCTGAACGCTTGTTCGATGGACCCGAGAAAGAGGTCTTGATAGAAACCGCCATTCATAAGTAGGTTGGTCTAGCGGGGATGGAGGGAAATCCAACCGGATAGGCCTCCCCGCAGTCTCTCGACCGAAAAGGAGCCGTACGCATCATGAGAATAATCTTTCGCGCATTTTTGACTGTTTCGCTCGCCGCCGTGTTTCTCACGGTTGGGGCTGCCACTGCATCGGCGCAGTTCGACAACGCCGGTGCCAAATGTCGCGCCCAGGTGGGTAAAAACGCCACCAAGTACGCCAAGACGGTCACCAAGGAATTCGCGAAGTGCGACAAAAACCGTCTCAAAAAGGGTACTGGCCCCTGTTCGACGATCGCTGAGGTCGATCTCGCGAAAGGAAAGATCGCGAAGGCAGCGGGTAAGTTCGGGGACCTTATCGGCGGTACTAAGGACAAGTGCGACGGTGAGACAGCCACAGCTCTTCTTTATGAGAACTGTCCGACTGGCCCCGGTCCCAACAACTGCTCGGGGGCCATTACTTCGTTTGCGGATGTTTCGGCCTGTTTGACCTGCCTGATCGACGATACAGCGGTAGAGCTTCACACTGCGGTCCAAGGCGCGCCTTCCGCCGTGGGCCTGGATAAGGATCAGATCAAGTGTCACACCGACATCGGTAAGTTTTCGTCCAAACAGGCTGCCGACATCATCAAGGACGTCACGATCTGCCAGTTCAAGGCGGAAAATGGCGGAGTGGATACTGTCGAAAACTGCACGGTGACGACCTTCCCGAGCGCGAAGGCGACCAAGTCGATCACGAAAACGTTCGATAAGGTGAACTCCAGCTGTGGCATCCCCAATCTCGCCGCGCTTGATTCCTGCGATACTACGCAGCTCGCAACGGCGACGTGTGTTCGCGATCTAACCACGGCTGCCGCACAGACATTGGCGATCGCAGCCGTGTCGCTCGAAGGTGCGCCAGTCACGACGACGACCACGACGTCGACTTCTACGACAACGACCTCCGCACCAACCACGACCAGTACCTTGCCTGTTGCTGACGCGGACTGTCCGACCAACGGATCACTGACCGTATTGGCCGGAGTGAGTACTATTCCTTGCGGGAACAACGGCGATTGTGGGCTGCCCCGCACTTGTGACACCGGGCTGGGAGTGTGCACGACGGTTTCTGACCTGGACACCGGACGAACCGGCTTCGCCCATGACTCCGACGTCAATGAAGAGGTTCTGACTCGCGGCTTGTTGAACTGCCCGGGACCGAGCCCGACTTGTGGTGTCTGTCAGGTCACCGGCATCGACAACTCGACCGACAGCTGCCGCTGCTCGAACGACAACCGTGTTCTTTGCAACGAGCCCTTCGCTGCAGACGCCGCGTGTGGCGGCGAGACGTGTGACTGCTTCTTCGGTCCTCCGCTTCCCTTGTCTTCTTCGGGTGTAGCGGCCTGTGTCGTCAACCGTTTCGCTAATAACCTTACTGGTACAGCCAACGTCGACACCGGTTCCGGCCAAATCACGGCGAATTTGCGCGCCGTTGTTTACCTCGGTCCCAACGGCTTCACGCCTTGTCCGTACTGCGGCGGCCAGTGTAGCGGTGACGGATCGATCGACTGCTCGACCGACGAGAGCTGTGACTTCGCTTGCGAAGGCCTGCTTTGTAACGGCGGACCCAACGACGGCGTTGCGTGCACGCTGAACTCTGAATGTTCGGCTGGCACCTGTTCTGGCCTCGATCCGACGCCGAACGATGGTGTTCGCGGCGGCACCTGCAAAGGCACCGGTGGCGAAAATCTCGGTGAGACCTGTGACGCACAGGCTTTCAATACCACCTTCCCAGCCAACGGTGGCGGTTGGCATAGTCTGGACTGCTTCCCCGGCGTCGGCACAAACACGACGGGTCAAGGTCTCCAGGTGAACTTGGCTGTGACCACGGGAACGGCACCTTCGATTACGGCGGCGGTGCCGTGCGGTGGATTCTTCAACAGCCAGGATTGTCATTGCCGTGTCTGTCGCGACCTGAGTAACACCGACACTCCGATTCCTTGCAGCACCAACCAAGAATGTGTGGACCAAGGATTCAAGGATTGCTTGGGTGGATTGGCGACTCCGCAAAACAACTGCGCCAATATCGCGAATTGTGTGCCGGGTGGTGGCAATAACCCTGACGGCGCCTGCTCGGACAGGGACGCTACGTTCTGCGACGGTTTCTCGCGCGCGAACGGAAACGGAATTCTGACGTGTACGACGAACGGTGATTGCAGCGCGGTTAGTTCTCAGGCCGGCAACTGCACCTCGTCAATTCCGAACCCTTGCTTCCCCTCCACGGTTACTGGGCAGGGGACACCCGATCCAGACTATCCGATCGGCGTTGCGACGTTCTGCCTGGCCCCGTCGGGATCGGCGGGCATCAACGGTGCGGCTGGCTTGCCCGGTCCGGGACGAGCAGTGCAACAGTCGATTGCCGAGATCTACTGCTTTAACGATACGGGCAAGATCTACACGGCTGGAGTGGGCTGTCCGGCTGGCCCGTAGTTTTGCAAAACAACTTGCCCTTGGGTGAGTAATAAACGCCCCGGTGTGGTTCTTCCGCATCGGGGCGTTTCAATTTGGAATATGCACACGGCGAATCGGTCGTGGCAGACCATGCCGCTGTTGGGATATGTGATCGTGGAACTCTGAGTGCGAGTATCGGTCGATTGTATCGTTAGGCGCGTTGACGGTTGCCAGCGCAAAATTGTAGGTCGCATAGGTACGTTTCAAAACGAGGTGACCTATGAAAACGCGACTCTCAAAAATACTTTTCGACAAAGGCTGGACAGAGATGGAATTGTCCCGGCGCACGGGCCTGGCCCAGAGCTACATCAACCGCGTTAAGAACGCGCGCATTACTCCGACCGTGCGAACGGCCCTCAAAATTTGCAAGGCTTTGGAGGTCCGGGTCGAAGAGGCGTTCATCTATGAGGAACGCCCTTACGGTGTGACTCGGAAAGCCTACTTTCCGACGGTTGCCCGCGGGCCGCTCGTAGAGGTGGACTAGCGCGGCGAAGTTTGTGCTAGCAGTGCGCGAGTCGCTGCTAGCTCACAGCATGGCGGAGGCCTTGAAGGCAGGGCCTCCGCCAGCGCTTCCGCCAGCGCCGTCAGCCCAAAATGCCGGGTTCGTAAGGTGTTCGGGAGCTCGCGGCGGTCTGCGCAGCTAGCCTTCGAGGGCGGGTGGGTTACACTCCCTGCCTCTCGCTCCCCGCGAGTTCTTGATATGACTTCCGGCTGTCTTCAAGGCCTGCAAATCGGGTCGGTCCAAACGCGTACCAATCTCATCCTTTCTCCGATGTCTGGGGTGACCGACTGCGCGTTTCGCACCATGGTCCGGACCGTGAGTGGACCATCCGTAGGCCTGCTCGTCAGCGAGTTCGTAGCAGCCGAAGGCATGACCCGAGACAACGCGAAGACCCTGTCGATGCTTCGTTTCAAGGAAGCGGAGCGGCCGATCTCGATTCAGATTTTTGGCGCCGACGTTGACCGCATGATTCGGGCCGCGGTCATGGTTGAACAGGCAGGGGCCGATATCGTGGATATCAACTGTGGCTGCCCAGCGCCTAAGGTCGTACGTCGCGGCGGAGGGGCGCAGCTCATGCGCACCCCCGACCAACTGCGTGCGATCCTGTCCGGTATCCGACGGGCGGTTTCGATTCCGGTCACCGTGAAGATCCGCAGCGGCTGGAATGACGAAGGACTGAACGCGTTGGAAATCGCGCGCATGGTTGAAGGCGAAGGCGCCGCGATGCTGGCATGTCATGGGCGCACGCGTGTTCAGTTGTACTCCGGTGAGGCCGACTGGGATTTGGTAGGGCAGATTCGCAACGCACTCACTATTCCTGTTGCAGGCAGCGGCGACGTGACTTCGCCGCAAGATGCGTTGGCCCGACTCGAGGGCGGTTACGCCGATGCGATCATGATTGGGCGTGCAGTTATTGATAACCCTTGGGTGTTCGCCCAGATCGAAGAATTGGCCGGGGGGCGAACCGCTCCAGTCATCGATGGATCTTCCAAGGTTGCGGCGTTGGCTCTGTTTCGCCGGGAACTCGAAGAGACCAAGCCTGAACGGGCCTTCCGTGGGCGCTATCGCGGTTTGGCGTGCCGCCTGGTCAAGGGGATGCCCGGTGGAGGTGCTGCGCGTCGTGCGATCGGCAGTTCTGTCGGGATCGACGCGGTTGACAAAATCTTCTCGGACTTCGTGCTCGGCCGTCGCAGCGGGGTCGAACTTATGGCCCATGTCGCCTGACGCCTGACGGCGGACGGCGGACGGTAGCGTATGCGACGGGGTGCCAAAGCTTCGACGCAGGGGAACTCTAACTTGAAAGGGCATTACCAAGTCTTCGTCAGCAAAGACAACTTCAAATTTAATGCGGCCCACTTCATTGCGTACCAGGGCTTTCGTGAGAAGCTTCACGGGCACAACTACCGCGTTTCAGTGCGGGTTGA
>JBLFWR010000172.1:0-6746 GCA_047611725.1 Binatia bacterium | reverse complement strand
TGATGCCCCTGTACGGCTTCGGACTCGGGCTCACGATGGCGCATTTCGTCATCGATGCGGGAATCTGGCGGCTTCGCGACAAATTCCCGCGCCAATACATCGGCGCGGCGTTCCCCTTCCTGCAACGACCTTCACGCTGACCAACACGCCGACCAACACGCCGACCAACGCCGAGCCTCCGACACATCCCGAGCTTCAACTCGCAGCCTGTTCCCGCGATGTTCGCCCTATGGAAAGCCGCTGCGCCAAATTCGCCATCGGAGAGATCGTCCACCACCGACTCTTTCCATTCCGTGGCGTCATTTTCGACGTAGACCATACCTTCAACAACACCGAAGAGTGGTGGCTATCCATTCCTGAAGAAGTTCGGCCAGCCAAAGATCAACCGTACTACCACGTGCTCGCCGAGAACGACGAGATGACCTACATCGCCTATGTCTCCGAGCAGAACCTGGTTCCGGACGACACCGGCGAGCCATGTCGGCACCCAGGAGTCGCCGACCTGTTCGATGGGCCGTTAGACGGGCGGTATGTGCCGAAAGAATCGTTGGCGAATTAGGCTGTCCCGGCTGGTTCGAACGCCAACGCTCCAACACGATCGGCGTTGCTCGCACACAGACAACAGATTCTACGAGGACTTCATGAGCAACACTTCGATAACCAACCGTCCGCCGCCGAACAGCAGCTACTTAAAGGCCCAACGCCGATCGAGAAACGAGGTCAGTCGCTGGGCTCACCTCGCCTTGCTCTTCGTGTTCGCATCGGCTGTGGGTTGTACAGGCACCCAACGTACGACCATCGGCGCGCTCTCGTCCGACGACCAATCGAATGTACAGTGCGAGCAACGCATGCCGCCCCTACATCCCGCAGACGCTCCGGAGTTGTCGAGAACAGAGACCGACATCCTATGCGACTGTGTGTGGGATCGTCTCGGGGCTTGGGAACGGAAGGTTGCTGGAGCATTCGCCAAGAATAGAGAGCTGGAGATTTCTCCGATCCACCGCCGGGCCTTTCCGACACGTTTCGATCAAATCGTAGGTGAGTGCCGTGTGCAGGGTGGCTCGAAATAGCCTGTAGGCGATCGACGCTCTAAACGCTGCGGGCGCTATGTCCCGCAGCTTCCCAGCCGAACACTACGATTGCGGCTTGTACGCGTCTCGCATGGCTGCAGTATCGTTGTACTCGCGAATTGACACGACCCGATCCTGGACGACACGAAAAATGTGAACCCATTCCATTTCGTACTCCGCGCCGGTTGCGATCACCCGGCTGCGCTCCCGACCGACGGCGACAACGAACTCATCTTCGCTGATGAGTTCGTCGATCGAAAAAACCAAAATTTCAATTTCACTCGCGAGCCCGCTGGCGTATTGCAAAAAACCTGCGACACCCTCGAAGCGGCCCCCAAAGGGTATCGGCGACGGGAGCGGGTTGACCAACTCGAACCCCTCTCCGATACATTGCTTCGCGGCCTCTTCCATTTTTCCGGCACGAAACAACTCGTAGAAGCGATGAACTGTGGTTTCGCTAGACTCATTCATTCGGGTAACCACACCATAGGCGTACGCGCCCAGCCTGCCTCGTACGGAGACAGCATTCTCAACATGATAACGACGTTCTCGAACAGCCAGCCTTCGGGGCCACGCCGATACACATCGTTGTAGGTTGCGCCCATCCACAGAGCCTGGTCGCCCTCGGCAAAGGTGCACGGTTGCCACAGATACCCCACTGGCCGGTCGCGCGATCGACAGTAATTTCGATGATTGGATTCGTCACATGATGAATCGCAAACGGCACTACCTGATCCGAAACAGAGAAAAACTGCCGAATCGCGTCCTGCCCCTTGTGACAACCCATCGGACCGCCATCCCAAATCGCATCTTCCGTGAACAACTTCGCGAGCGCGTTGGCGTTGTAGTCATCGTCGCACGCAGCGGCGTAGCGAGCCTTGAGCTGCTTGATAGACTCAATGTCTTCGAGTCGCCGTATTCGCGCTTCCAAACTCAGATCGCTCATGGCTCCTGTGCTCATGACTTTCTCTCATGACCCCTCCTCGGGCTGTGCGAATCCCCTCACAGTCGAATCCCTAGCTCTATTCCGCCTGCCGAATTCCGATCATAACCACTCGGGTTGCGTCGGTGCCGGCTTCTGACGTGACTCCCTGAAGGATGAAGAACG
Source organism: Binatia bacterium (assembly GCA_047611725.1). Taxonomy (GTDB): domain Bacteria; phylum Desulfobacterota; class Binatia; order UBA1149; family CAITLU01; genus JBLFWR01. The sequence goes on along the minus strand of JBLFWR010000172.1, from coordinate 4,568 downwards.
ATCCGTCGGGGGATGCAGCGCCAGACAGCTCAATGCCTTCAACATTCAGCGTCAATTTCCCGTCCGGGGTCACGTTCCAGGAGCCAGCCAAACTGTCGTCATTCTCCGTAACTGTGAAGAAACTAACGTTAGCGTCGAAGATCCGGCCGGCCGGTTGGTTGGTGCTGTTTTCGACAAACGAAGCTTCATCGAGACAAACTTCGTTAACAACAAACGAAGGGATATCGAAGTTGGTGTCCAGGCCCAGATCCACACTCCCCAAAACGGCCGATTGGCACACCGCTCGAAAGTTGACGTCGACCGGGCCGTCGAAGCTCCCCGGGGTGAACTCTGCTTCAACATCAATGAGCTGGCCAACCATTTGATACGTACCAGCCAAGCCAGAAGTCGACATGGAAACCGCCTTCTTCACTAGGTACTGAGTGGCCACGCCGGAATCGGATTCATCTGCGAACGTGGAGTTAAACGCGACAAGCGTACCGTCGGGTGAGATCGCGCCGGTGGCCGACTCGCCCGGCGCCGTCAATGTAAACGCGCCATCGGTGTCAATTTGGTAAGAGAAATCCTCTGGCCCTTCTTCGTCGGTCGCTTCAACACCAAGCGTCACACTCGGGTCACCCGGAGGATTCTCAGCAGGAGGCGCCGCTTCGGTGAGAACGATGTCAGCTCCAGCACCGAAGTCGATCGTCACGCCACCATCACCATCGGAAACTGCCCCACCCAGTCCGGCGAAGAATCCAACTCCGCGCAGGACCAAGTTCTCTTGCTCCCCTCGAAAGACAAATTCTTCTGTGTCGATAAGATGATACTCACCGTCAAAGATGGCGTTACTTGCTGAGGTAGCCTGAGGAAAAGCGATCGCCTGCCCCCGCGCAAAACCGTCATCATTCTCGATGATCGAAACCGCTAGATACGATCCATCCGGCGTGGCAATGGTCGGCAGCACATCGCCCTCCGGAGCAACAATTACGACCGTTCCGTCACCCGCCAAGTCGTAGGTTCCGCCGGTTTCGACCTCACAGACCTCGTCATCACGAAAGACATCGACCGTGGCGTTGATCTTCACATCGGTCATGCCCGAGAAACGCTGGGTCCCGCTAGTTTCGCACATCCCAAACGACGAAAACTCGCACCCACCAAATCCCATTCCGCCAACACCGTCGAAAATCACCCTGTCGATGCCGCCACCGACAAAGATACAGCGTTGGTTCAGGTCGGGATTTACGTCGATCGTTCCTGGCGTAAAGTTCGCTTCGAAAAAGACGTCGCTGCTAATCGCCCAGTAGGTGCCGTTCAAGATGTCGGTCAGGTCCGGGCTATCGGCGAACGCGGTGATTTGACTGGCGAGAAGCCCGCCAGTGGCTGCGGAGATCAAATCAACAAAAGAGCGAGCGTCGGGGGGTGCGTTTTCAGGAGTCACGGCGCGTGCCTGACCAACACAACCGTTGTACTCGCCTGCCGTAAAGTCGGTGAGCCCAATTCCACCTACGCCCCTGGGCACGCTAGTAGCGACACCGGAAGCCCCCAATGGAGCCTTCCCAAGCACAACCGCTAGAACGAACTCGCTGGCGGGATCAATGTCCGTCTCTTCAGCGGTCGCCAACGCAGAAAGAACGCGTCCACCGCCGCTATTGAAGGCCCGCAGCTGCAAGTCTGTTCCCAGCCCGGTCGACGCTCGAAACGAGAACGTCCCGCTTTCGTCGGTCTCCTCAAGGTCCAACAGCTCCAGGCTGTTGCCAATGGCGTCGATGCGGTGAAGTTCGACCAGCGCTCCGGCTACCGGAGTAAATCCTTCGAACGGCACTCCGGCATTGACGCCGCGAGCTGCAATAGCGTCATCGAGAGTCCCATTCAGGCCCAGTACACGACCGGTAACTCCATCGCCCGAGCAAACGTCACACGTCAAGTTAACGCCTTCGACCCCGACCGCAAACTTCAGCGTCGCCAGTGCGTCCGAGGCGCGGACCGCTCCCGAGCCATCAACGTCACAAACACAGAGGCCGCAGGGTTGGATGCCAACCGCCGATTTAAGAACTGCTAACGCGTCACTGGAACGGATCTTGTCCCCGGTGCTTGCCGGCTGGCCGCAATCGCCAAGCGACGCCATTGCGGTGGAGGGAAGCGTGACGAGCAACAAAGAGACAATGGCGAATGGAAGCAAACGTTGCATGGAAACTCCTGGGGTGTGGGCTAAGACCGAATCGAAAGCGGGCGCACGCTAGTTTGTCGTGCTTGTACGTAAAGCAGTCAATCGAATCCACTGTCAATTTTCGTATTGTGTGTGCTAGAGATTTTGGTCGCACTTAGGGGATTCACCTTCAGCAGCTAGAATTCAGACAAAACGACGACTGTCAAGTAGCCTTGCGTCGTTACCTGTGGGCAGTGCCCGCGCTACTCCCAACTCAACCGATCTAAATGGTCTCTTAACGCGCCAGCGTTGCGGAACTTACGATGGATCAACGAAGTTTTAAGCCCGCAACAAATTTCTTTGATTGCTGGCGGCTGTTTCGAGTAGTGACGTAATCCACCAATCGCGTCGTAGAGAAGCCGTGCCAAGTCGACGACGTCATCACGGCGATGAGTCGCGTTCGACCTTCCCCATTGAAACATGTCGATCAGCTTCACATCGAATCCGAGACCGCGCTGCTGCACGATCACGTTGTCTGAGTGGAGGTCGCCGTGGTACTCGCCGGTGTCATGAATTTCGGCAACACCATCGGCCAACGCTGAAAGAAGATGCAGAGCTTCGAACCAATGAAGGCGACGGCCGCGCTGACGTTTCAGAAAATCAGTTAGCAGCTCACCTTCAACATAGTCACTGACCAGGAAGGTAATCTCGGCGCCACTATGTCGAAAGGTTTCTTGGTTATGGTACTGAATGACAATGCCGCAATCGCGCAAACGATCGAGCTTCTTCGCATAGAAGTTCAACGCCCTGTTGCCCGGATTGCGGTGCGGGAAGAAGACCTTGGCAGCGCGCTCTACCCCCGTCGCCTTTTCGGTGACGTGGTAGACCTCGCCTTCCCAACCCTTACCCAAACGATGTCCCACCACGTACTTGCGTGCGAGCAGAAGCCCGGGAGCTAAATCAAAATTGTCAATGGTCCGAGAACGCACTTCGAAGGCTCAGCCGGCCTCCCCGATCTTGTCCATGTCGGCGACTAGCGTCTCGCGAATCAACGTCAAGGTGGGGCCGCGAAGCAGACGTTTGGTGGCGCGATAACCCGGATCAGCCAGGGCCGCCAGCGCGCGAGCGCGCTCCATCGCCGTTTCGACTAAGGCATCGGGGGCAACAACTTCGTCAATATACCCGGCATCAACCGCACTTTTCGGCGAGTAAATACGTGCATGACAGGTGGCATCGAGCAGATGGCGCTTTGAAAGCCGGGCACGCGCAAGCTCCATGGCGAAAATCGGCAACGACATGCCGATTGCGACCTCGTTCAATCCGATTTTGGCGTCGACATCGGCGGCAATTCGAATATCGGCCGCCGTCAGCAATACGGCGCCAGCGGCAAGCGCATGGCCGGTCACAGCCAAAACAATCGGCCTGGGAAAGTCGTAAACACGGAGCATCAGCTGAGCTCCGCGTTCGACCAGAGCACGGCGCGCGGCGGCCGAGTCCATCATCGCCTTCAAATCGAATCCCGCAGAAAACTTACCGGGGCGACCCACCATCACGACCGCGCCCGCTTTGTCGGTCAACGCGCGATCTAGGCAGGCATCGACCGCATCGATCAATAGATGGGAAAAGGCATTGGCTTTGCCATCATCGAGATCGATCCGTGCAACACCATCTTCAAAGCTGTACTGGACCGGCGAATCGCTCACTAACCAAAGCCTCCTGCTCTCTGCATGTCTGCAACCGATCAGCGGTCGCGACAAAACCGACGTAAAGTCGCGCCGTTCACTACGCAGTAGAGCCGCAGATCAACACAAACGCCGTGGTTAGCCGAGCGCCGTACACCAAGCAACACGCCTCACGTGTCGATCTCGAACCAACGGCCTCCGATCGGCAGGGCCGGATAGTACAATGCGGTTCGAACCGGGAGCCCGCGGGTGAGCCCAGGAAGTGTTTCGCCAGCGGCGATAACCGCTTCCTTGTAAGCGCCAAGCTGCGGGCGGTGAGATTCGCACTCGGCGACCAGCCACTGATCGAAGACCGAAGAATCCGAGCCGGCTTGGGGTTCTGCTTGGGGGGGACGCGCAGTTTTGTAGTCAACGACCCACCGTACCCCGTCCTCCACAAAGCAGCGGTCGATTGTGCTACGCACCACGCGACCTTCGCTGAGCACAACCAAGGGCCACTCTGAGCGAGCCTCCAGGCTGGCACCGAGAATTCGGCGGCCGTCCTCGTCTTCTAAAACCGACTCCAACATCGACTGGGCGCGTTCAACGCCAGCGTCGAGTCTTCTCGGATCCATCCCGGCGGCTGCGAGATCACGCCGCAAGCGCAGGGTAGAGTTCGCCATTCGCTCAGGCCCCCAGGCGGCCAGGCCTTGGCGTGCAATTCGATCGAGCCAGGCATGAACAACGGTTCCCAAGGCAGCCGAGCTCGGCTCCAGCGT
>JBLFWR010000171.1:0-6749 GCA_047611725.1 Binatia bacterium | reverse complement strand
GTCCATGCTTACCTGGTCGCCTTCGCTCGGGCACACCATAGATCCAGCTTTCGCTTCAAGCTTCGCCCACTTCACCCCAAACTTCGCTTCGCACTTCTCGTAGTCGGCGACTTCTCCCTTCTTCACCGCTTTGGCATCCGCCTTCAGACGGCACGCAGCGTACTTGCTCGATTCTTTCAGCTTGCCCGATTCGCATTTCACCACCGGGTCGGCAGCTTGTGCCGCCGTTGCGGTGAGAAAGAAGGCGGCAAGCGCCGTCGCGATAACTTTCATTTGGGTGTTCATATTCTGAGAAACTCCTGTTTAGTAGTGATAGGCCCAAAAACCACCTGCCCTTGCGGCTTGCGGCTTGCGGCTTGCGGCTTGCGGCAACGTGATTCACGGCCTGTGCGGATAGGTAGTTTAACACCCTGCCGCGTCAGCCCCAGCGTCCGATAACGCAAATTACGTCACCAAACTCGATGCAGTTCGTTCGTTCATCGGCCCGCTCGGACGATGCTGGCCGGATGGCGCAACTGAAACAAGGTTGCAGCGATGCGCGGACGTGAAATTGGGCGAGGATGTGCGATGGCGCGTTTGGATTGCGCAAGAATTGTTCACTGCAGTGGACGTCGAGTGTTGAGGGGGGGGGGGGCAAGCTTGAGCAGGAATCCGCTACGAAGAGCGACAACGACCGCCCGCCACAGCGCGGGCATTGAAGAACATCGAACACGCGCCGCAGGAACTCGGCCCATGCTCGATGGCGCCCTGCCCTCCGACTCGGACGCGCAGCGCTGGCCCTGCAGCGAGCCCCCGTACTCTTCTGTTCGCCATTCGCTACAACACAATCACGCCAAGCGGCGTTGGGCGCGAGAATTCCGTGATAGCGCACTTGGTGTTGCCGCGGCGGCGGCACGAATGCCGCCAACCGCGCCATCAATACGCGCGGCTCGAGAATGATCTGCGTGGTTCCATCTCGCCATGCGTGGCGCAGTCGATAGCGAATGCGCCCGTCGGTGGTGATGGGGAGGCAGTAGCTACCCTGACGCTTGGAGGGCCTACCGGCGATCAACAGTCTGCGCCGACTGTTGGCAACTGCGCCCGCGTTTGGCTCGCATAAAGCTTCGGCCGAAATCAAGATCGGCCTGATATTGGTTATGCCCGTGGCAGCGTAGCTCTATGTTGTCGAGTTCGTGCAGCCCGCCGTGGGCAAACGGAATTTCATGATGGTACTCCAGGTTGCGTGTGGCGCGACACCGATGCCCATTGTCGTCCTCGAATCGGCAACGCCCGACATCGCGCAGCCAAACCGCGCGGCGTAGAGCTGCCGGGATGGCTCGGGGGCGGGGGGCTTTCGTGGTGGCAGCTCTAGGTTTTTCAGGTGTTTCAGGCTGTCGCGGCGTTCGCGGCCCATCGGTCAATGCCGCCTTCTTCTTCAAGGTCTCGGCGAGAAGCAAATCGATGGCGCGACTGATGATGGCGGCCGGGTCGGCTGCGGTTTGGTGACTCAAAAGATCTTCAAGCGTCCGAAGTTTATCGTGGGTTTGCTGATCGACGGTAATTTCAACTTTGTAGCGACGCGGGGCTAACGGGGTGACCCGACCACGAGCCGCCGTCGCCCGCGTGCCAGCCCCGGCCAACGATAGACTCCGCGAATCGGAATTTAGCACGGCTTGCGTCACTTCTCCGAGGTGAGTTGTCGTTGGCGACTCGACTTGGGGCGCACTGTTGGCCGACGTCCTCGGGCGGTCGCAGTTCACAATAGGCAAAGCTCGAACCCGGGAAGGGACATCAGGCTGCGGCGCAATCCGGGCGATCAAACATTCGATCTCCCGCGTACTCTTGTGCCGCGCACAGAAAAGAACCTCGCGGTGGTTGGCCTCGGTCAGATGCTTGCCAAGTAAATGCACCGCTGTCAGGTGCAGCTCCCCACGCTCAATCATTCCCAACACGACAGGAAATCGACGGCCGATACGCGCCGCCCAAATTCGCTTCGCAGTCATTCCTTCGGACATGTGGTAGCGCTGCATGCAGAACGCGAACATCGACGAACAAGCATGTTTCGCCCAAAGTTTGCGCTCGTCGATTTCATTCATCGCGACTAACAATCTAACGGTGTTGTGGCGCCCGGCCGCGACCACGCGCGCGAAGTGATCGAGTAATTTTTGTTCCGAGAGTTCGGAAAGACTGGATAGAGGCTGCAGTGAGTTATTCATGCAGCGATCGTAACATGGGTTTTGGGGTGGGCTTTTTCACCGAGCCTAGGCCCGAGCGTAGACACGCTCAAGAAACACGCGACACAGCCGCTGGTGACCGACTGAACATTTCAGGTCAAAAGTTTCGCGACCATCGACGATCGCACGGTACATGCGAAACAACGACGCCAAAAAGACTGTCAAGAGAATTCGACGGTACCAACCTCGCATACGCGATTCTATGACATCAATGGTGTAACGAAGCGCGGCGCCCTAAACGATGTAAGTTCTTCCGCCCGGGCCATAGGCTAAAGTGAGCCCTTAGCCTGAGACGGGTCGAGAAGAACGTCGTCAGAGCGAGTCTAGTTAGCGGAATGGCCGTTAGCGGACATGGTTTGAGAAGCGATACTTTGGCGACACCGCTTATGATTCCTGTCCTCCAGATCTGACTACTCAGACCGACCCTCCGCTGCACACCTTCGCTAGCCGCTTAGTCATGGCCGGAGTGGACCTTCTCACCGTCAAGGAACTCATGGGGCGCAAGACCATTGAAATGACCATGCGATACGCTCACCTCGCACCAGGACATCGAACCGATGCCGTAAGACGCCTGGATAGTGCTTCCGGTGACACCAATAGTGACACCAATAGTGACACCGGCACCGAGAGCGCAGCTGTGCCAATAATGCTGCCGCCACAAGTCATTAACTTTTCAGGGGAAGGTTGGTGCGCCCGGCAAGATTCGAACTTGCGACCTACGGGTTCGAAGCCCGGTGCTCTATCCAGCTGAGCTACGAGCGCACAACGAAAGCGAAAGCTATGCGGCCCCGGCGCACTTCGCAATCGAGAGCGGTGCTATGCGTCGCTTCGAGGCCAGGTTCAGCCGAACTCTTCGAGAATTCGATGCAAAACAAAGGCATCGGCCGGCGACGCCAAACCTGAGGCGGAGACGTGAGAGACCAAAACTCCCGCCAGCGTGACCCTTCGCACATCGCGTTTGGCGATGGCGAACACGACCGGGATGGCGGAGTCAAAATCACCTCGTTCGGCAAGCGCTAACGCGACCCCGGCTCGAGCCCATGCCTGGTCGCTACTGCCGTCGGACAAAAGCACATCGGCAATCATCAACGCGGACTTGCTGTCGCCCATCGAGGCGTACTTGCGCGCGATCTTCGATAAGGCCCCTGCCCGTTCACTCCCCAACACATCCAATTTTCGCGCGACCTCTAACGCTTGGCCAAGCAGAGTCTGTGCCCTTTCACCATCGCCTCGGCGCGCAAAACCACCAGCGGTTTCGGCCAACCCTGTGGCAAGCTCATAAGAGCTCCGTGTCTTGGTGGTTTCCTGAAGCGCCTCTGCGAGCCAATAGTCTGCAGCCCCGCCGTTTCCGTTTCGCGTGTATGCATCGGCTACTAACACCAACGCTCGAATCCGCTCCCTTGCTCCGGCCAACTCGCCAAGTACCCGCCGTGTTTCAACACTTCGATCAACACCGGCGTAACCAGCGGCCAGTTCCCCGAGAGCCCACGCGTAGTCTCGCTTGGTTCGATCCATCGACTGAACGACATCGTGAGCTTCGCCTAGCGAGGCGTCAGCTTCCTCATTCGCGCCTGTGTTGCGAAGCGCTTGTCCGCGGCCAAGTAAGGCCAAGACGCGAGCCAAAGGATCCTTGTCACCAATCGCACCCAACTCGGACAAGGATTCTTTCGAGACGCCGGCACGCTGCCAGGCCGGCACCAACAATGACCGCGCCATGGCCCGATCATAGTCATCGCCAATTGCGCTCAAGTCTTGTCGCGCGCGGACAAGCAGTTCGTTGGCCTCTTCAGAACGATCGATGTTGGAAAGTGCCGCGGACAGCTCTGCACCAAGCCTGACTCGCGCGCTTGGTTGCGGAATGCGCAGAATCACCCAACTCGCACAGGAATCCATACTTCGTTCCGCCGCGGCGCGGTCACGCATTGAGTCGGCGTGAACACGAAGTTGGGCAACCGTAAAAGGCCCGACCTGCCGATCCGGGGGCGCGTCACCCAATTGTTCCAACGCACTGGCATACAAATAGGCAGCGTCTACGTAGCTGGAGCTTTCGGCCGACACCGCACGCGCAATCGTTGCTGCGGCCAAGGCCAAGGTTTCGCTAAAGCTATCGCCAGCCGCGTCGGTCGTTGGGTTGCTACAAGCGAAAGCGGCGGCCGAGCCAACCAAAGCCAGAAAAAAGCCAAGCAACCTTGGCGCCCGACTCATCAGCTCGCTCCACGGCGAATGGCTTTGCCACCGAATCGCCCGACAATATCATCCAGGGCCTTGTTTAAAGCGTCATCACGCTCGGTATCTTCAGGTGAATCGAAGAGTCCTAACTGAACCGGGCGGGGACCATCGAGTCCGCTCAATTGAACCCCAACCAAACGAAGTGGCGGCCGTTGGCTTTCCGCGCGCCAAAGTTGGCAAGCCACCGCTGTGATGCGCGCGCCGTCATCCAACGGCGTTGCCAAGGTCCGCGAGCGTGTAATCAGGCGAAAGTCCGCACCAGGCCCTGACGGCCGAAATTTCAGCGTTACCGTGGACGCTTGGCGACCATCGCGCCTTAAACGACGGGCCACAGTTTCTGCGTGGGCTTGAATGTTAGCCTCGATCAGTTCGTCGTCGGTGGCGTCGTAAGGAAACGTGTTTTCTTCGCCGTAGGAACGCCGACCACGATCACACTCGACAGTGCGCAAATCTTCGCCACACGCGAAACCGTGAAGCAGCGGCCCCCAAGTACCTAGCCGACGACGCAGCATCTCGGGATCCGCAACTGCCAACTGCCCGATCGTTGTGATGCCAAGCTTCAGGAGTCTTTCTTCGGTCGCGGGTCCTACCCCCCAGATTTCGCGGATGGGCAGCGGATGCAGAAAGGCAATAGCCTCGTGTTCTTCAATGAGGAGAAGTCCATCGGGCTTGGAGTGCTTCGAGGCGATTTTGGCGATCAGTTTTCCGGGGCCACCGCCCACGGAGATCGGCAAGTTTAGTTCGGCACGAACTTCGGTCCGAACCTTCTCCGCGATCGCACGCATACCTCCGAAGAGTCGAAGAGAACCACTAACGTCAAGATACGCTTCGTCTAACGACAAGGGTTCAACAACGGGGGTCGTGCGATAGAAGATCTCGCGCAACTGGGCCGCGACTTCGGCGTAGCGAGCCATGCGGGCGGGAGCGAAAATCAAATCGGGACAAAGTCGACGGGCGCGCGATGAGGGCATCGCCGAGCGAACACCAAACCGGCGCGCCTCATAGGAAGCTGCCGCAATCACTCCACGGCGCCCACTACCTCCGACAACCACCGGGCGTCCCGCCAACGAAGGGTCGTCACGCTGCTCGACGGATGCGAAGAACGCATCCATATCGGCATGAAGGATAGCTGGCACTCGCTGAGCCTAACGGTGTGCGGTCTTGCTGCAACCGGCGCGCGTGCGACTTCCGAAAAAGCCACCGACGCAAGCCCCCAGTAACAGCGGGGCTGGACGGGATCCCCACAATAAACGAAGGGCACGAAACCCGGATCGAGTTTCGTGCCCTGTCATTTGACCTGATTTTGGCAACCACTGGCCCGAATAATCGAGCTGGGGTCGCCGTCGTTGCGGACCGCCGGTCAATGCCGACGCCAGCCGCAAACGAAACAACTCAGGTTTCTGGGTTATCGCCCTGGGGAGCCGGCTCGGTGGGAGCCGCGTCCATTGGCGGAGCCGCTGCGGCCGGAGCCTCAGCAGCAGGCGCAGCTTCAGCTGGTGCTGCGGCTGCCTTCTCTTCGACAGCCGCAGGCGCGGATGCGGCCGGCGCGGCAGGCTCTTCGGATTTGGTGCAAGCGGCCGCACCAACAATCATAAAACCGGCGATCAATGCGCAGGTAAGCGTTCTCGACATGGGTCTGTCTACCTCCTTAAACTTTGGCCGTAATGGCCACACAATTTGTACCATTACGCCATGTCATGCCCAACCGCGAGCGCGGGACCACAACATGGCTCAATTTCTTTAACTCTCGATCTTCCAGGTTGTGCCGCCGGCACTGTCTTCCAGAACCACGCCGGCGGCGGCGAGTTCATCGCGAATCTCGTCAGCCCGGGCGAAATCTCGGCTCTTGCGGGCCTCGGCTCGGCCCACGATCAAGGCCTCGATCTGCTCTGAGGAAAGCGCAGACTTTCCGGCCCCGCGCTCCCGCTGGATGTCCAAAAACACGGCCGGATCCTGCTGGAAAACACCTAACGGCGCCCCCGCAGCAACGATGATCCCGTAAGCCTTGGTGGCCGAAACCGTGCTGCCCGCAACCGTGTCGCCCGCATCCAGCGCACGGTTCAGTTCCCTCAGCGCCTCAAATGCCAATGCCAAGGTGCGCGGCGTATTGAAGTCGTCGTCCATCGCCGCCAGCACACCGGCTGCCTCAGGAGATTGCCCGCCAAAGGCCGGATCAGTGAGGCCGGCGTCGCGTGCGCGCAACAGCCCCTCGTAGACACGCACCAGAGCGCGCGTGGACTCGGCTATCCCTTCCGCTGTGAAATCCAACGGGCTGCGGTAGTGGGTCTGTAACAGCTGCAGACGCAG
>JBLFWR010000170.1:0-6778 GCA_047611725.1 Binatia bacterium | reverse complement strand
CGCCATTAGGGCCAGGGCCAGGCTAGACCCGTGCGAAAAACGCAACGTGCATTTTCGCAACGCTCCGGCTGCGCAAATCACACATTGTTAACCCGGATGCGTATCAGCTTTCTCAATCGCGGGGACCAACGTTGGGAGAAGGCGGGGTTGTAAATAGAGTTCGTCAGTGACCCACCGCGAACCTTCAAAGGTGCGATACCACCGAATTACGAACGCGCAGCCCCGCCGGTAGTACGAACGCTTTCGCGCTCCTGCATTGATTCAAACCACGCCACGCACTTCGGCCGTGTGGCCAAAAGCGGGCCTCCTTCGGGCGTAAGAGACACGGCACCCAGGACCGGAAACAGAAATATGTCAGCCAACGTCAGCTCGTCACCGGCAAGCCACGGGCTCGCAGTCAGGGCAGTTTCCACGAGATCCAACTGCTGGCCCGCGTTGACGACTGCGGTCGCAATCGAATCTTCGTCGATCGGCTCGGGCCCCGGAAACAGGCGGGGCTTGGAAATCCCCACGGTGATCGTTGGGAACAGATAGGCATTCACCGATTGGACCCACTGCATCATCGTGGCACGGGCCAAAACATCGCCGGGCTGTAGCGCAGGGCCATCAAACGCTTCGTCGACGTAGCGGGCAACGGCGAGGCTCTCAAAAATCCTGAAGGTTGAGCCCCCACGGCGATGCTCCAAGACGGGAACCTTGCCAAACGGGTGGCGTTCGCGATGCTCGGCTGACGACGGTTCGACATCAACCAGCTCGAAGGGAACGCCCTTTTCGACCAAGACGATCTCGGCGATCAGTCCGTAGGTCGAAATCGGCAAACTAAAAAGCGTGACATCGGTGGCCGCGCACGACGGCGGGATAATCATCATTACACCTGTATAGGTGGCCCCGGGGTGTAGCGCTAAACCCACCCAAGTGGTGCTAGCGGTGTGCTGCCAGCGGTAGCGGCGCCTAAGCTTCCCCGTCCAACAACGCTGCATTTAGAAAGCACGCGGGGCCGAGGCGATTAGCGAGCCACGCCCGCTTAGTGATCCGGTTTCGCGTTTTTCGCCTGAATCCAACGCGCCATGTACTCGGTGGCCCGGTGGTGATGGTGCCGTAGAATTGCCCCGGTGAAGTTTTTCTCGCGACGTTGCTCGATCGACAACAGGCACTCCTGGACTCGACGCACGAGCGGGGAGCCCAGCTTCTCTGCGTCGAACTCCTCCGCGAGGATGTCTAAGCCAGCCCTTTGGCATTCAAGCCACATCGCGCGATTCTCATGGAGTTCCACCGCCGCTTCGGCAAGCGAACGCGAATCCTCGGCGACGACACCACACCAAAGCTGCTCTGGACCTACACCGCCACTGGCACCCATTCCCTCAGCACCAATCGCTGTGGTTACGACCGGCGTACCTGCTGCCATCGCGTCTATGATTTTGCCCTTCAAGCCTGCGCCGAATCGAAGTGGGGCCAAGCACACACGCGACTGACTCAAGGCAGATACTGCATCGGGCGCCCAACCACGCACCCGAAAACCCGACGCCGGATTGTCGCACGCTAACGCTCGTTGCGGCATGTAGGCTCCGTAAACTTGCAGTTCAGCGTTGGGAAGGCGTTCACGAATCAGTGGCCAGATTTCATCGCGAAGCCATTCAAAAGAGTCGGCATTGGGCGGATGCAGGAAATTCCCGATCGTCGCGAAATCAAGCCTCTCTTCAAATGAGCGCGCCACGACGTCAGGACGTGCAGGGACACCGAAGAACGGAACGTAGTACAGAAGGTCGGAATCGATCGAGAACTCGTTCCGCAGGAGGTCCATCTCATAGCGTGAGATCATCAAAGAGAGATCGGACCTGAGAATCGCCGCAATTTCCCGCTTCGCGATATCGCTACTGCGTAACCCGTCACTGCCCTCCGCCCGACCACCGGCAGCCGCTTGGCGAGCACGACGTAAACAATGCAGGTCGATGGTATCCAATACGCGAAGCGCCGACGGGCACACGGTTTCGACTCGCCAGCCGAACTGTTCCTCGGTCATGAAGCGGTCAAAGACCACGACGTCAGGTCGAGCGTCGGCGACAAACTCATCGAAACTTGGATCGTTCAGGACAATTGAAGCAGTTTCGGTCGCGACCTCGGCCAGTCCTTCCGCGCGCTCCCCCGGCTCAGCGGCGCAGCAAAACGTCACGTGCCAACCACGCCGCGAGAATTCACGCATGAGCGAAAGCGTTCGCGTACCAGCAGCCGACGAGCGCGGCTCGGGCCAAACATGGCCAATATAAAGCAAACGCGGCATCGAAGAGATGACACCATGGGAGGGGACGGGTGGATTGGCAAGGCAGCCGCAGACAAGTTCGCGAAACTTGGGGCCAGCCTTCGCCGCTCATCTAAGATCGCGCTACATTCGACGCGTGCTGGAAACTATTGCACTTTCTCGATTGGTGATTCGCGATTTTTCGTTCTCGGTGGAACGCGGAGAGCGGGTCGCTATCGACGGCCCGTCGGGCTGCGGAAAGACCACGCTTCTTCGTGCAATGGCCGACCTCGACCCGAGCACCGGTGACGTTCGGCTGGACGGAGTTTCGCGATCCGCATTGACCGGTCCCCAATGGCGCCGACAGGTTATGTACGTGTCCAGCGAGTCGGCGTTCTGGAGTGCTCGGGTGGGCGACCATTTCGAAGCCTTCAGTGGCACAACCGATGGCCCTGAGACACCTAGCGAAAACCGGCTTCGGGCCGTGGCAATGCTCGAACGCATGGGATTGTCGGCCGAAACCATAGACTGGCCCGTGAACCGGCTTTCGAGCGGAGAGGCGCAGCGGGTGGCGTTGGCCAGAGCTCTACTGTTGTGCCCGCCGGTCCTGCTCCTGGACGAACCAACTTCGAATTTGGATTCCACTGCCCAAACGCAAATCGAAAGTATTTTGAACGAAGCGGCCCAAACGGGCACCCACTTAGTTCTGGTTAGTCATGACGCGAATCAACGTCGCCGACTAAGCGATCGAATCATTCCCCTGTCTAACGCAGCCGGCGCCTCCGTACCCGATCGCGAGGGGGCCGACGCATGAGCTACATCACGCTTTCTTGGAACGACCTCGCACTGGCGGCAGTACTGCTTTTGGCCAACGCGGTTGTGTCGCTTCGTTTTCAGCTCGGTATCGAGCGACGCATCATCTGGGCGGGCATTCGCATGGTCGTTCAGCTGTCGCTGATCGGACTGGTTCTGGAAAGCCTGTTTACCGTGGTCTCACCTTGGTGGACGGTAGCGGTCGCTGCGGTGATGACAATCGCGGCCGGTCGCGAAGTGCGCGCCCGCCAAGACCGCCCGTTTACCGGCGCATGGGGCTACGGCTTGGGAACCGGCGCCGTCATGTTCTCGGGAACCGTGGTTACGCTGCTCGCCCTTACCACGCAGATTCGGCCCGATCCTTGGTACGACCCTCGCTACACGATTCCGATTTTGGGCATGCTGCTCGGCAATACGCTTACGGGAACAGCCCTTGGTTTGTCGAGACTCACCGATGGCGCAATCGCCGCGCGCCCGGCGATTGAAGCGCAGCTCGCGTTGGGCGCGACGGCGTTGGACGCATTACGGCCGACCCTTCGCACGGCGCTGCGTGATGGCATGATGCCCATCATCAACGCAATGTCGGCGGCGGGGATCGTCTCCCTTCCCGGCATGATGACCGGCCAAATTCTGGCGGGAGCCGACCCGTCGGACGCCATCAAGTATCAAATCCTGATCATGTTCCTCATTGCGGGTGCTACCGGACTCGGCGTACTGGCGGCGGTCGGCGGTGGCGCGTGGCGCCTTACCGACTCCCGACAACGGCTGCGCCTGGATCGCCTAAAAGCCGACACCTAAATGGCGGTTATTCCTCGAACACGATTGAACTGCCTCGGTTTTTCACCCGCCGCCCCCCCCCAGGACCGGGCGAACCGCGAGCATCAAGGGCACCGACAATGAAATGGCGTAGTGGACGCAGAAGCAGCAACATCGAAGACCGGCGGCAAGCGCGCGTGGCTCGTTCTGTTCAGAGATGAAGTACGCTCGGCTTGCGGATCCGCGCAGGCCGCAATGTGACCTTTCTATTGCCCCGCCGACCACAAAGTTTATCTCGACCTCAGCTTCTTCCACGAACTCAAAGAACGGCACGGCGCTCCAGGAGATTTCGCGCAGGCTTAAGTCATTGCGCACGAGGTCGGCCATCATGTGCAATCGATACTCGGAGTTTCGGAACAAGTTCATCGGCAACAACAAAGCGTAAGCAAGGTTGCCGCAAACCGGTTGTCGGTGCGTTTGGAGTTACAGGCCGATTGCCTGGCGGGTATCTGGGCTCACCACGCTCACCGGTCACGGCAGGTGTTGGAGCGCGGAGATGTTGAAGAAGCGTTGGGTGCAGCCACGAGCATCGGCGAGACCGACCCCAACGTCAGTCTCGAGGAACGGTGCAGCCAGAGTCATTCACTCACGGAACATCGGCCCAACGCGTACATTGGTTCAAAAAGGGGCTCGAGGTCGGTCAAATTGCAGCCTGCAATACGTTCGCCGAAGGGGCGCTAGAGTCAGTAGGACCGACTAGCTCTGAGAAATTTCGGAAAGGCGGCTGGGCTTCATGGCCAGCCCACGAAGGAACGCATCGTTGGCAAGAAAGCCATCGACGGCAGTTCGAATCGGCCCATCGTCGGCCAACCCGGTTTCAATCAATTCACAGATCAGTGAACGCCCTTCGTGCGACCGGGCGACCGACGTAGCACCACCAGTGGCAAACGCCGCCACACGATCTCGCAAGGGGCCAGCGTCTAGCATTGGCGCAAGCTCAGCAGCCAACTTGGTCAATCCGTCGTTCTCGAACTCCAACTGTTGTCCGCCCCAATCCACGCGGGCTGCCATGTTGTCGATGACCTCGATAACCGACCAGAGCTGACCGCGAGCAAAGCCGGTTTGTAACTCCGGCAGCACACTACGTTGCAGGGTCTCGGCGATTCCGTTGAAGATACGTTCTATTTCCAACATCACTTCGCCTTCCTTCACATCGACTCAACGGTCGTCAGCGAACCAACTAACCCGAGCGACTCAGCCAGGATCATGTGAGTGCCAGAAAGCTGGTGATCAAAAATAGCCATGCGCAGATCTTTGGTACGCTCGTCGGCGAAGGCACGCATCCCGGTTAACATAATGGCCGTCATCTTTACGGCGGCGAGCAAGTCGTAGAAACGCAACCGCGCCTCGTCCAACGGTGATCCGCCCGCGTCGATGTAGAACTGGAAAAACTTTTCGCGCTCAACCAAGATCCCCGGCATGTCGGTTTGGCCGCGCCAGAACCGACTGGCTGCCCAGGCGAGGTCTTCCAGCGGATCGCCGATATGGACCATCTCCCAGTCCAGCACGGCGCACACTTTACCGCCTTCGCGAATGAAGTTGCCGGTACGATAATCGCCGTGCACCAGCGCCAAAGGTGCTTGCGAAGGTACCGTCGCTTCCAACTCCCGAATGGCCCGCGAAAGCATCGGGAGCGGCTGCGGCTTGGCGCGCTCGATGGTTTCCTTCCAGAACTGAATTTGAGTCCGGGCCGCGGCGGCTCCATCGGCCGGAACATCCAGGCCTTTCAGATCTGCCTTGTTCCAATCGAAGCGGTGAAGCTTGGCTAGATTCTGCGCAAAGTCGGCCGCCACTTGTTCACGCGTACCGCGATCTGCAATTTGAGGCGCACCATCAGCCCCAAGCGTAGGTAGCGGAACCTCGCCTTCCACGAAACCCATAATATAGAAGGGGCGATCTAAGATTTCGGGGTCGCGTTCGAACCACAGCACTTCGGGTACAGCGACGGTCCCTGCCACAGCCCGCATGGCGAATACTTGTGGGCCGAGGTCGTAGGGCTCCAGGAGCCCGGCTTCCGGCTCACGCCTTAAGATGAGTCGGCGGCTCTTCTGCTGGCCGGTTTCATTCTGCCAGGACACCGCAAAGGAAACTGTCTCCAGCGAAAACCCCTCAGTGTGGCGGCGCAGGCCGTCCACACCAACCGAGGAACCCAGGTGACCGGAAAGATAGTTAAGAAGACGCTTTTCGAAACTCATAAAGAGGATAGCCGGGCCCACAGATAGGCGCTGTTGGCTCTTATGCACGAAGCCCTGCGGTTGGGCAACGCCCGGCACAACACGGCACTTAGCTGGAGAACCTGCGTGTTTTTTTGTCCGGGGGCATGGCTAGGTGGACCCAGGACAGATAACTTGGACCCATGGCGTCACCATTCAAAGCCTTGGGAAACCAGGGCAAGACGCGGACACAGGAGTAGCGATGGGGCTTCCAGCTCGCCGGCCGCCACGGCCGAAACTTCAGGGGCATATCCTAGTCGTCGAAGACGACGCGGACATTTGCGCCATGACCGTTGCGGTGCTGGCCAGTGCCGGGCTTCAGGTATCTACCGCTGCCGACGCAGGCCAAGCCTTGGCTCAGGTCGCTGCTGAAAAGTTCGACGCCATCATCCTGGACTGGAACCTGTCAGAGATCACCGGCGCAGGCCTGCTTGAGGCCTTGCGCAAAACCAACCCTCACCTGTTCGGGCACAGCGCCGTTGTTACGGGCGATCTGATGAGTATCCCGGGCATGCATGAGGCCGAACGCTTTGGTCGCCCCGTCCTGGCCAAGCCTTTCCGGCCCGCCCAGTTGATCGAAACCGTTTCGGCGCTGCTCGCCTAGCGCTGCTCGACCCCCGCTGCTCGGCCCCCGCTGCTCGGCCAAGAGTCGCGCCCGCAACCGACCTGCTGACCTGCTGACCTGCCTAACTGCCTAACT
>JBLFWR010000169.1:0-6788 GCA_047611725.1 Binatia bacterium | reverse complement strand
AAGGGGCCAAAGACATTGAAATACCGAAGGCAGACCGTTTCGATCGGATAGACCTCAGAAAACACACGGGTGTAATTTTCTGCGGCCAACTTACTGGTCGCGTACGGGGAAATCGGCCAAACCCGCTGCTCTTCACTCTTCGGAAGGGTCGGATCACTACCGTAGACCGACGATGACGAAGAGTAGACAACCCGTTCGACATCCGCGTCTCGGGCAGCAACCAAAACGTTCAGGGTGCCCCCCACGTTCACCGCGTTGCTGGCGATCGGGTCGGCGATAGAACGCGGGACCGAGCCCAACGCGGCCAAGTGCAGAACACGACGAACGCCGACCATCGCTCGCTCGACATCACTCGGGTTGCAAATGTCACCCTCAACGAAGTCGACGCTGCCCCGAACTGCATCCAAATTGGATTCCAATCCGTTAGTCAGATTATCAAGAACCCGGACTTCTTCCCCACGAGCAACCAATTCACGAACGATATTGGAACCGATAAATCCGGCGCCGCCGGTGACCAAATACATTTCAGTCACTGCTCCCGGAATCTGAGCCATCAATCGGTGCTTGCCACTTCATCGGGCCGCGAACCGGCCGAGTGGTAGGGGCGGGAACACGGTCAAGCAAGTTGAACTTAAAAATGAACCACAGCGCCGCAACGCCGTCTTTCCAGGTAATTTTCTTACCTTCGTCATAGTCGCGGCCCCAGTAAGAAATGGGGACCTCGTAAAGGCGACAACGCATCTGGGCAACTCGAGCGGTCACCTCTGGTTCGAATCCGAAACGGTCTGTCGTTAAACGCATGGACTTCAAAATATCCGTCCGGAAAACTTTGTAGCCAGTCTCCATGTCGGTCAGATTGAGATTGGTCAGGATGTTGGAGAGCAACGTCAGAAACTGATTTCCGAGTTGGTGCCAGAAAAACAGCACGCGATGCGGACCGCTAAGGAAACGTGAACCATAGACCACGTCGGCGACGCCCTGATCAATCGGACCAAGAAGCTTGGGATACTCCGCGGGGTCGTACTCCATGTCCGCATCTTGGACGAGAGTAACATCGCCGGTAGCCGCAGCGAGCGCCGTTCGAACGGCCGCCCCCTTTCCCCGATTCGTCTCGTGGAAAATGATCTTGAGATCGGGCTCGGCTTCCGCGAGCCGCCGCAGTAAATCACGCGTACCGTCGACCGAACAGTCGTCGACGAGAATGATTTCGGTCTTCACGGGGACGGAACGCACCCGAGAAATCACGTTCTCGACCGTGTCGATCTCGTTGTAAACGGGAATAAGTACAGAAACGGTTAAATTGCTCGGCATAATTTTCTAGCTCAAGATCCTGCGTAAGGTTTTTCAACAGACGCGACTTCGAGACCTGGGGGCTCAGATTCGGGTTCAAACCATCGACCGGCAAAACGAACCAAGCCGACCCAGAAACCCGCCGCCCACGAATGGTGAATGACCATGAATGCGAACCAAAGGCGAAGACGCTTCCCCGGCATGGCCTCGCGCCAGGCAACCACCCCCATACAGGCAAGGTAACCAAGGACAAACCCGACGGCCAGCGCCGCGAAGCCCCAGTGGAAGACCCCTGCCAAGACACCGCCAACGATCGCAGCCTGGAACGCGGGCGGAACGAAGTGGCGAAGGCTCATTTGTCCAGGATGTTTCTGAAGCACCCTCACCTTCCACACGCCGTACTGGTAGAACTGCGACAACAAGGCCTTCCAAGATTCACGGTTCTGGTAGCTCGAGCGCATCGCCGGACTGACGAAAATCCGACCACCAGCTTTTCGGATGCGGTAGCTGAGTTCATCGTCTTGATTGCGCACCAACTCTTCGTCGAACAGCCCGACATCCGCGAGTACGCGCAAGGGCCACATCCCCATGTAGACGGTATCGCATTCCTCTTCATGCTCAGCGAAATGGAATGTTGCCCCGATACCGAACCTCGAGCTCATCGCTCCGGCGATGGCATCGCCAACCGGGCCACCACCAAGGCAGACCATCGGACCACCGACATTGTGTGCTCCCGTGCGCTCAAGGATCTCTGCGCCGAGACGCATGTATTCGGGCTCCAGTACTGTGTGGGCATCGACACGAACGATAATCGTTCCGCGAGCTTTGCGGATGGCGCGATTCAAGCCACCCGGCACGATCCGATCGGGATTCTCGACAACGATCACGCGAGGATCGCGGCACGCTATCTCCGCAAGTAGCTCGGCACTCCCATCGTCGCTGAGCCCATCGGCAACCAGTACTTCCATGCGATTGGATGGCCAATCCTGAGCGAGCACGGAACCTAGGCACCGCTCTATCCAGCCGCGTTCATTGCGCATCGGAATGATTACACTGAGAAATGGTTCGTTCATCTTGATCTTCGAAAGCCGCCTAGCGCAACGACGCTGGCGTGGGTCGATCGGAGCCGGCGCTGCCAAGTACCTCTTCGTAGACAGCTCGGGTGGCACGGATCATCGCTGGTACCGAAAAGCGCTGCTCAACTTCACTTCGAGCCGCCATCCCCAGCCGATAGGCTGCCTCGCGATCGGCAGCCAGTTCAAGCGCCGCACTCGCAAAACTTTCGGCATCACCAGCCCCGACTAGGCGTCCAGTTCGACCATCATCGATGAGTTCAGAAGTACCGCCTACCCGCGTTGCCACGACCGGAACTCCGGTGGCCATGGCTTCCAGAACAACATTGGGAGTTCCCTCCCAATTCGATGTCAGCCAAAACTGGTCAAGACTCGCCAAGAACTCTGGAATTTCGGCGGTGGTCCCCAAAAAACGAACCCTATCGGCCAACCCTGCAGCCTTGGCCTTCTGCGTAAAGTGTTCGCGAAGCGAACCGTCCCCAACGACTTCGAATATCGCATTCGCCTGCACTTGCAATACCTTATGCGCAGCAGAGAGAAATAGGTCGAGGTTCTTTTGAGACTCGATGCGCCCCACCGTTCCGATCCGCAACGGACCCTGCTGCTGGCGCTCGGAGACGACAAACCGATCCGCATCGACACCATTGTAGACAACCCGCGTTCGCCCAGGCGATGCCCCATAGTGCTTGGCGGCAAAGGCCGCCATCTCGGCTGAATTGCAGATCAGGGCGTCAGCACCGGTAATCGCGCGTGCGAACAAAAAACGTCGGACGGGGTTCTTGTCGAGTTTACAGTTGCGCGCCGAGGCGACGAAGGGAAGATTCCGCAATCCCAAAGTCGCTGCCCACACGTACGCATCGGCGATGTAGAGAAAGGCGTGAACCAAAGAAGGCCGATCCGCGGCAAGTTGTCGGCGCAGAGCCAACACACGCCGTACGTCAAAACCTCCGCCCGCGGGGAACACCACAAGGCGCGCGCCGGCCGCCTCAACCCGCGCTCCTAGCGGAAGACTACGCCCGGACAAACAATAAACAGTTACGCGGGCCTGCCCCTGCAGCCCTTCGACGAGCTCGCACAGTTGGGTCTCTGCCCCGCCGTAGCTCAGCTGGCCGATCGCCAGTGCGACATGCAATTGCGATGCGGGGGGAGCCACGAATCAGATGCGGATGATGTTGTCGCCGTCGATACCGGCAAACGCGTTGCGCGTATCGACGATCAGTCGAGCGTTCGCCGCGACCATCTTAAGGTCAAAGTCGCTGTGGTCGGTTAGCAACACAACAACGTCAGCCGCCGCCAAATTCTCGACCGTTAGTGCCTCTGCCTCCAGCTGACGTCCGGCCAAATTCACCGAAGGAACAAAAGAATCGCAATAGTGAATGTCAGCACCTTTACCGGCCAGCAGTGTCATGACATCCAGCGAAGGTGATTCGCGAACGTCGTCCACATCGCGTTTATACGCAACCCCCAGCGCCAGCACCCTTGCGTTTCGCAAGGCACGCTCTTGATCATTGAGCGCCTGCGTTACACGTGAAACAACAAACGCTGGCTTTTGGGCATTGATCTGCGAGGCCAACTCGATGAACCGGGGTTCAAACCCCTCAACGCGGGCCTTCCACGTTAAGTACAACGGATCCACAGGAATGCAGTGCCCGCCCAACCCCGGCCCCGGGTAAAAGGGCATGAAGCCGAATGGCTTCGTAGCGGCAGCATTGATTACTTCCCAAACGTCGATACCCAGTGCGTCCGCCATCATCGACAGTTCGTTGACCAGTGCGATATTCACGCTGCGAAACGTGTTCTCTAGCAGCTTCACCATCTCGGCCGAGCGTGGAGAGCTGACCGACACGACCTTATCAATACAACGACTGTAGAGCGCCACAGCAGCTTCGTTGGAAGCTTCGTCGATGCCACCTACCACCTTGGGGATCGTACGCGTGTTGTATTTCTTGTTACCCGGGTCGGTGCGCTCTGGCGAAAACGCAACCAGAACGTCTTTCCCCGGAACAAGACTCACACGTTCAAGCATCGGAAGGACGATCTCTTCTGTGGTCCCCGGGTAGGTAGTGCTCTCAAGCACCAACAGCTGCCCAGTGTGCAAATGCGGCAGCAGGCTTTCCAGCGAGTCAACAATGTAGGATAAATCCGGCTCGCGCGTTTTGCGTAACGGCGTCGGCACACAAATATTGATGGTGTCGAGTTCAGCTGTGGCTTCAAAGGACGTAGTGGCTCGCAAACGACCTGCTGCTACCAGTTCCGCTACGCGCTCGTCCGGCACATCCAGAATATAGGACCGTCCCGCATTGATCGTTGCGACCTTCTCTTCGCTAATGTCGATCCCGGTCACACTAAGACCAGAAGCGGCCAGTTCAACGGCCAGCGGCAGGCCTACATATCCCAGGCCAACGACTCCGGCGCGGGCATCCCCGCACTCGATTTTTTCCTTCAAGGTCATAGTTCAGCCTTATCCTTCGGGGACATCCCCGACATCCACCTGCACTTTCTCCAGACGTCGCACCCGGTCGATCGCCTGTCGGTCCAGCGCTTCGCGCGGACGGAAATCCCAAAACACGTTGTAGTCCGCGACCGAGCCATGTTGGTAGCTCACCTCGCGTTGCTGCAGCAGATCGAGAAACGCCTTGTGCTGCGCCTTTCGCTGCTGATCATCGCGGAAGACGTAGCAGATGTTGTCCGCCACCTCGACGCGCCGGTCATACTCTGGATAGCGGTCCTTCTGAAGAGGGGCGAGAATCACCCCTTCCACGCTTCTGAAAGCCAAATGGTACAGCGGACCAGCCGAGTAACATTCACCCAAATCACGCTCATCAAGAAACGAAAGTAGCTTCTCGCCACGCGCCTCAACCCCTGAATCTGGGAGAGTCATGGCATCAGCCCAAGTAACCAAGTTAAACCCGACCACCGTGAAGAACGCCGCCAACGCCAAATTACGGCGTGGACCGCGCTGACGAGCCACAAGCACGCCCAACAGGACCCCTGCTAAAGGATAGGCGGGTAGCATGTAACGCGGACTGACGTAGCCCACGACGAACGTCACAACAAAAAACGAGAGAAGAAGCTGATCGGGCCCGAGCCTCTCCCACCCCCCGAGCCATCGCCGGGGCCGGGCCGCGAGCAACGGCACCCCAAAGATCAGCGCGGGGACAAACCACAGCGCCCGCAAAACTCCACCGAGGCTCCCGCCCTGGCGAACGCTCTCGCTCAAACCAAGACGTTCAATCCCTGTCCCCGCCGGAACCCCGAACACTAAGCCCAGCTTGCCAGCACCATCACGTAGCGCCCCAACCCGCTTTTCCAGCCCCCTCGCCACCCAGCTCTCATCGCGATCCTCCACAGCCACACGGTTTAGTACCATTGCCTTGCGCGCGAGTGATTTCGGAGTGGCCAACGGATGAATGACATTGTACCCAAGCAATAAACTTGCACCCAACAGAGCGCCGACTACGACCGGAATCCACGCACGGACCTCGATCCGATCCATCGCAAGCAACCCGACCATCAACGCTAGATAGGCACCGACAAGTTGATTCACCCACAGCGCCACGCCAGCGACAAACCCCAACGCAAAGCCGACGCCCGCGCCACGTTCGTGGCGCGCGTAGAACCGCCAAAACAAGATGAGAAGTGCGAAGACAAGAACGAGGTGCTCAACAAAGCCACCCCGTGCCTTCAGATTCCACTGAAGGAAATACATCGGCGCCACTGCAGTCAGCGCCGTCGCCCAGCGGGCAGCCGCGACCGAATATGCGCGGTACGTAAAGCGATAAACACAGAAGCAAAGCGCGACCGAAAACACGAGGGTCACGAGACGGAGCGAGAGAAAACTGACCCCGAAAATCGAAAACGAAATGGCGGCGCAGTAGGCCTCTAGCGCCCCCAGGTAATGCTGACCATAGAAAAACACGGGGAGGCTCTTGCCCTCCAGGATGTGCTTCCCCATGAGCCCGACTATTCCTTCATCAGCCAAATAAACATCGACGTCGCCCCCGGCGACAAGTTCATAGTGGGTGATCATCCACAGCCGCCACAGCAAACCTGCCGCGCACAAGCCGTAAAAAAGGTAGCGGTTCATTCGCATCTCAGTCGGTGTACCCGAGCGAACGCAACATCTCGGCTGTATCCGAGTCGATGATCACCGGGTCCACTCCCCCCGCCTGAACTCGCGCATCAAAAATGTCCCACTCATGATTCAGCCACCTGGACAAGAAACCCACCACCGGCTTAGCCCCCTCGGCTCGCGCAGGCGTTGAAACCTGCTCACCAGCATCGGATCGAAGGTCGTAGCTCTCAAGAATCCGCCGATTGAAATGGTGGATGACTTTACGACCGTCAACCAAAGCCGATGTCTGAACGTTAAGGCTTCCCTTGCGGTACAATTCTCCGTAGGCAGGCCGAGCCTGCGCCTTTGTA
>JBLFWR010000168.1:0-6990 GCA_047611725.1 Binatia bacterium | reverse complement strand
CACAAACCAACCCGATCACGCTGTCCAATAACGTTTTTGACGAGCCCAGCCTCGAACTGGTCAACGGCCTGGGTGGAGCCCTCAACGGCACTGTGGGAAACATTACGGCCAGCGGCAACAGCCGCGGGACCGTCAACCCCGTCACGTTCAACGATTTTATGGGATTGCCGGCCGACGTCGACTACTTGCTGATCGAGCGCTGGAGCGCGACTTCAAGCAGGGCAGGAGGAGTACCCACGGTCTACAACATGGACGACTACGTCATGCACGAGGGGAACTTCTATCTGTGTATCGAAGTAGGCACCCACTCGGGCAAGGAGCCGACGACCAATCCAGCCACGTGGCAGCTGTTGCCGGTACCGGGCGACGATGTCCGGCTGGCCCACGGCTCAGCTCATACGGGCGTCGGATTGCTCGACACCGTTGTGCCTCCCGAAAACTTCATCCGCCCCTGATCATTGACGTAGCCTATTGGCGTATGGAAGAGCCGACCGCGTGAAGGACGCCTCCTCGGTCGGCAAGGCGGGGCGCGAAGCCCAGCAAGACCGAAGAGGTGGTGCGGAGGGTGGCCATAGGCCGAGCAGGTAGCCATATTGCATCTTATCGGACGAGAACTCGCGCCGGGCCGAAGAACGTGGGGGGTTCCACCTCGACAAGGGGGAATCGCCTCCTGCTCGGAAGATCTGAAAGAGTCTACTGTTCAAAATCTTGAGGATTACTCTGATGATGGTACGCAAACGCCCCAGCAATATTCGAACCCGCCGCTGGGGCGGTGCCCGAAGGACGACGCCAGGCGGACTCGTCCTTCTCGCCTTTTTTCTATACATCATTCAGCCCGCAGCGTCGGCCGAGGCGGGATTCGACGCGGCTCAGCGCCGCTGCCGTGACACAATTGCCGCGAGCGGAACCAAGCTTGCCGCTGCCGCAACACAGGCGGTCGCCTCATGCCACAAGGCACGCAACGTAGGTCGGCTCCCGGCCAGCACGAACTGCAACTCGCTGACGGAGGCTGATGACCGTGGTCGCGTCGCCCGGGCTCGCCAGAAGCTGACCGATCGCGTCGCCGGACCGCGCGGCCAGTGCACCGGGCCGACACTCTCACCGGGACAAGTAAGCCATATCGCCTGCGCCGCGCCTTGCGATGTCTCCTATCCCACCGTGGAGACGTTCAACGATGTGGCAGGCTGCGCAGCGTGCCTGGTCGAATCCGAAGTCGAAGCGATGGCCCGCTATGCCGGTGGTACGCCGCCCGTGCCGTTAAGTCGGGAAGTGGAACGTTGCCATGCCACGCTGACCAAGGGCCTCACCAAGCATCACCGGCGGGTGCTGTCCAGGCGCCGCAAATGCCAGAAAAGGGCCGAAGCAAAGGGCACAGTAACCGCCTTCGCATGCGGAGCCGGAGAAGCCGACGGCGCGACATCCTCGCGCGTCTCAACTTCTGCCAAAATCGCGCGACGATGCGCCGACGCCAATCTTACCCAGGTGGATTCCTGCGAAACTTCCGGCCCCGAAGTGCTGGCTGATTGTGCCCTGCTGGAAAGCGTCCGGTCGGCCGACCGGCTATTTGGGCTGCTCTACGGCGCCGAATCCCCTGGCCGGGCCCGTATCCTGTGGGAGCACTCCATCCAGCCCGCCCTCTCGGCGGACTGCCGGCCCTGTCATGCAGGAGAGCGCTTCGGCTTCGCCAGCCTGAAAGGGGGCGCTGCGCCGTTCAGCCAGGCCGATACCGATGCGAACCATGAAAGCTTCTTCGACCTGATCTCGCTCGACCACCCCGCCTCCAGCAGACTGCTGTCCAAGGCGCTCGGAGACGTCTACGCCGACGGGCAGGTACACGGCGGTGGTCCACAGTTCGAAGAAGACTCCGAACAGTACAACCGGATTCTGGAATGGATTCTCGAAGAGAAAGCCGAGCAATGCAGCGAGTGCGGGCTCAATGCGACCGTTCAGTACCTGGCTTATGTAGAGCAGCCCAGGATTTTCTGGGCGTTGGAGCGTGACCCAATCCGATCCGATCACGGCCTGCGCGACCGAGCACGGATCTATCTGCAGCCGCTGCAGCCGCACACCCTGCGACCAGAAGGCACACCGATAGACTTCCTGGGCGAGACGTTCTGCGGCGCGGACGAACGATGTGACTTCGGGCACCTCGCGGTCAGCCACGACGCATCGATGCTGGCCTTCGAATGTCGACTCGGTGAACCCGGTGAAGACTGGGTAAACGACGTTCGCTGGAATGTGTGCATCGCGGAGATTGGTCCTGATGGAACCGCGGTCAGCCCTCGAGTGCTGCGAGCAGCCGATCGTCATAGCGGCGAAACCGTATCGCGCAGCGACCCCTTCGGCCTTTATGCGGTTTCGGGGCTTCCGCTGAAGGGCGCCTACGACCACCACTTCCAGATGCGTCGCCGTGACGACGGTACACCCACCTTCGGTCCGAACGATGAATGGGTCTACCTGTCCAGCCGCGGGCTGGACCCCAGAACCGGCAGCGAAGGCACGCGTACCTACCACGGCTTCGAACACGTCAACAACATCGTCGCCGTACGAACCGATGGCAGCGAAATCCGCAGCGTCTACCGCAACGAAGGCGGCCAGGCCGACTTCCCCTTCTTCCGTCGCAACGGGAATCTGGTGTTTCACACATGGAACCTCGAACGCATGGACAGGCACCTCTACACTCAGTCCACGCATGACGGGATGATGGAACTCCCGGTGTTGCTGGGCCGCGTGCAGGGAGAGAACCGCTGGGGAAAGGCCGTGGAACTTGCCGGCGGCGCGGTGCTTGGCATGACCGGCCGCCGCCGTGGGTCGGCAGAAAACTACGTGCCGTTCCTTGGAGATCACACGCTAGGTGCCGGTCTGGCCGACAACCCGGCGGCCATCACCATCCTCGATGTAATCGCACACGAGCAGATCGCGCCCTGGCCCAACGGCTATTGCACCAGCCCGCCGGACGGCGACAACTGCGTAATCGATCGCTGGTACGAAGACCCGGCCTACGCACCCGACGGCAGAGCGTTCATCTCCCACAACCCCGAAGCGACCTACGTATCACAGGGCGAGGCCATGTACCTTGAGTACAGCAGCGGCTCAACGGTCCAGGACCGGCTGGCATCGATGCTGCCCTACACACCGGAGAGACTAGGACTCTACCTGACCGATCATCGAGGCAACGTGGAGCAGGTATTGGAGCCGGCGTCCGGGTTCATGCTTCGATACCCGGCCTGGGTTGGCCTACGGCATCCACCACGTGCACCGACCACCGCTACCGACGAGGCCTCAGACAGCGCAACGCTCCACATCGCGAACCTGCCGGTCTGGCTCAGCTTCCGTCAAGGCCCCGACCAGATAGGTGGGACCAGCAAGACCGGGCACATGGCCTGGCTCGACACGATTGTCGCGCTCCGGGTCCTGGTCAAAGACATGGACGGCAACGCCTGTCTCAATGACGGTCGGCCCTACCGCTTCGCCGTCAACGCCGGGTTCTTCGATCACCCCACGCACCTCGGTATCAACAACGCGACAGGTTATCGGCACCTTCGTGTACCCGAGAACCTTGGTGGAAACGGCTGGGGGGATATCCCCCTGAAGGCCGACGGCTCGGTCTCCCTGCGTGTCCCCGCCGGCGAGTTGATGCTACTGCAAGGGATAGATGCCGATGGGCACGTGGTACACCAGCATGCTCGCGTGTTCGCGATGCCGCCCGGGCAACACATCGACACCTCCGTCAGACGCGACCAATACGATGGGCAATGCGCATCCTGCCACGGCACCATCGACGCAGCCTCAACCTTCGTTCCACTCACCGAGTTTGAAAGCCTCCCGTTTACTGCACTGGATTTTGCAACCGAGGCTAGCGCCGAGCCTCCGGTGAATCTGACCGACCCCGCTGTGGTAAGCCAAACGATGACGTTCCTTCATCGGCTTCGACCGCTGCTCGACCGTGACTGCGTCAGCTGTCACAGCGGCGCTACGCCGGCCGGTGAACTCAACTTGACCGATAGCTATTCACCGACAGCGAACTACCCCGCAGGGAAATGGGTGGCAGCCTACCTTGCCGACAGCAACTACATGGACTTCATACCGGAACTCGATCGTGTGCCGGGTTATGACTACTCCGTGGCCTGGTCCTGGCTCATGCGGCAGGACCAGAACGAATACAGAAGCGACCCCAACTACGCCGCGTTGCTAACGGGGTACACACCCCTAGCCGACCTGGCCCCATGGGACCCCGCCTACCAGAACCTGTTCGCGAACGATGGCAGCGTCCTCGTCTACTTGAGTGGGTTCCGTCACTCGACGTTCGGCCGTAGCGACTTGATTGGCGGTAACTCGCGCGACAGTTGGCTTGTCGAAATCCTTTCCGGTCGCGACATCTCCCCGGTCCGAGACTTTACCGGCCCCGATCATAGTGGCTACTTTTCGGAACAAGAGGTCCGCAATCTGATGGCTGTGATTGATCTCGGTTTCCCGTACATGGCGCGCTGTGATGACAAGTTTATTCCAGACGGTCCGAACGCGGGATTGTCGTGGGGAGATCCGTTCGCGCAACTCGCGCCCTGAGACCGAGGCAAGCCCTCCACTGCAAGCCGCGTACAAACTCGCTAAGGAGAACAACGGATCCCCAGGAATTGATGGGGTGACGTTTGAAGCCGTGGAGCGTGCGGGGCGTTCGGAATTCCTTGTAGACGATCTTTGGCAGTCTTCTGCTTCATCGCCCATCCGCCCTTCCGAGTCTCCCCCCAGTAGTGGGTGAATCCCAGAAAATCGAATGTGCCCGGTGGTTTGGAATCGTCGTCATCATGGCCCGAAAGCCACGCGGGTTTCGGCTGGCGAAACCGCACGAGCCGACTCTTGTCCGGGTGCATGGTCAGACCGAAACGCCCAAGGCGCTTCGGCAACACGTCCATGACCCGCCGAGCGTCGACTTCGTGCTGAATGAAGACACGACATCGTCCGCATACCGAACGAGGAAGCAGACCCCACGCAGGCGAGGCTTCACTTCCTTTTCAAACCACACATCAAGCACGTGGTGGAGATAAACGTTCGCCAGAATAGGCGAAACAACTCCACCTTGGGGAGTCCCAAACTTAGAGCGACTCAATCGCCCTTCCTCCATGACCCCCGCCTTCAACCACTTGTCGATTGCACGTCGCAGCACGCCATCACGTACTCGCTGGTCCATAAAGCTCCGAAGATGACGATGGTCCAAGGCGTCAAAGAAACCCTGGATATCCAAATCAATCACCCACCCGCCGTGCATCGCCATCCCTTTCGCCCTGATCGCACGCAGAGCCTGATGAGCTGAACGACCTGGACGGAAACCGAAGCTACTGTCCTGGAAATCCTGCTCGTAAATGCTCTCGAGGACCATTGCGACAGCACGCTGC
This sequence comes from Binatia bacterium, assembly GCA_047611725.1. Taxonomy (GTDB): domain Bacteria; phylum Desulfobacterota; class Binatia; order UBA1149; family CAITLU01; genus JBLFWR01. The sequence goes on along the minus strand of JBLFWR010000168.1, from coordinate 1,597 downwards.
AAAACCTTGTCCTCAAACGTCGGGATTCCGATCGGTCGAGTCTTCAGGCCATCCCCTTTTGGGATGTGGACACGTCGCACAGGCGGAGCTTTGTATTGTCCGGACTTGAAGCGATCGAGCAGTGACGCAAGATTCCCTTCAAGGCCTACGGCGTATTCTGCCGCAGTTTGTCCGTCCAATCCTACCGCCCCATCCTTGCGTGTCATGGCGTACGCCGCATGGAGAAAGTTGATATCGATGTGATGAGCAAGGCTCATGAGTGCCATCGCCGGCGCTTGTCCGGCCAGTTCTGCTATCCGCTTTCGTTTTGTTGAGACGAGATCCAAGTTCGGTGACTTGGTCGTCTTTCCCTCCAGCGGTTCCATTGATCGGCGCTCCCTTCCCTCCACGGGGTCTCCTGAAACGAATTCCCCCGCTTCTGCGGTACTATGAAACGCTCCGACTCCTCTTCATCCATCCCGCCGCGCTTCGTTGCCTTGGCTTGGCAGTACCATCCGAGCACCTGAATTTTCGCTCCATCCAGTGCCAGGTGCAGCACTCGCGGCCTCGGGGTTTGGATATAGCCGGTTCCCCTCGCACGGCTTCTTTTCTTAGATGGAGATGAAGAGGTCTCCCGGGTTCCCGGGAAACCCACACGCATCCATGCCGCGCACTTCGACCCCGGCGAAGCCACCACCTTCACGACCATAAGAAAGTGGTGATGCTGCGTTGCGAACAACGCAATCCGTCGGCCTTCGCACCTATGCATTTCGGGACTCAATTACGCGGCCTACATGCTCCCTGTGAACGCTTCGCGTCCTGGGTCGCCCCAGGCACACGCATCACTCGGTTCCAGCTGGCGGCCGACCTTGGCTGGATGGGACTGGTTACCCATAGGGGTTCAAACAAGGTTTCAAAGACTAGGTATCGTCACTTCATCTCTTCCTCCTTGACCGAGCTTTGCCCGGCAAACGCGTTGGTGCACAAATTGCACCCCCTCAGTCAAAATTTCGTCTATCTCAAAGGCATGCGAAACACCGCGGTGTCATGATTAGATCATGAACTCGCGCGTGCATCCGAACTACAAGACCAACTATCGCGTCACCAACTGGGCTCAGTACGACCGCGCCCTCGTCCAACGGGGTGACATCACGCTCTGGATCTCAGATGACGCCATTGCAGCTTGGAAGCCTACGCCGACCGGGCGACGCGGTGCACAGCAGAAGTTCTCGGATCACGCGATCGAGACCGCGTTGTCGCTTCGGCTGGTCTTCAAGTTGCCGCTTCGTCAGGCGGAGGGTTTCTTGAAGTCAATCCTCTCCTTCATGGGCGTTGATCTGGAAGCTCCTGATCACACCACGTTGTCTCGCCGCGGCCAACGGCTGGACATCAAACTCGATTTCGCCAGGGAGGACATTCCCATCCATCTCGTCGTCGATAGCAGCGGCCTCTCGATCCTTGGCGAAGGAGAATGGGCAGCCGCAAAGCACGGGAAGCGAGGCAAACGCGGTTGGAAGAAGCTGCACCTCGGCGTCGACGGGAACGGTGTCATTGTCGCGCAGGTGTTGACCGACGCAGCTGCTGACGACGCGAAGACCGGCCTCCACTTGATCGAGGA
>JBLFWR010000167.1:0-7008 GCA_047611725.1 Binatia bacterium | reverse complement strand
CCACCGGCTTGGACATCAAGCTTTCGCTAGAGCCTGGCCGTGTGATCTGCGCGAACGCTCAGATGGTCGTTGGGCATATCGAAATCGTCAAGAACAACTGGGTCTTCACCGACATCTCGATCAACGATGTTCCCGAGAACCTGTTCTTCTCCGAATGGCGATTGGTCATGCCCGGTGTTCGTCCCGACGCCAAGGGTAAGGAGTACAACATCGCGGGTCCGACCTTGGCCACCCAGGACGTTCTGTACTTCCAGCGCGAAATGGCCGGTGCCAAGGAAGGCGCTCCGGTTTGCCTGCTCGACGCGGGTGCCTACTCAATCGCTCGTGCCAACCAGTTCACGCGACCACGCAACGCTGTCTATGCGATCATGGACAACGGCGAGATCGAGCTGGTGCGCCGCGCTGAAACAGTAGAAGACGTGCTCGTGACGCAGGTTTGGTCGGAAGAAGCCCTGCGCCGCCCCGAAGAAGAAGAAAGCGCTGCCTAGTAGCACGGCCTAGTAGCACCGCGGCGCCGGGAGGGTTCCTCCAGCGCCGTCCACGCTGCGAAGCGAACGTTAAAAGCCCCGCAGACCTCTTAGGTCTGCGGGGCTTTTCTTTTGCGGACGGCGGGACGATGGGCGGGACGGCGGCCTTATCGATATCGTTACGGCGTCGGTTGAAGCCCATCCGCGTACGAAGGGCTTCGGTGGCCCGGCGGTAGCCCTCGCGCATTGTTCCAGAACCAAGCCGCGTTGGCGCGCCCCGCGACCGCATGAGCACGATCCCCTTTCGAATCCAGGATCTGCTCCACGATAGCGCCCACTAAATCTGCCAAAAGGTCGCCGCTTCCGCCTGAACTCTCGACCAAGCGAACGTCACCGTTCCAAATTTGCGTAGCGGTGGCTGTATCCACAAGACGAGCGCGCGCAGCCACGACCGTATTCGAACTGAGCAGCACGAACTTCTGTCCCCAGTCTACAATCGTGACGTACAAAACGGCATCGGCCCCAAACACTTCACCGAGGCGCTGCGGAGCAACGGTGTGCATCTCACCTGCGGTTGGCAGTCCGTTCTCCTTCATAAACGCATCGACCACAGCGACAGGGAAAACGTAGTAGCCACGCTCGGCCAGAGGCACGGTGGCGGTAGACAGCCAGTTGTAGTCGGCCAATACCTCAACGGTTTCGTTCAATGGAGGTAGAACCAAAATCGAATGCGGTTCGAACTCTTGGAACAAGCTGTAGTCGTAGGGTTGCTGCATGGGAACGCAGCCTCCTGCGCAGAGCAGCGCGATGGCAACCAAGAAACGAAAACCGCTCATTGGGCCAGCTCCAATTGGTTGTCCTGTGTTTCAGCCGGATGTGTTTCAGCGGAGAGCGGTTCAATGGAAAGCGGTTCGGTTGTCCCCGCGCCATTCATACGCGCCAACATGTCGTCAATGAGTTTCGTCGATTCCGGGAACAGCGTGCTTTCAGTAGAAAGCTCGGCGCGCGCTTCAGCCTCGAGCCCCTGCTGCCAGTACAACCAACCCAAGTGCGCGTGCATGCCGGGTCCAACCCGTCCACCCGTTACTTGGATTCGTTCGATGGTCGCGGCTAATCGCACGCTGGCAGCGACCGGGTCAGACGTCCCGGGTGCCACCCAAGTGCTGTACAGAATCTCCTGGTAGTCGCCCCAGCTGTACAAAGGCGAGCGTTGCGGAGCACAGCCGCTGGCTACGACAACCAAAAAAAACAGGCCGCATCCGGCGAACAACCGGCCGCCACCCGACCGTAGAGAAGTCGAACTCAAGGCTTGGCGGTCGGCGACCAGGCGCCGCGTTCCAGCCCTTCTACTAGGCGATTGACCGCCTCACGAATGGCAAGGTCGAGCACCTTGCCGTTCAACGTTGCGTCGTAGGAAGCAGCGCTCCCGGTACCAAGCACCTCGCGACTAGACAGCGCATATTCGCCAGCACCGTGAACCGCGTACAAGATCTGCGAGGTAACCACGTCAACGACATTCACGGTGACCTTCGCATAGGCAATCTGCTGCTTGCCCTGCCCTAGAATCCCAAACAGTTGCACGTCGCCGACCGTCTTGCGGCCGAACTCGGTGACGTCACCGGTCAGCGCAACCGACGCCCCTTTCAGTTTTTGCGCGGTGCCCGCAAGACCCGACTCAAGCGCGATCTCGGCCATGTTCGAACGATCGACGACTGAAAATCGACCGCTCTGAGCGAGATGGGCTTCGAGTAGGGTTTTGGATTGACTGCCGAGCCGATCGGTACCGTCCGAGAACAGTCCCTGCATGTAGGAGGAACGGTTTCGAAACTTGCCCACGACAATTGTGTGACGAGCGCCAACATAGGAAGTACCGGCGGAAGTGACGGTCTCTGGTGTCAGAGCGCGGTGAGTTTCAACCGCACAACCGCTTCCAGCGAGCAGGGCCACAACAGCCACAATCAAAACGCCCGCTGGAGCGGACGTGGTTTGCTTGGGATGGGACATGGTAAGAAATCCTCCTTGGACCGACGATCGGTCACGGAAGATAAGGTACCACCACTGGCGCGACAACGCACGGACGCGTCAGGCCAAACTCTACCTGCGTTCTAGGCTAGGTCGTTTCGCAGCGCTTCTATTTGCTCGTCGGTCAGAGTGTGTTCGACGCTTAGCTCAGGATGAACAACGGCGACAGACACCGACGCTCCCGCGCGAATCGCGTCGGCATTCTCGCGACCCAACGCGAAACCAACGTAGTGAACAGAACTGATGCGGCCGTCGGAAATTTGGCGGTCATCGAACTGCGCCATCACGCGTCCGCCGCCTTCAACTTGAAGCGACACGCAGTCTTGAAACCCGACCAACGCACGTAGCGCCAAGTCACGTTCGGTTGGGTCAGCGTACTCCAACATAAGAGTCGCTTTGAGTTCGTCCGCACCGGCCACCAACTCGTTGTAGGTTTCGATTTCGTGAGCGATCGCTTTCGGATCGGTGATCCCTTCCACCCGCATCATTTCCTGTATCTGGTACAGCATCGTGTCGCGGTTCTCGAAAAGGATCGTCACATGGTCACCTAAGTGAACTCGACGAGCGCGCTTGATCGCCATCAACCGCGCGCGAACCGCGTCGCGTGCCAGGGCGTAATCAGCATTGGATCGAATGTCGGACGGTTGAATCGATTTCACGACTGCTTCCTTGAGTTGTCCGGCGAAGGCGTCGCTTCGGGAACTGCGGTATCGAATCCGGCGTCGCGATAGGCGGACGCCAGAACCTCGATTGGGTGGATAGGCCGCGTACCCGTGGCCTGTTCAAACTGGATCGCCGCTAACGGACAGTCGGTTGCCATCAGGGCTGGGGCGCCATCTTCGCCGTTTTCAAGCATTCCCTCGAACGCTGTCTTGCCGACCTTCATCGACTTCTCGAAGTTCTCGGTCTTCATCGCCCAAGTTCCGTCGTGCCCACAACAAGCATCCACCACCCGCACTTTGGTACCTGGTACCAATTTCATGACGTCGCGAGAGCGGTAGCCGATGTTCTGAGCCTTTAGATGACAAGGAAGGTGATAGGCAACGTCACCGGGAGTCGTCTTGAAGTCACGCTCGAACTTGCCCTCACGCTTGAGTTCGAAAAGATACTCCATCAAATCGCGCGTGGCCGCCGCCAAAGCGCTCGCGTCGGCCGCCATGTCGGGGCCCACCAAATCGACGTACTCTTTCTTCATCGTGTACGAGCAGGTTGGGTTGATCGCCAACACTTTCATTCCGCGTGCGACATAGGGGGCTAACGTGGCAACGTTTTGTCGCGCCTGCACGCGCGCATGTTCAATGTCGCCACCGTCCATTGCTGGCATGCCGCAACAGCCCTGAGCAGGCGTGTGCACTCGTACACCGTTGTGTTCGAGAACCTCGATCGCCGCCTTGCCAACACCAGGGTTATTGAAGTTCACGAAGCAAGTATGGAACAGCACAACTTCTTCACCGCTGGCCGCTGCATCAACACGAGGCGCGTCAGCGTGTTTGCTGCGCCACTTTTCAAAAGTCTCGCGATGGAACTCCGGCAACTGCTTGTCGCGGTGAATCCCCATCGACTTTTCCATCAGCACCCGATGGGCTTTGGTGCGATTCGCGACATTGGAGACCGGCGCTAAAGCGGAACCGATTTTACCGGCAGTGATTGGGTCGCCAAGGAAGCGTTCACGCAACCCTAGGCCGTTCTTCTTTACGCGCACGGCATTGTAGCGCAGCAGCAAACGCGGGAAGTCGAGTTGGAAACTGTGTTTGTCGTCCGGTGTGTACGGACACTTCACGTAGCACAGCTTGCACTGGTAGCAGTCGTCTACGACAGCGTCGTTCTCGGCACGCGATAGCTTGCGAACGTCGCCGTCATGACGGTCTACAGCATCGAATAGCGTGGGGAACGAAGGACACAGATTGAAACACAGGCGACAGCCATGACAGACGTCGAAGACGCGTTCGATCTCGGCGTCCAGGCCTTTTTCATCCCAATACTTAGCGTCGGACGGGTTGTAACATAGGCCGTCGGTAGGTGTGGCTTTGATCACGCTATGCGTCCTATACGGCGCGCGCCTTCCTGAACATGCGGGAGAATGGCGCGCTCGATTCGGGTTTCGCACCCGCGAAAGCTTCAAAAAAAATAGGCGATCCGAGAGCCGTGGCTCCCGGATCGCCCAATTCAACCGAGCTCGTTTAGCTCAGGGTATCCAGGCCCTGCTGGAAGCGACCGGCATGCGACTTCTCGGCCTTGGCCAAAGTCTCGAACCAATCGGCAATCTCGTCGAAGCCTTCATCGCGAGCGGTCTTGGCCATGCCCGGGTACATGTCGGTGTACTCGTGGGTCTCGCCGGCAACCGCTGCCTTCAAGTTAGCTTCGGTGTCACCGATCGGAAGATCGGTGGCCGGATCGCCAACACGCTTCAAATAGTCGAGGTGACCGTGGGCGTGCCCAGTCTCACCTTCGGCCGTGTCGCGGAACAAGCCAGCCAGGTCCGGGAGGCCTTCAACGTCGGCCTGCTTAGCGAAGTACAGGTAACGACGGTTGGCCTGCGACTCACCGGCAAAGGCGGCCTTTAAGTTGTCGTGAGTTTTCGTTCCTTTGAGTTCAGCCATTTCTTTGTGCTCCTTTGTGTTTGGTTAGTTACGTTGCAGCGCGGCTGCCGACTCGGCGTTCGCGCTTCCGATCAATTCAAATGTTTGCGTGTACCGTTATCTGAGTCCCGGCACTCCGGGCATGTTCCAAACACGCTAACGCGTGCGCTACGGACCGCGAATCCACCGACTCGTGAGCCAACCCGGTCGACAATGCCGTCGAGATCGAGGTCGGCGCCGTAGTAGTCCACAACCGCTGCGCAATTTTCGCAGATTAAATGATGATGCTCATCGTCGTTCGCATCCCAACGAACAACACTCCCGCCGATGGCGAGCTCTTCAACAAGCCCCTTCTCAGCGAAACTACGAAGGCTGCGATACACCGTGGCCAGTGAAACCCGAGGAAGCTCCTCGCGTACACGCGTCCACACCGTTTCTGCGCTGGGATGGTCGAGGCTGTCGGCGAGGCGACGGTAGATCACCCGGCGCTGCGCCGTGGGCTCGAGGCCGACGTCTTTACAACGAGCCACAAAGCGCTCGATGCGGACGGCGCGCCGTACACGGGCGCGATTCTCTTCGTTTTGGGGGGCCGACTGGGGTGCCATGCGTTGCGATTGATAATCATTCGCAACGGGCCGGGTCAAACCGTGTCCCCCTGACACGATTACATGCCCCGACTACATGTCGCGCCTACATGTCGCGGCGGCCCTCTATGGCGCGACCGACCGTGACCATGTCTGCGTATTCCAGACTGCCGCCCACGGGGATGCCGTGGGCGATGCGCGTGACCTTGATGCCCAGCGGTTTGATCAGTCGCGAAAGGTAAACCGCTGTGGCTTCGCCTTCGACCGTCGGATTGGTTGCGAGCAGGACTTCGCGCACGTCTTCTCGGCCCAAGCGCTCCATCAGTTCCTTGGCCTTGAGTTGTTCGGGGCCGCGGCCGTCCAGTGGCGACAGCGCACCGTGAAGCACGTGGTACACGCCGCTAAAACCGACGCTGCGCTCGATCGCCAAAAGGTCCGACGGCTCTTCAACCACGCAAATCAACGCACGATCGCGCCGGTCGTCATCACAAACCGTGCAAGGATCCCGTTCGGTCATCGCAAAGCATACCGAGCAAAAGCGCGTGTCGCGTTTCACCGCGATCAGCGCTTCGGCAAGTTCGCGAGGAAACGAGTCTTCGCCGCGAAGAATGAAGAACGCCAATCGCGCCGCGCTTTTCTCACCGATGCCCGGGAAGCGTGACAGCAACCCGATCAAACGCTCAATTGCAGGTGTGTACGACAATACCGACTCCGCCTAGCTTCGGCCGAACAAGCGTCCGAGACGCCCCTTCTTCTCGCCGCCGCCGTCACTTTCCAAAGCAGCCTCTTCGGCACCGCCACCTTCCAAACCGAGCGCGTCGTCGGGCAAGCCCATTCCGGCTGCGACCTTGGCCATTTCGGCCTGCACCATGTCTTGGGCTTTCTTCAAGGCAGCATTCACGGTCGAGGTCACGAGGTCTTGCAACACACGCTTGTCGCCAGCGTCGATCGCCTCTTGCGCAATCAGGATCCGTTTCAATTCAAGCTTGCCGGAGCACACAACTTGTATCTGACCGTTGCTTGATTCGGCTTGAACGTCGCGCTTCTCAACTTTCTTCTGGGCTTTTCCCATCTGCTTTTGCAGACCGCGGGCCTGCTTAAGCATCTGCATCATCGATGGCTGGTCGGACATCTTCTCGTTTCTCCTACGCGCGTCGCGCCGCAACCGCGGCCCGTAACGGGTTAATCCTCAATGAGGGAAATTTTCGAAACTTTACCACCCAAGCTGCGCACGACCTCTTGCACGAGCGGGTCTTCAATGGCTTCAGCGTGTTTACGCTGGGTGCGTTCGTCTTCCAGGCCCTGAGCCGTGACGGTCGAACCTAACGGATTCGCGTTGCCAGGCTGGGCGACGGC
>JBLFWR010000166.1:0-7137 GCA_047611725.1 Binatia bacterium | reverse complement strand
TGTGGCGTCTGGAGACACTGGCCCTGCTCTCACAGATTGGGTGTGTGACGTTGCCCTCGGGATTATTGCTGAAGGTCTCCTCGGCAAAGGTGCTGACTGATGATGAGGCTGAGCAGTTTAAGCAACACCCCGAAGTGGGTTCCCAGCTACTGGCGAATATTCCGCGTATGGAGGAAGTGGCTGAATGCGTCAAGTATCAGGAAAAACACTTCGACGGTACCGGCGCACCGCAGGGCAAGCACACCGGTACAGAGATTCCGCTCGGTGCGCGGCTACTCAAAGCGGTATTGGACTTCGATCAGTGGCGAGCCGCGGGTCTAACACCAGAGCAAGCATTGGCAATGATGACTCAGCACGCTGATCGCTATGACCCTCAGGTCCTGGGAGGGCTCGTCCAAGCCTTCAGTCAGCCCACAGATCGGGTGATCATGGAAGTCAGTGTGACGCAACTGACCGACGAAATGTTTCTGGCGTCCGATGTGCAGATTCGCGACGGCGTCTTGCTCGTTTGCGAGGGGCAACAGACGACGAACTCGGTTCGCCAACACCTGCAGAGATTCTGGAAAGCAAAAAGCATCGACGAAATGGTGCGTGTCACGATGGCGCCCACCGCGGAAGTTGCGGCTTGAAATAGATGAACGAAATCGTCTTGTTACCGTCCTATCGCATCACACTTGTTGTCGTCGAAGTGACAGAAAAAAACAGCTGTCTGCTTGCCTTGTTTTGACCAGTTGGCGGTGCTGGCAATCTGGCGGACTCAGGCGCTCGTCACGAGAATGATCGCGTTCGAGTCAGTTTGTGCGCTCCAAGGAGCGCGGGATGTGACCGATCAGGGAAAAGGTGATAGAGCATAGGATGAATGAACACCCTTTTGTCGCAATACCATCAGGCATCGCGAGGTCATCGTGCCATTGTGGATGCACGCTACGACGCGGTATTGAGCCGAATTGCGCCCTTGAGCCAACACAACTCCGGCGCTTCAGCACGAATTTTCAGCGGTCTCCACGGACGAGACGACCATCACATATAACGTGCCGAAAGTCCTCCCACCGTCCGGCCCCGCCGACGGGACGCCTCCAAGACTCCCCAAGGAGCACAACCTGGGCGTTCAGTTTCCCAAGCTGATGACCTACCTTTCGTAATGAATATGCTGCGTTACAGAATTAGGATAACGGACGTTCTATTTCAAGTGCCGACTGTCTGTTGTGGGCACAAATCTAACTTCTCACGACCCTATGAATTCCGAGAGACGAAATCCCGGTATTGCGATAGGCTTTCTGAGAGCCATCGCAAACGACCGTTTGTGAGACACGAAGGCAGCGCGAATACGCGCCTTCGCTCGACGAGCAGCGAAATTTTCACCGAGCGCGGCCGACCAGGAGCGTCGCCCCTAGCAGCCTGTCAGACTTAGGCGGCTAGCGTACTTTCCGCCTGCCGGTCGGCGGACGAGCGGGCTGGTTGTCGACGATTTGCTTGAAGTGTTCCATCACGCGGCCAAGCGACGGGGCCACTTCATCGACTTGAATGACCATCAGGTCACCGGGTTGGATGATTGAAAAAGCATGGTCGATGGCGTCCATGGCGGCGAGGATGATCTCAACGCTCGTTTCCGGAAAACCGGTTGCCAGCGCACCCGCCCGCACCAGATCGGAAGTTTCACCCAACGCCCGGTCGCGGGGATCGATGTCGGCGAGAATCAAGTGGTCGTAGACCGACGCCAGGGCTGCACCAAACTCTTTGATGCTGTCATCCGTTCGATTGCCGGTGCCGTGCGCCACGACTATTCTTCGCCCGGCGCTGATGTGCGGTAACGTCCTGCCCAGAGCCTTGATCGCCGGCACGTTGTGTCCATAGTCAATGATCACCTTGAAGGCCACAAAATCGATGACGTTCATTCTGCCGGGGTTTTGAGTGGCACTGGGATGGAAGGTTTTAATGCCGTTTCGAATCATGTTGACCGAAGTACGCAGCCCGTGCAGTGCGGCCACGGCGGCCAGGACGTTTGCCGTGTTAAATGTTGCCACACCGCGCAGGGTAATCGGAGCGTCGAGGACCGAGAGGACGTGAACCGGGGGTTCAAGAGAATGGATCACAACGTCATCGCCTTGCAGGATTACCGCCGAGCCACCCGACGCGAGATGCTCGACGATGGTTTCGTTCTCCGGTGACAGCGAGAAATAGATCAGCTTGCCGCCAGCCCTATTTTTAAGTCCGACGACAGTGGGATCGTCTGCATTGAGAACCGAAATACCCGATTCCTTGACGATTTCGATGACGGTCGACTTGACCAAAGCAAGTTCCTCGAGATCGTCGACGCCGTCGGTGCCGATGTGGTCTTCGTCCACGTTCAGCAGAACGCCAACAGTGCATTCGCCAAAGCCCAGGCCGCGGCGAATGATGCCGCCGCGTGCGACTTCGAGGACGGCATGATCGACAGTGGGTTCGCGAAGCACCACTTGAGCCCCCTCAGGGCCACTGTAATCTCCCGAAACTATCGTCACACCATCGATCTCAACACCCGTCGTGCCCGCCAATCCGACCATCTTGCCGCTGTATTTTAAGGTGTGAGCGATGAGCTTTGTCGTCGTTGTCTTACCATTGGTGCCGGTAACGGCCACGATCGGAACGTCGAAGTTCTCGTCCGCAGGGAAAAGCATCTTGACGAATCGTTTGGCAACGTTGCGTTTTTTGCCTTCGGTTGGATTCAGATGCATTCGGAATCCAGGAGCGGCATTGATCTCGACGATCCCTGCGGTGACTGGGTTCAAGGGTTGGTCAAGGCCGGAGGCCACAATGTCGATGCCGACGCAGTCCATACCGGCGAGGCGGGCGATGCGTTCGCACATTAGGCGAACATCCTGATGGACCTCGTCGGTGACGTCACACGCCGTACCACCGGTGCTCAGGTTGGCTGTCGATTTAAGATACAGCTTCTCATCGACCGGCAGCACGTCGTCGACGTTCAAGCCTCGTATGGCGAGCAGTCGCTCCGTCATGTCGTCCACGGTGATGATGGTGAGCGATCGCTCGTGGCCAATGCCCCGGCGCGGATCGGCGTTCGTCTTGTCGATCAACTGCCCTATCGACGACGTGCCGTCACCGTCGATGTGTGCCGGTTCCCGCAGCGCAGCGGCCGCCAACTTTCCATCGATCACGAGCACCCGGAAGTCGAATCCGGTCAGGGTCTTCTCCACGATGACGGAATCGCAGACCTTGCGGGCCGCCGCGAAGGCGACTTCGAGTTCACTCGCGCCGGACACATGCGCGGTGATGCCTCTGCCATGATTACCAACTTCCGGCTTCACCGCGACGGGATAGCCGATGTCCACCGCCGCCTGCGATGCTTCGTCGAGCAACCCGACCATGAAACCTTTAGGGACCGGGATGCCAGCGCGTCCCAGCAGCTCTTTGGTCCGAAACTTCTCGTCGGCGATTTCGACGCCCAGGGCGCTGGTCCGATCGGTCATCGTGGCCTGAATGTGGCGTTGCTTGACGCCGTATCCCAACTGCACGTGGCTGCCACTGTTCAGTTGCCGTGCGGGTATCCCTCGGCGCTTAGCTTCTTCGACAATGCTATGCGTCGAAGGCCCAAGCGTATCGTTCTCGCGCAACACCTTGAGTTCGAAGACGAGCGTGTCGATATCATACGGGCGGTCCCGGGCGACGGCTTCGACCAAGGCAACCGCCGCTTCGCCTGCACGCAGCCCGACCGATTCGGTGCGGTAGCGATAGACAACTTTGTAAATACCAGTGTCCGCCGTGCTGTAGGTTTTTCCGAATCCAACTTCCATCCCCGCAAGACACTGTAGCTCCAACGAAACATGCTCGATGATGTGACCCGCCCAGGTCCCTCGTTCGAGCCGCTGCAAGAAACCGCCGGGTTCTCCGACCGAACATTCGTGACCGTAGAGCGTCGGGATCAGCTTCGCCAAGCGGTCCGGAAAACCGGGCAGCGTGTCAGACGGTTGCTCTTCGAATTCACCAATATCGAGCAACATGAAAATAGTCGGGTAACGGCTGTAGCGGTTCGGTCCCCGGAGTGCTCGGTGTTCCAATATTTTCATGCGGGTACCTGTGTGCTTTGTCCATGCCAAGCCATACTGTGGCGCGCGCCACCCGCAAAGCCTGTGTGATTAACGATGATGATTCCCACATCCACGCTATCCGCCATTTCGCGTAGTGCCCAGTCGACCGTCTGCTGAGGACTGCCACTCTTTATCAAGTTCAACGTACGCTCGGTGGGCCCGCAATGACTTGGCGATAAACTCACCGTCTCCAGTCGTCGCGATTGCCACTGCTTTGCCTGCGTACAGGCCACCCCCTGGTAACGGGACGTCTCCGACACGCCCGCGCAACACCGTTGTCGTACCGCCGGAACTCAAAGCAGCTGCGAAGGTCTGTCCGTCCCAAGCCACACTGCCCACCGTGTCACCGCCAAGAATTTCTCGCCGTGGCGTTTCAAAATTCCACGCCCGCTCAAGATCGGCACGCGACCATTCGCCGATCTGGCCGCTGACGGATAGCACCTGTCGCAGGCGTTCCTTCGCTCGCGATGTGGTGGGATCGTAATCGTCAAACCCACAACGGCGAGAGAACTCCGTCGCCCCATATCCCACAAGCTGCACCTGCGGCGTTTCCAGCAGTTGCTTCGCTACGGCAACGGGGTTTCTCTCACGTTTAATCGCAGCCACCGCAGCGCAAGCCCCAGTGCTGGTCATACACGGCGCGTCCATCTGAATCCTCGTACCGTCAAGCCGAAGATTCGACCCGGTTCCCGCGTTGAAGCGTTCGTCATCTTCCAGCAACTGCGTCGCCGCAATAACCGCATCCAGCAAACTTTCGTGCCGAGCAATCGCCTCAAGCCCAGTAAAATATGCCAGCCGCGGTCCATCTGCATGGTCTGGGTCTGGGTCTGACGCTGCTCCACGGTGACACACTGCGACTGGAATCTGCTGACTGTATCGCCGCGGCGTAGGCGAGTACAGTGAACAAAGAATGATAAGAACAAGCCTACCAACGAAGACGCCGACCGAGTGAATCAAGGCGTCGAATCCAAGCGGGGATCCCGTTTTCTGATTCCCATTGGCGGCAATGAGAAGAAGTCGGCAGACTCGGAAATCTTTCGGGAAATGGTCGATTTGGCAGGGGGCCCCAAAGCGCGAATTATTGTCGTGCCGACGGCGAGCGAAGAACCGGGCGAACGAGCTCGCGACTATCAAGCGATCTTTTCGGCGTTCAACCCGAAGAGCATTCAGACGGTACACATTGGCGAGCGGCCCGATGCTGGCTCGGTGGAACTCTGCAAGATCGTCAGTGAAGCGACCCTGTTAATGTTTTCCGGCGGCGACCAGCTTCGCCTGTCTTCGCTGCTTGGCGGCACACCGCTGCATCGTACTTTGGTCGAGCGCTATCAGGCCGGCGGTTGTGTGGTTGCCGGGACTTCCGCCGGAGCGGCGGTCCTTTCCGAGATGATGATCTTTCAAAACAATGGATTTCAGCTGTTCCGCAAGGGTGGCATCGAGACGACCAAGGGTATGGGCCTGGTTCAGGACATGATCTTCGACACCCACTTCGTTCAGCGATCACGGATCCCCCGCCTGGTCCACGCAGTCGCGACCAATCCAGCATTGTTGGGACTTGGCATCGAAGAGAACACCGGGCTGATCATTGAAAACGAGACCACGGCAAGGGTTATCGGTACGGGAACGGTGATCGTCGTGGACGGAAGCGCGATCGAGATTAACCACATCGGATACGCAGAGAACCGACGCCCGTTTGCCCTAACGAATGTGATCTACTCAATCTTGTCAACCGGTATGATTTACGATCTCAAACGCCGCACGGTTGTCGACCCAGGCCCGATTGCACCCCCCAAGAGCATGCTTCCCCAGCGGAAAAAACGCGCCGAAAAGCCACACGAAAAGTCCTGAAAAGGGGTCAGTCCATGGAAAGGAAAATATCCTTCGTTTCATGGCGTGCCCCCATTAAGCGCCACATAACGGCGGCTTTCCCCGCAGCTATCGCATCGGCCCTTGTTCGCGCTGATGGGGGTGTTTGGCGGCGCGGGGCATTTCACTCTTATCAAGGCGTTCCAGCACGCGCCCGCAGCGGTGGTAGAACCGTTCTCTTCATCACTGGCCTGATATGGCCAATCGGGTTGGGCTTTGCCGTATTCGGGTGACTAACCGGACCTGTGGGCCGTGGTCGGTACGAGTGTCATCGCTGCTGGCGGGCACTATATTGTGCATCGTAAATGGGTAAAAGGCATGGGCGGGTTTGCGCTCCAGGTCAATCCGCCCGCTACGGCGAAGCGTGAGGGAAAAGACCCAAGGTGCGCCGAGAAAGAAAAAAAGTATCGGATAAACCGAGCCGCGACGCCGACGCGCATCGAGAATTGATCCCCGAAGCGATTCAGGACAACTCACAAACGCTCCCAGGTCGTTGACTCCTGGTCATCAACGCCTTCGCCGCGCACCGTTCGGCTGGCGATACCTGCCGCCAGTGGTGTGCCGCGCGGGGCCATGGGCGCGTAGTTTGGCTGCTCATCGAGTGGTACCGGTTCGCTGCGTGTCATACGCCAGAGGCCGAATACGGTCATTGCTGCGTGATTGACGAACAGGAACAACATGAACGAATCGCTACCCAGCGTGCTGATCCCCCACGCACTGAGCATTGGACCGACCGCAGCGCCAAAGCCGTTAACCATCACCAATCGGGCGCTGGCCGATACGCGCTGGCCAGGCTGTAGATGGTCGTTGGTGTGGGCAATAAACAGCGAGTAAAGCGGCACTGAAATACCACCGTAAAGCGCTATAGCGATAATCAGTATTTGTGGTGTGTGGTGTGCCGCTTGCAGAGCGCTTAGTGCGAGCAGCGCCGAGACGGCGGTGGTGGCAACGATCACCTTGCGCCGATCGAATCGGTCTGAAAGCCAGCCTATGGGCCACTGCAGCACGACTGCGCCCAGTGCAAATACGGCCATGAACAATGACACCTCGGTGACGCTCAAGCCGATGAGATTGCCGAATACCGCCCCCATTCCGAATACACTGCCTTGCGCGATACCAGTGGAAAAACTGCCGATAATCCCCAGCGGCGATGCACGGTAAAGCGCAAGCGTACTGATTGGGGCTGGGG
>JBLFWR010000165.1:0-7248 GCA_047611725.1 Binatia bacterium | reverse complement strand
CCTGCGACGGCCACGGACGCTTCTAGCACAATGAACATAACGAGCGCGGCGACGACTGCGGCACCTAGGAACTGTTTGGCTTGGCTCAACCCTCTCAATCTCCGTGTTAGGTGCTCCGCGCTACGTGTAGCTAGGGTCGAACTGCATTCCGGTCTTCTCCTGCCAGGCCAGGACTTCGCCGCTGACCTTGTCGTCGAAGCTGTCGCAGAGCCGGACTCTTTGTAGTCGACTTCGCTGGCGCCGCGCAGCACGAACACCGGGAGGTCGCCCTTGGCGTAGCTCACCTTCCAACCAACCGCCATGTGCGTGCCTTCAACTTTTGGCTCGCCTACGATCTCGATCGTACGGGTGTCGAAAACACGATCGAAGCCATCCAGTGACTTCTTCATGCCGGTGAAAATTGCCTCCGGGCCCTGAAGCACCGCGGGCATCGAGTCACTTACGATTTCGTAGACCGCGTCAGGCGCGAAGTGACGGGTCAGTCGCGACCAGTCGTCGTCAAGGAAAGTCTTTTCGAAATCGTCAGCGTAGGCGAGAAACAAATTTAGAGTGCTCATGGGAATCTACCTTGGGTAGCGCGCGACTAAGTTAGCGCCGCTCGTTCGGTGTCGTAGTTTTCGTAGGATGCTTTCATGGCAGCTGTGTTCAGAATTATCGAAGCGACTAGCTCATCGCTTTCCGAAAGAATCGAGCTTCGAACCCACATCGACTCCGCCCGCTTGCTTTCGCTTAGGGCGATGACTTGACGCTCGACACGATAGCGCTCGCCTACAAACAAGGGGCCTGCAACCAAGCGAATCTCTTGGTTCACAAACAGGCCGACTGACGGCTTGATCGGGAAGCGCGCCTTGGACGCCGTGTATTGAGCCAGAACACTGATCATCTCAAAGGGGATGATTGGGCGTCCCCAAGGCGAATCGGCCGCGCCTTCTTCGGTGTACCAAGCGCACGGTTCGGTGATGTGTTTAAGCTTTGACCGCAATGTGAAGGGATACAGGGCACCCATCTTCTGATCGAAGTCCATGATGACTTCCTCAGGTTCTGCGCCGGTCATGCCGACGCGGATATCGCTGAGAATGAGCAGCTTATCGGCTGGACGAAGTCGGGCAAGGAGGTCTTCAACCTCCGTCGGCTCGTCGTTTGCGCCCACCGATACTGACGCTGTAAGCACAACGGAGCCGTCGCGCTTTTGCATGCCAGCCTGCGTGGAGCTTGCACGACCCGCAGAAGGTAGAGCCCAAGCTTGAACTTCTTCGCCCGCGACACAGGCGTTGCGATAGCGCGCGGAGATACATCCCTGCTCGAACCATTTTTGGCCGAACAACTGAAAACCAAGCGGATCGAATTGGCTGAAGTGGGTTGGCCCTTCAATGGTCCCACCCTGGAAGCCGACCTTTTGAGCCGTCGCGTCGTCGTGAATCGAACTGCGACCGCCGACGTTTTGTTCGGCCAACATCTGCACTGGTTGTCGCCAAGCGCCCGCCAAAAGGGTCGAAGCGGAGAACGGAGATGTGGGCATCGAAGATCTTGCTCGAAAACGAACGGAGGCGTTAGGCGCCTTCGAGCTCTGGTCGTCTGGCGACATAGAGAATCAGGATCAGGGCAAGGGCATACGCGGCTACGCCCGTGTTCATCGCCATCGAAAAGCCGATCTTGCTGCCAAGGAACGGTGCCAGCACCGACGCCACAACCGATAGTGCTCCATTGACGCTCCAGGCCCACGGCACCAGCCCCTCGTTCACACGTCGCAGGATACCGATTCCCAACGGGAAGGCCGTTCCCAGAGCCAACCCAATCGGCGCAAGGATAACGACCGTGGCCAAAATCTTGATGTTGGTCGTGTAGGGCAGGAAGATCTCGGTGAGTTCGGGCAAGTACAATCGGTACAAGGTCCCGAGCACGATGATGGCGCCAAGTGACAACGGCAATGCTTTTTCCGGCGAATTCTCGAACCGACTGGTCAACAGGCTTCCGATGCCAGAGAACAGCAGGATCGCGAATAGCACGACGGCCAATGCGTAAACCGGATACCCCAAGAGCAACACGAGCTGCTGCATCATCGGAATCTCGACCATCATGAACCCGTAGCCGAGGCAGCCGAAGTAAAGCAGCAAGGGGATCGTTAAATTGAGTTGCGTGCTGGCGATACCATCGCGTGCGAACAGAAGTAGGGGACCGAAGAAGCAAAGCGCTGCGAGTACGGAAACCACCGTAATGACCGTTCGCATCAACCGCAGGGCATCGTCCCATTGCAGTAGGAAGCGGAAGGGGTCTTGGTTGGCTTGCGGAACATACTCGATGCGGCCGCGCAAAAAATTGAAGAAAAACGGTCGGTCGTCGGTCGGCGCTTCGATGACAAACTCGTGCGAGTCGGTGAAGGCCGTCAGGTCAGGTGTGGTGACGACAGTATCGATCGAGACGTTGTTCGCCTCTCGAACCGGCGCGTACAGGATCTGCATTCCGTTGTCTGCAGCAATCGCTTCGATTTTGTCGACTTCAGTCGCAGTGAAGGGACTTTTCTTCATCAACGCGGTCGCGTTCAGGCCTTGTCGGACCACGAGTATGTGCTCCGCGACATCGGCTATTCCCTGCGCTTCCCAAGCTTGCCGTGCCATCGCCAGTAGCTTGACCACCTCGAGTGGATACGCGTCAACGTAGTAGCGTGTCAGGCTCAAAATACCGTCGTCGGTCAAGTGGTCGAAGTACTGCTGGAAGGCTTCAGTCGTGTAGAGATTGTTCTCGGAGAAGACGAAACCGCCGGCCGCGTTGAGCGAGAACGTGTCGATCAAGCTCAACTGAATAACGTCGAAATGTTCCTCGATCTGGTGCAAGCGACTGCGCGCCTCATCCAGAATGACCTCGACGCCTTCCATGGTGTACGGGCGGCCCGACCACTCGGCATACCGCTCTTGCACGACATGCTCCATGAGCGGGTTGAGTTCGATGCCAAGAACGCGAGGTTGGCCGAAAGCCTTGGCGGCGATCAGATCGCGCCCTCCACCCGTGCCGACAATCAACGTGTTGGCGTCCTTCTTTAGATTGTGGACCAGGTACAGCACGCTTCCGCGCAGGAACTGTACCGATTCGAGATCGCCGTCGAACTCCATCATCGGCGTCCATGCGGAACCGTCGATGTCGAGCATCATGGTGTCGGGATAGTCTTCGGCCGGGTAATCTTTGCCGCTGCCTTTAAGCGGGGTGACATTGGCGATGCCGATTCCCTCGCTCATGTGGAAGGCGCTGATGCGCGAAAAGGAGTTCCACACTTCGTATTCGGAATAGACGTGGTTCCAATTCTTCACGTAGCGCATTTGGAACAGGTCGGTGCTCACGCCAGCGAAGCCGATTACGACTGCTGCTACGGCGATACCCACGGCGGCGACCTTGTTGGTGCGCTCTTTCCATCCCAGCGTTACTGCCAACACAGCGACCACGGCTCCAACGACTGACGGAACGGCTGGCGCCGGAAGGGTTTCCAACATCAGGACGGTTGCCAAGCAGCCAAGGCTGGCCCCCACAAGGTCGGCAAAATAGATGCGGCTAATGTCGTCAGATCGGTGTGTGAGCAGCATCGAAACCGCGGTGCCGCCAATGTAGAACGGCACCATCAAAATGAGGTAGGCCGCGGTCAACGTGAACAGCCCGGTCATGTTTAGTTCTTGGGTCACGTGGATGTTGAGAAACGCCAACATTGAAAGCGGAGCTGCCAGCGCGAACCACAGTCCGAAACGGCCCACGAGTGCGTCCAGACGGGAAGCGGGAAAGCGCTCGGGAAGCAGGTAGACGACCAGGCCGCTAAGGCCGATCCCGAACATCGCCAATGAGATCGCCACGAATGCGTAGTGGCTCATCAGGGCAACGGAAAGCGCTCGGGCTACGGCGATCTCCTGCATGAGCAAGGCCATGCTGAGTAGGAAAATCCAGACGTGGTGACGAATTCCGTGAGTAGGCATTTCGCGAATAACTCCCATGCTGCCTGTCGGCCGAAGCCTGCGATTGGCGCATGTCTGAAGGGAATGTTGGTGGCTGCAGTGCGTGCCGCCAGCTAGTTCGATCTCATGCGAAGCTGTGGGGCAAATGGGCGGCGGCCAACGAAGGGGGCGATTCTAGCGCGTTTGGTCTACTCCTCAAGATATCCGAGGCTCTTGAGCTTGTCCTCTTGCTCGCCCGTCATCTCGAATTCCTCGGCGTCGCCCCGCTCAGCCAGGCGTGAGTCCACAAAGGCACTAAATCCGTTAAGGATGAATGGCTTCTCTGCTGCCCGGTTGGTTTCTTCGGCGGCTAACGAAAGGGAGCCAGTATTCACGTTATAGAGTTCTTCGAGAACGACTGCGCCGCACTCTTCGTCGCTTAGCTTCATGCCCCCCAATGGAATGTCCGGATTAATCTTGTAGATTCCACCGGAATAGCCGTCCGGATTTACGGTGCACGCTTGTAGCATGGTTGTCCGGATGTACTTCCAATCTCCGGAGCGGACTCCGGACATCTCGGTGGACCCGAAGTATTCGTCTCCACCGGGGATGTTGACGATGCGTGGCGGCGTCAGCCGGACATCCAGGAAATTGGGGACGGCTTCAGGGGCACGTGCTGCGAACAACGATTTGCGTTGGGACACGTAGGGGAGGATCGACCGGCCGGTGACGGCTTCGGGAGGCGTGATTCCGACGAAGTCGAGGATGGTCGGCAGAATGTCGCTGTTCCTTGTCACCATCGGCAAGGTTTTTCCGCCCTTGATCCGCTTGGGGTATCGAATGATCAACGGAACTCGGGTGCTCGCTTCGTAGAGATCGCGTCCATGCCCCACGTGACCGTGATCGCCCAGTTCCTGACCGTGGTCGCTGTGAAAGACCACGAGCGCTTTCTTAGTCAGCCCGAGCACGTCCAACTCTGCGAGAACCTTGCCTAATTCGACGTCGGCCCGGGCAAGGTCGCGGTTATAGTCAGCGATGATCCTGTCGCGACTGGTCACGCCCTTGAGTGACACCATAAGTCTTTCGTGGGGGCCGAAGTAATGCAGCCAGAGAAAGAACTTCTCTTTGTGGTTCTTTCGCAGCCAGTCGATCGCGATCTTCGTGGTTTCCGGATCGCGGCGGTAGGCGTCGTTGCGTTGCTTTTCGAGAATCTCGTCGCCGAACTCGAATAGGTCGCCCGATTCAGGAAGTTCAACCGGATCGACGGTTGAGTCCGCGAACTTCGGGAACGTAGGAGCGGTCATCTGGTCGTTGTAGCCGTCGAAGCCCTGGTCGAGGTTCCATGCCGAATCCAGTGAGAAAATGCTGACGATGGCCTGGGTTTTGAACCCGTCCGCCGACAGAGCTTCGGCAAGCGTTACCGGTTTCTCCGGAAGCCGGTTCCAGGGCAATTGAAGACCATGCACGTGGCCGTACATCCCGGTTAGCGTCGAAGCCATGGAGCCGGTCGTCCATGGAATGTCTGCATAAGACATGTCGACCCGAACGCCTTCCCGCGCCAGTCGATCGATAGCCGGGGTGGTAAGCTCTTTGTAACCGTACGACGACAGGCGATCAGCCCGCAGCGTGTCGATTGTGATCAGGATGATGGCCTGCGGCTGAAGCCAGACCAGGCGATACCAAGCCAGAGCTGCGATTGCGGCTGCGGCGACCGCCGCAAGGATGGCGAAAGTTCGAAGTTTCACCCGACTAACATCCTGTTGGCGCGAGCCCAGTGCAACCGGCCGTACAGTGCTTGGTGGCCGGGGAATCTAATTGTGGAGAGGCTTCTATTCTTCGAGATAGCCGAGGCTTTTTAGCTTGTCTTCTTGCTCGCCCGACATTTCGAACTCTTCGGCTTGACCGCTTTCGGCGAGTTGCAAGTCTACGAACCCTCGCATGCCGTTTAGGATAGACGAATGCTTGGTGGCTAGGTTGTCGCTTTCATTGGCCAGTTTCAGAGATCCGGTAGAGACGTTGTAAAGTTCTTCGAGCATGACCGAATGACATTCCTCGACGGTCAAAGTGGTCCCGCCCACGGCTTTGTTCAGATTGATTCGATAGATACCCTTCGAGTAACTCTTCGGGTTTTTGACGCAGTGTTCGTGAAGCGTGGTTCGGACGTACTTCCAGTCGTCGGATCGAACCCCTGACATGCGAGTAGAGGCGAAGTACTCCGAACCATCGGGCATGGTGACGATACGCGAAGGCGTCAGTCTGACATCGAGAAAGTTTGGCACGGCTTCCGGGGCTCGTTTGCGCGCCAGCGGCGTGTTCTGCGAGAGGTACGGCAAGATTGATCGTCCGGTGACGCCATTTGGAGGTTGGATCCCCACGAAATCCAGAACCGTGGGAAGGATGTCACTGTTCCGCGTGATCATCGGCAGCGTCTCGCCACTCTTCAGAAGTTTCGGATATCGAATGATCAAGGGGACCCGAACGCTGGCTTCGTAGATATCGCGACCGTGACCCACATTGCCATGGTCACCGAGTTCCTGGCCGTGGTCGCTGTGGAACACCAACAGTGTGTCGTCGGTTAGACCGAGATCATCAAGTTCATCGAGGAATCGCCCGAGCTGTTTGTCAGCTTCGGCC
The DNA here is from genome assembly GCA_047611725.1 of Binatia bacterium. GTDB lineage: Bacteria > Desulfobacterota > Binatia > UBA1149 > CAITLU01 > JBLFWR01. The sequence goes on along the minus strand of JBLFWR010000165.1, from coordinate 703 downwards.
AGATCCGGTTCGTAGTCCGCGATGATTCGATCGAACCCGCTCACCCCGTCGCTAGTGATAAGTAATCGCTCGTGCGGGCCGAAGTAGTGCAGCCAAAGAAAAAACTTTTCCTGGTGGTTTTTTCTCAGCCAATCGATCGCCAAGTCCGTGGTGTCTTCGTCTCTCCGATAGGCGTCGTTGCGCTGTTTTTCGAGTATCTCTTCCTCAAAATCCCTTAGATCGCCCGAGTCGGGAATCACGATGGTCTCCACGCTCGGGTCCTCGAACTTATCGAACGTAGGGCTGGTCAGTTCGTCGTTGTAGACTTCAAAACCCTGATCGAGGTTCCACGCTGAATCCAACGAGAAAATGCTGACGATGGCGTGAGTGTTGAAACCGTTTGCGCCCAGTACTTCGGCCAGTGTTTCGCGCTTTTCGGGGAGTCGGTTCCAGGGCAGTTGCAGGCCATGCACGTGCCCGTACATTCCGGTGAGGGTCGAAGCCATAGAACCGGTTGTCCACGGAATATCTGCGTAAGAGATATCGACCCGAACGCCCTCGGCGGCGAGGCGGTCGATCGCTGGTGTTGTAAGCCCCTGGTAGCCGTAAGCCGAGAGGCGGTCGGCCCGCAGCGTGTCGACCGTGACGAGAATGATTGCCCGAGGTTGGGGCCAAACCAGCTGATACCAAGCCAGGGCCGCGCCAGCAGAAAGGATTACAAGCG
>JBLFWR010000164.1:0-7258 GCA_047611725.1 Binatia bacterium | reverse complement strand
TCCAGACAACGATGAAGTCGCCGCTTAAGTCGGCAGCAACAACGGGCGAGACCTGCGAACCGATTCTTGTCGTGTTGACGATGAACTCACCGGTACACGGCTCGGCCGTGGGCGTGTAGACGCAACCGAGACCACTGTCGCAAACTTCGGTGGTACAGGCTTGCTCGTCGTTGCAGTCGATGGCGCCGCCGCCTTCGCAGGTGCCTGCACCGTCGCAGGTTGTGGCGATCGTACAGGCGTCGGCGTCAGCGCAAGAGGTCCCGGCCGTCTTGAAGGCGAGGATGCAGGTGCCCGCGCCGTTACAGGTGTCCGCACGGCAGGTTTCCCCGTCCGCAGCACACGACGTGCCGCTGCCTTCCAACGTGCACAGCGCCGAACAGCAGTCGCCGTATTCCAGATTGCTGTCATCACATTCTTCAAGAGGGTCCAGAACGCCGTCGCCACAGCTTCCGACCGGATCGGCCCAGCCGATTTCGTTCAAAATATCCAAGGCCAGTCCGGGATCGTGGTTGGGGCCAAGGTAGAAGGGCTCCAGTGATTCGTTGGCATCAAGGGTGGTGGACAGATGAGAGGCCGCCGAAGTCACTTTCGACCCGGTCGCGGCATACATCTCTACATGGCCACCGGCGCCAATCCCGCCGACTTTGCCAACCGCAGCGTCGCGTACCAGCGGCCCTACCCAGTGAAGGTCTCCGGGGCTTCGAAGAGCGGCGAAGCGTTCGTCGTCGCTCATGGAGGCGAACAAGAGTCCATTCGTGTGGTCCTCTAGCCCTGCGCTGTAAATGTCTTTGTAGCCTACGAAAAGTGCGCCTGAGAATGAATCCACGAAGCTCGCCATACCCAGGCCGTGTCCGATCTCATGCAGGGCGACGCTGACGAAATCGATCGATCCTGGCGGGGTGACTTCGTCCAAACCGTAGTACCAGGGCCCCAGGGTGCAGGCCCCGTCGAGTACTTTGCTGAACTGCATGGTGACGTCGGGAAGGGCGGGGTCGAGGTCGCTCGCCGACAAGCGGTTGGCCAGCGCCTGCGGATACCAGGTTTCGTCGATCGTGGCGCCCGGAAAGTCTCGGTGAACACTTCCGGGCCCCGAGGAGGCGATGACATTTGCCTGTCCTCCCGCGCAAGTGCCTGCGGCCATGATCGCTTGGATTTCGATATCGACAGAGCTCGTCAGTGCCACCGCCCAGATTGAAGCAGCGAATTCCAAGGCAGCAACGCGCTGATCGCCCAAGGTTAGGCCTGCGTTGCCGCCCACCGCGGTGACAGGAGTGGGGTCGAAGAACCCTTCGCCGGGGAGATCTTGCGGGGAAACGTTGATGGTTGCGGCACCAGTTGGTGCGGCGGCCATTAAGGTCGTGGCCAAGGTTAGCAGTGCGGCGGTCGCCAGGATGAAAGGACGACGCGGTCGCAATACCGCTTTTCGCGCAGTTCCTGACGAGGTTCGCGCTTGTTGGTGGGCGCTATCGGCTGATCGAATGCTTTGGTTCATGGGTTCCGGTTGGTGCGAAAGGGGGACAGCCGATGACTCGAGATAAGTCGAGATGAAGTAGAGCAGCCCAAGCGCGCCGTGGCTACCGTTGATCGGGCGCGGTTTAGCGGATCTTCAGTCTCGAAGAACACGCATTGGCCCGCGACCCACTTTCGAAGCTGCCCGCCGCCTCTGATAGCGTTCGGGGATGCACTTTACGCACTTCACGAAGAAAACCGCGACGGCCCTGGCTGCTGTTGCGATGTTGCTTTCCGCTACAGCGGCGCAGGCCGGTGACGTTACCGGCCGCCTCCTGGCCGCCGACTCCATCCGCACACCCGCGCCCTTGGATGTCACCATCGACGCCTGGACCTGCGGCAAGGATGGCAAAATCGCCGACCCGCGATTGCTCATTGGTGACGAGCGAGGCTTGGCCGACGTTGTCGTACAGCTTCGAGGCGAGGGCGGTGACCCCGCCTGGCCGGCAGCCGAAGAAATGGTGGCGGTTGATCAAAAGGGCTGTGAGTTCATCCCTCACGTCACTGTGGTGGGGCCGGGTGAGAAACTCAGCCTGGGCAACTCCGATCCGACGCTTCACAACTTTCACACCAAGCCCAAGGTCAACAAGACGATGAATCGCGCCCAGCCGCGTGGCTTCTCATTCGAGACCAGCTTCGCCAAGCCGGAAATTCAGCGTGTCGAATGCGACGTTCACTATTGGATGAGCGCAGTCGTGGTTGTCACCGATACCGCATGGACGGCGGTGACCGATAACACCGGCCGATTTTCGATAGCCGGTGTCGAACCCGGCACCTACGCGGTTTCGCTGTGGCACGAAGAGTTGGGCGAGCGAAGCGGTTCCGTTGACGTGACGGCCGACGGCGCAACGTTCGACCTGACTTGGACTGCCGAAGGCGAGGGCGAAGCGGCGATCACGGGTGTCGCGCCGATCGCGGTCGCATCCTGCGGTTGTCGCGGAGCGGACGGCTCGGGTCAAGAAGGAGAAGCAGGCGAAGTCGGTTCGCCGGGCGCTTGTGGTTCTGGAGGCGGTTGCGGTGGACAAGGCGCGGGCGCTTGCGGCGGTGGTCCAGGCAAAGGTCGCGCGCAGTCCGCGCAAGATTCAAAGGGCGCACACGGTTCGTGCGGCGGCGCTGCCGCAGCACCCGGCACGGTTGCGCCAAAACCCGGCGCAGCTTCGACGGACAAGCCAGCAGCGGCACCAGCGCCGGGCGGCTGTGGTTGCGGTAAGCGCTAGCGAGCGCGAAGCGTAGACGCGCGAGCTGTAATCTCAGGGGCCGTAGTCTCAGGGGCCGTAGTTTCAGGGACCGTGCTCTCAGGGGTCGTGCTCTCAGGGGCCGTGCTCTCAGGGGCCGTAGTCTCGCGCTCGACGCAAAAAACTCGACGCAAAAACAGACGCAAAAAAGGGCGACCGCGTATTGAAAACGCGGTCGCCCTTTTTCGTTGAAGCCGTAGCGCCGCGAACTTGCGCGCGCGACAACGGTGACTCGTTCGTTGCCTATTCGGTCTCTTCTTCCTCGATCACTTCTTCAATCGGCTCTACTTCGATCTCGATCTCGGAGACATACGGCGCGTTGTGGTTAGGCGCTTCCATGGCGCGAAGAGTTGCCGACTCACGTAGCGCAATCGTCCACGTGACCTTTGGTGTGCTCATGACCGGGTGCAGGTAGGTACGCGCGATCTCGACGTCGTCTTTGAACAGTGCAATCCAGCCGACGTAGTGCTCGGGGAAAGAGGGGTGACGCTTGCCGGCACCGATCTCGACCGTGACGTCGAACCATTCTCCCGACTTCACCTTGGCCGGAGCGGTGATTTTTGGCGTGTGCTTCGGGTCCTGTCCGGTCTGGACGTGGTCGTAAGCGGGCGTGATGTAGTCGGCCTGAGACTCGGCGGCCGCGCCGGTCGGGGCCAAGGCCAGGGCCAGCGCCGCTGCAGCTGTGACGGTTGCGCACAGAATTCGAATGCTGGGGGCTTTTTGGAAAGCGGGGGTCGTTCGGGTCTTCACAGATTCTTCCTTTGGCTATTCGAGCGGCAGTTCGAGCGGCAGTTCGAGGTTCTGCCAGTCGATGGCGTCGTTTGGGGCCCAGGTGGTCGGGCCGATCTCGCAATTCGATTCCGATCCTGCCCGCGAGTCAACATGCCTATCGCTGGTTATCGCTGGCTATCGCTGGCTATCGCCGGTGTGCGTGGCTGGCGCTCGGCAGTGGCGGGCGCGTCGGGTAGGGTGACGGGTGGTGGAACGCGAGGGAAGCTTCAAACTGGCGACGGATTTTCAGTTAGCCGGCCATCAACCCGAGGCGGTTGAGGGGCTGACCGCTGGCGTGCGTCAAGAACTCCCGCACCAGGTGCTGCTCGGCGTTACCGGCTCGGGCAAGACGTTTACGGTCGCCAACGTCATCGAACGGATCAACCGGCCGACGCTGGTTCTGGCGCCGAACAAGACCTTGGCCGCCCAGCTCTACAGCGAATTTAAGGGGCTGTTCCCGGACAACGCCGTTCGGTATTTCGTCAGCTATTACGACTACTACCAGCCCGAAGCGTATCTACCGGCTTCAGATACATTCATCGAGAAAGACTCGGCGATCAACGACGAGATCGACAAGCTACGGCACTCGGCTACACGCGCCCTGCTCGAGCGCAACGATGTCGTGGTGGTGGCCTCTGTGTCGTGCATTTACGGCCTCGGCTCGCCGTCTGAGTACTTCGACATGCTGCTGTTTCTGGAGCAGGGCATGACGATTGACCGTGACGAGGTGCTCCTGAAGCTCGTCCACATCCAGTACGAGCGCGCCGATATCGACTTCCATCGCGGCTGTTTCCGGGTGCGCGGCGATGTCGTGGAAGTGTTCCCGGTTTACGAAGACTCGCGCGCGATCCGCATCGAGTTCTTCGACGACGAGATTGAAGCGATCCGTGAGTTTGATCCGGTGCGCGGGGTGGTCACCGGGGCGCCGGAGCGCGTGTGCATCTACCCGGCCAGCCACTATGTGACCTCGCCCGATCGTCTCAAGATCGCCGCCGAATCGATTCGGCAAGAACTGGGCGACCGGCTTCGTGAGCTCAACCTTGAAGGCAAGCTGCTCGAATCGCAGCGCTTAGAGCAGCGCACCCTCTACGACATCGAGTTGCTGGCCGAGATGGGCAATTGCCCTGGTGTCGAGAACTACTCGCGTCACTTAACTGGTCGCAAGCCCGGCGAGACACCGCCTACACTTCTTCACTACTTCCCCGAAGATTTCCTGCTCGTGATTGACGAGAGTCACGTCACCATTCCGCAGGTCGGTGGCATGTATCGCGCCGACCGCTCGCGTAAAGAGACCTTGGTTAACTTCGGGTTTCGTTTGCCGTCGGCCATGGACAACCGGCCGTTGAACTTCCAGGAGTGGGAGAAAGTTGGCGGCCCGCGCATTTATGTTTCGGCCACGCCCGGCGATTTCGAACAGGAAGCTGCCGGTGGGTTGGTGGTTGAACAGTTGGTGCGACCCACGGGTTTGCTTGATCCCGTCATCGACATTCGCCCAGCGGGCAACCAGGTTGACGATCTTCTTGAAGAGATTCGGCGTCGCATCGAAGTCGGCGAGCGTGTGCTGGTCACGACGTTAACCAAGAAGATGTCGGAAGATCTAAGCGAGTATTACCACGACTTAGGCGTGAAGGTTCGTTACCTGCACTCAGAGGTCCAGACGCTTGAGCGTGTCGAAATCCTGCGCGATCTGCGCCGCGGGGTGTTCGATGTGTTGATCGGCATCAACCTTCTTCGTGAGGGGTTAGACCTTCCCGAGGTTTCGCTTGTCGCGATCTTGGACGCCGACAAAGAAGGGTTTTTGCGATCCGCACGCTCGTTGATTCAGACCATGGGACGCGCGGCCCGCAACGTAAACGGAACGGCGATTCTGTACGCCGACCGCATCACCAAATCGATGCGCCAGGCGATCGACGAAACCGAGCGTCGTCGTGCTGTGCAGGAGCAGTTCAACCTCGACAACGGCATCATACCGACCACCATCATCAAGGCTTTGGACGACCCGCTCATTCGTATGTCCGAGGCCGACTACGGGCCGCTGCCCGAAGTTGCCGAAGACGCCGAGACCTACGCAAGCAGTGCCGAAATTCGCAAAGAGATCGCCGGGCTGCGAAAGCAGATGGCCGACGCGTCGGATCGCCTGGAGTTCGAAAAGGCCGCGCAACTACGTGATCGCGCCAAGCGCCTTGAGCAGCGCGAACTCGGGATGTCCGGCTGAACGTATTGTCGAAGCACGATGAACGACCCCGACAACAACGACCCGCCGAAACCGGAAGCCGCGAGATCGGATGCCGTGACAGCGGACGCGGCAAAGCCGGACGTTGCGCAACCAGATACCGCGCAACCCGAACCCGTCTCGGTCGAAGTCACCGAAGCTGAGGGGGTCGAGTTAGCCGCTGCCGCCGCACAAGCTGCCCTGGATGCCGAACAGGCGCGCAAGGATCGTCTTCGCGAAAAGGCCGACCGTGTTCCGGCACGTCCCGGCGTCTATATCTTCCGCGACAAGCGCCGCAAGGTTCTCTACGTTGGTAAGGCCAAGAGCTTGCGCGACCGGGTTCGAAGTTATGTGCGCGGCGGCGACGGCCGCTATCAGGTCGGGTTCCTCATGGATCGCGCCCACGATGTGGAGACGTTGGTTACGGCCAGCGAAACCGAGGCGTTCATTCTCGAAAACAACCTGATCAAGCAGTACAAGCCTCGCTACAACATCAACCTGAAAGACGACAAGTCTTACGTCTCGGTCAAGGTCACAACCAAAGACGCCTGGCCGCGCATTCTTGTTACACGCAAGATCGCGAACGACGGGCAGACCTACTTCGGTCCCTTCGCCTCGGCCTCCGGTATCCGCGAAACGATCGGTACGATTCGCAAGGTGTTCCCGCTTCGAACCTGCTCGGATTCGGTGTTTCGCAATCGCTCGCGGCCGTGTCTGGAGTATCAGATTCGTCGCTGTCTGGGCCCCTGCGTACTCGATGTCGATCGCGAGGCCTACAGCGAGCAACTACGTGGCGCCATGCAGCTACTCGAAGGCAAAACTGATTCGTTAGTGCGCGAGATGACGGCGAGCATGCGCGACTTCGCAGCCGAAGAGCGCTTCGAAGACGCCGCACGAGTACGCGACCGTATCAGCGCCATCGAGAAGGTCGCAGAACGACAGAAGGTCGTGGTTCACGGCGGCGGCGATCGCGACGTGTTCGGCCTGTATCGCGAAGGCGGCTTTATCGAAGCGCAAGTTCTTCTCGTGCGCGCCGGAAAGCTGGTCGATAGCCACGGCTACCAGTTCGAAGATCACGAGTTCCCCGACGAAGAAGTCTTGTCGTCGGTAGTCAGTCGCTACTACGAAGGCAATCGTTTTGTCCCCGACGAGATCTTACTGCCGTTGGAGTTCGAAGGGATGACCGTGCTAGCCGCGTACCTGACAGGCCTGCGCGAACGCAAGGTTGACGTGTTGGTTCCGCAGCGCGGCGACAAACGGCGCCTTGTCGAAATGGCCGAAGAAAATGCCGAGCATTCCTTTCACGAGCGCAACGACGAATCGGCGCGGCGTGAAAAGATGCTCGAAGAGCTGCGTAAACGTTTGGGGCTTGCCAGCACCCCGAAGCGCATCGAGTGCTTCGACATTTCGCATACCCAAGGTGAGGCCGTCGTGGCCTCGATGGTCGCCTTCGATGAAGGGCGTCCCGACAAGTCGGGGTATCGCAAGTACAAGATGCGCGAGGTGCAGCGCAACGACGACTTCGCGGCGA
>JBLFWR010000163.1:0-7339 GCA_047611725.1 Binatia bacterium | reverse complement strand
CTGGCAACGCATCGGTTGATCACTACCTCGCCGAAACCTTGAGCCGAACCCATCTGTCTCACGACGATCTGCCGGCGATCGACAAGGACACACCGCCCGGGTGTCAGCCACTGGTTGACTGCGCCCTGGATGATCTTTCATGCGACCGCAGTTGCGACACCGGCACCCCGACCATGGATTGGCTGGCGGCGCGTGGTGCTATTTTCCCGGTCGGTTATGTATCGCACCCCCGTTGCATCGAGTCCTTTCGGTCAACACTTAGCGGCTTGTACACAACGCAGTTTTTCCACGACGAAGGTGGCGAGGACAAGCTGGGTGAGTTCACGGTCCCGGCCGGCTACATCACGTTCGGTTACGGAAAGGTCTGGCAGCGAAGCTACAGAGAATTGGGATTCGATGTCGGCGAGACAATGCGCGCTGCTGCAGAGCAACGTGCGAAGGATGCGAGGTCATCGCCCGATCGCGCCGAGCGCCGCAGCAGACGCGACTACCGCAAACTCACCGTCGGCGGCGACCGTACGAAAACCAACCCGCGCCGAGGCCTAGGCGCTCTGGCAAAGTTTTGGGACATCTATTACGACGCCGAGGTTTATCCCGACCCCGCCGAGCGCCAGCCGTGGATGGTCTGGTACTCGCCACGATTGCCGCACGCTCCCTACCGCCACGGGAAGCCATTTATTCGCGAACAATCCAGTGATTTCGGCGGCTCAGCCTTGGTCAGGGGCACGCGCGTATACGGCAACATCCGCTTCCTGGACACCCTACTGCACGACTTGTTCACGACCCTGGATGGCTATGGGGGTTTGGACAACACGATCGTCCTGTACCAAAGCGACCACGGGTTTCTTCTTCCGGGATCGAAGAAGGGCTCCGGCGAAAACGGCTACCGATCGGTGATTTTAGCCAGTGGTCCGGGCATCACGCCGGGCACGGTGCTGCCGCAACTTGTTCACGCGGTAGACTTCCTGCCGACCATCATGGACTACGCCTGCGAAGGAATCCCGGTCGAGCAATGCAAAACCAATCCGCAGTGGCGCGGGCAAAGCATGCGCCCGCTGCTCGAGCCGACATGGAGCGGGACCAGTCCGTTCCCGCCTGAACAGAACGGTGCCTTCCAGGGACGCCGCTATGTCTTCTCGCCGAAAATTTCGCCGCTGCGGCATTTCGTACGAAGCTTCGATGGATACCGGATGTCTAAGAAACTTGGGGCAATCGACGTGTACCAGCTCTTCGATATTTTCGCGGATCCTGATGAGCGCACCCCGATCACACGCGAGCAGATGCCGGAAATTTGGGACCGACTCCAGGACCAAATCGACAACCACATCCCCGACGTTCTGTAGCGGTTAGCTCGCGAACAGCGTCGCGCGTCACTGTGCCGCTCAGTGTGGTTGCGACGCCAGTTCCTGGATGAGCTGCAAGGCCAATGGATCACTGGGGTCGAGCTTCAACAGCGCGGTCGTAAACATGATCGCGTCAGAGCGTTCGCCCAGATCGCGACTGATGGTCGCCAACGCCACCAGCAAAGACCTCTCTGCAGCGTTCTTCTTCAAGGCCCCTTTGAGAACGTCGATCGCTTCTTTGGAACGACCCGCCGAGTTTAGCGCGATCGCAAAAGTGTACGTGTAGGTGAACACGTCGGGCTGCAACGACGCTGCCCGTTTTACATGTTCCAAGGCTTCCTGGGGTCTTCCCAGTCGCTGCAGCAGCAATCCCAGCGCGTTGTGGACGGTGGCTTCTTCGGGAGCCAGGGCTACTGCCTCGCGCAAGATCGATTCGGCGTCGGCATCGCGCTCCTGGAGGCGATACAGATCGGCAAGGTTCACACGAGCGACTACGGTCGTCGGTTCAACGGAAATCGCACGTCGGTAGTGCTTCTCCGCCTCTTCCAAGTGGCCGAGCTTCAAATCCAGAAGACCAAGATTGACGTTGCCCTGGGCTTGATCCGAGTTAACGAACAACGATTCGCGATAGCGCTCAATTTCCTTGTTCAGGCGTCGTTGGTCGGCAGGCTCGGTCAGGGTCGATGCCACACTGGCCAGTTGATTGGCGGCCTCAAGACGAAGATTTCGAATGGGATCTTTGAGAAGGTGCCCGGCCCATGCCAGCCGCAGGTCGGGCGGAACCAAACGCAGTAGGCGCGTCGCGTAGAAACGAACGAGCGCGTCGTCGTCGCGAAGCGCTTGGTAGATGATTCCCGGCGCCTCGGGTCGAGTCAGCCTGTCCATCGCCGCAATCGCGCTGGCCCGCCAAACCGAAGGCACGGTTTTGTCGCTGACCAAGGCAAGCAACGGCCCTTCGGACGCGGCAGGTTGGGTTCGCGCCAACGCCATGGCTGAAACAATACGGTCGTCAGGCTTAGATGATTTTTTCGACCGCTTTTCGATCTCAGCTGCCGCCCAAGCGGAGCTCTGAACGGCGTGGCAAGCATTGCAAGCGTTGGGCACTTCCAATGAGTCAGACAGGTCGGGCCGTGGAATACGGAAACTGTGATCGCGACGCGCGTCGACTTCCATGTAGGTGCGTTCGGGCATGTGGCAGGCGACACACTGTGCACCGGCCGAACCTTTTTCGTGGAAATGATGTTCCACCGTGTCGAACACTGCTGGCTGATGGCATTGGGCGCACAGTGCGTTGCCCGGCGCGCGCAGTTTCAACGAGTGCGCGTTGTGACAGTCCACACAGCTGACTCCCGCCGCGTGCATTTTGCTCTGCAGGAACGAACCGTACACGTAGTCTTCGTCGCGGACCTGACCATCCACGAAGTAGTTCTCGTCAATCGCCGTCGGAACGTAGCTGTCGAGAAACTGTTCGCCGGGTTGATGTTGGTTGGCAGTCATTCCACGAAGCGAGTGGCACTGTGCGCAGGTCTGCAGCAACGGATCGGTAGAAGCGGTTGCAGTACGATGGGCGATTCGGGCATCACTCGGAAGCTGCCAGCCCCACTGGCTATACGCAGCGAACGACCGAACTCCTGTCGGCGTCTTGTAGCCATCGGGGTCCTTTTGTACCGCCGCTACATGCTCGGACCCTGGCCCGTGACAGGATTCGCAGCCAACCCCGATCTCTTCCCAAGTACTCGCAAAGCGATCGGTCTCCGGCTCGTAGTTTTTTGCGAAGCCCACCGTGTGGCAATCCGCGCAGGTCGTGTTCCAGTTCTGGCGTCGGCCGGTCCAGTGAAGAGGGTCGCCAACAGGGATGCCCGCGGCGCCATAGACGTGAAACCAACGTTGGCCACCGGCGGAATCCGGGCGGGTGTCCCATGCCACTGGGAAGGGCTGCAGGCGCCCCGGTTCGGTCTCGACCAAATACTGCTGCAAGGGCGAAACGCCGAACGTGTACAGAACCGGGAAACGGCGTGTATCTGATTCGACGTCGTCGGTGACGATTAGAAACTTGTCACCGTCTCGCTCGAATCGAGTTTTCGTATCACCAATGGCGAAGCTTGCGTCATCGAAATCACCGAGCACGGTGTCTTTCCAAGCATGCTCCATCGCGCCCTTATGATCAGACGAGCGCCACAGCGTTGACTGGGCCGTATGACATTCCGCGCAGACTGCTTCGCCCACGTACTTCGCGGAGCCTGCGTCAGACGACAGCTCGACCGCAAAACTCGCCGAAGCAACCAACACGGCCACCCCCGACGCCAACAACACAACACCTCTTCCCAAAAACCCCATCCCCCATCTCTTACCAGAAATCGGGGACAGGTACCGATTTCGCAAAGAATCGGGGACGGGTACCGATTTCTGCATGTCTCGGTTTTGAATCGTCAAAGCCGTGCGCAGGCGAAACAATCGGTACCCGTCCCCGATTTTGTTTGGCAAAGCTGTGGGCAAGCGAGACAAATGGTGCCTGTCCTCATTTTTTGGAAGGAGAACTGCATGGGTTTCAATCTGGCTTTAGCGGGCTTTGTGATCGTCAACATCGCAATGGGCCACTACTTCACGACGATCGCCAAAGAGAAGGTTCCCGAAAGCGTAGTGCCCCATAGCGTTGCGTTGGTGTTGGGTGGGTTACTTGGCATTGCCGGGATCATCCTTGCCCCAAGCGCAGCGACCTCGGGCCTCGGGGGCGGTGCCGCGTTCTTTGCCGGGTTCCTGCTCTGGCTGCTCGGCCAACGGCGTACGCCCGATGGCGAACTGATCGCAAAAATCGGCGATGTTCTTCCCGAATTCTCCGCTCCCAACCACAACGGCCAAATGATTCGCATCGCCGACCTGCGCGGCCGGCGCGCGTTGCTCAAGTTCTACCGAGGCCACTGGTGACCTTACTGTACCGCCGAGTTACGGCGGTTCCAGTCGATGCAGCCGCTGTTCGATGAGTACGGCGTAACGGTCGTTGCGCTGAGTAAAGATACCCCCGAACTGGCCCAAGCCCATCACGAGCGTGACGGATTGAAGTTCGATCTTCTTTGCGACCCAGACCTTTCGATCATCAAGCGCTTCGGACTTCTCCACGAAGGAGCCGCCGAATTCGCGACGTTCTATCTACCGGGGAACTTCCCGCTGGGATATCCCGTGGGATTCAAACAGATGGCCATCCCCACGACTCTGCTTCTGGACGAGCAGGGAATCGTGCGATGGATCGATCAGGCCGAAGACTACCGCTTACGCGGCGATCGCACGCGAACCGAAGAGGCGTTGCGGGAGGTGTTCGGGCAGAGCTAAACGCGATTCGAAATCGCTACTGACTCACCGCCCCGAAGAAATTCCCCGCCTTCCAATCCTCCTCGCTGATTGGGAGAGCTTTGAGCAGTACTTTCCGAGCCTCGACGATGCGCGCGGCGATGGCGTCCGGTGACTCCCCTTGTAGGTTCGTCAAATAGGGAACGATCGGGCGACGCATCGAAAAGTAAAGCTGCTTTCGTTCGCGGACGAAATGAAACGGATTCCGCTTCTCGCCCCGCGCTTCAAGATTGAACTGGCCCAGGCCAAATCCAGAACCGCCGTAGCGGGGCATGCTGAAATCAAGCACCGTCATGTCGTCGGTCGTCGGCTCTGAATCAGCCACAAACTCATCGAAAGCCTCGTCGTCCAGCACAAAGAACGATAGGAAATGGTCGGCGTCACGAACCCGGCTCAGCTTCATATCCCGGGCGACGCGCGGCTCCTGCATGTGTTTCCGAAGCGCCTGGTAGTCGATTACTTGCGGTTCTCGCGTCCCTACCAGCAGCGCCGTTCCACCAGTGAGCTGCCACCACATCGTCGTTTCGGGGAACACCTCTGAGAACGAACGAAACAGTCGTTTCTCATCTTCAAGCGGCGCGTTAGCCGTGGGAATCCACTGCATCATCAGTCCGCCAGGTTTCAGACGCTCCAGCGCGTCACGATAGAACTCGGTGGTATAGAGATTGATGACACCGGCGGTGAACGTTTCAGGCGGCTCCAGTACGATCACGTCGTACTTTTCCGCGGTTGTCATCAGAAAATTTCGCCCATCGTCGATAATCGTGCGGACCTTTGGGTGATCGAGGACGTTGTCGTTCGTCCAAAAATACTTGCCCGCATCTACGACGTGTGGGCTGAGTTCAACGTTGTCCACCCGTTCCAATTCGTCGTGTCCGGCAACCGCAGCCAAGCTATTGCCAACGCCAAAACAAATATGCAGGACGTGCGCCGGAGTCCCCTGATGGAGAAGCATCGGCAAGTGCCCAAGAAAGAAGTTGATGCCGTAGGTCCCGGTAGACGCCGTACCCCGCAGGTCTTCGTAGACGATCGTGCGCTGGCCATAGTAGTGCATGACCCCAACAGAGTCGGTCGCCCCTTCTTCATAGAACACCAGTTTCGCGTTCTCATGCGCCAAAAAGGTTTTGCGGAACACATCGTCGGGCGCGGTCTGCCAAGCGACAAAAATGGAGAACACGGCGGTCGCGGCAACAGCGGCCTTCTTGAAAGTCGTGTCCGAAGCCACCACGGCAACAGCCCCCGACCCTACGAAGCATAGGATCACCACCAACTGAGCCGTACCCCACATACCGATGAGCGGGATGCTTACGAAGGCGCAGCCAAGCGAACCCAGAATCGCGCCGAACGTGTTGACCGCGTAGACCCTACTCACCGCCTGACCGACTGTGCCTTGGCTGCGGGCGTACAACGTTGCCGCCAGCGGAAACAAGGCTCCGAGACAGATCACGGGGGGTAGCAAAATGATCGCCGCGCGCCCGAACATCAGGCCGAGTGATGCCCAAAAAGACTCAACGACCCCGAATCCCAAAAACGATGAGGGCAAGTCGCGGAGAAGCGGAAAAAGAACAAGCGCCAAGGCGAAGCCAAGTCCGGCGCCCGCCTGTAAACCTGCAAACAGCCACAAGGGTCGTCGGGTTTGAGAAAAGAAAGCACTGTAGATCGCACTCCCCAGAGTGATGCCCAGCAAAAAAGTCGCCAGCATCGTCGTGAACGCGTAAGTGGAGTTGTAAAGATAGCGAAGCAGCGCACGGCTCCACATGACTTCGGCCGCCAAAGAGACGAATCCCGACAGCCCCGCGCAAGCGAGCAACAGCGATCCGACCGCCGGAGAAATCGGGACAACCTCGCGCTCTTGGATAGATCGCGCGGCGACCGCAACCGAAGGCCGCAAACCCAAACTGGCGGCTCCCGCCGCGAGCACGACGTTTAGCGCAGCGGCAAAATAGTTCGTCCCGGCCAGTCCCAAATTTTCGATCAGAACAAAGCCACAAAGCAGACAACCGACGATCGCGCCGCCGGTGTTGGCCAAGTACAAAATGCCGGTCCCTCTAGCCACATCTCTTTGCTCAACGGCCCAGTGGCGGATCAGCACAGGAAACGTGGCGCCCATCAACGTTGTGGGGATGATCAGGACCGAAGCACCCAGGAGCGCGCGCGTGAACGAGAACACAGAGTAGGGCAAATCGAGTTGCGCCAGTGCAACGTGAACAGGCCGTAAGGCCTCCAAAATAGAACCGATGCCGAGCGCGTAGACGCCAATACCCAACTCAAGGGCTGCATACACCAGAAGGGGCCTGGTCATTTGGTCGGCGCGCTTGCCGATCAAGTAGCTACCCAGCGCCAAGCCGCCCATGAACGTGGCAAGGACCGCCGAGACGGCATAGGTCGTCACGCCGAAAATAAGGACTAGCTGACGCGTCCAGAGAACTTCGTAAACAAGTCCGGCCGCACCAGACAGAAAGAAGATCAGGAGGAGAAATACAGTTTTCATCGTGATGGGTACTTCGAAGGATTCTCAGTTAGGGACGCGACGCGACGGGGAAGAGTCGCAGACAGCACGATCTCTTGCAATTGTAGTGGTCGCACCTGGATCAACATTGCGGCCGGTGGTGCCAACTCCCTTAGAATTCTGGACGAGCAGGGAATCGTTC
>JBLFWR010000162.1:0-7390 GCA_047611725.1 Binatia bacterium | reverse complement strand
TCGGCAGAGCCGGAGCAATCCACTGCCGCCCCCGCACAAACGCCGGCCGTACAAACATCAGTGTCGGTGCAGAGATCACCGTCATCGCAGCCGGTGCCGTCTCCGATTGGAGCGGCTTCGCAGACGCCAGTGCCAGGGTTGCAAACGCCTGTGTTGCACTGATCGGCAGAGCCGGAGCAATCAACGGCTGAACCGGCACACACGCCAGCCGTGCAAATGTCAGTGTCGGTGCAAAGATCGCCGTCGTCGCAGCCCGTGCCGTCTCCAACCGGATCCGCTTCGCAAGCGCCGGTGCCAGGGTCACAAACACCCGTGTTGCACTGATCGGCAGAGCCGGAGCAATCCACTGCCGCCCCCGCACACACGCCGGCCGTACAAACATCAGTGTCGGTGCAGAGATCACCGTCATCGCAGCCGGTGCCGTCTCCGATTGGAGCGGCTTCGCAGACGCCCGTGCCAGGGTTGCAAACGCCTGTGTTGCACTGGTCATCCGAGCCGGAGCAGTCCACGTCAGAGCCCAAACATGCGCCGCCACTGCATTGGTCGTCCTCGGTACAAAGTCGGCCGTCGTCACAAAAAACCGTGTTGTTCGTGTGTGTGCAGGTGGCGCCGAAGCAAACATCGTCAGTGCACTCGTTGGCGTCGTCGGTACAAACCGTGCCGTTTCCTTCAAGTTGACAATTCCGTGAGCAGCAGTCGCCATCTAGTAGATTCCCGTCGTCGCATTGCTCCTCGGCATCTATGTTGCCGTCGCCGCAGCGACCAAGAGACACGATCCACGTCGCGCCGGCGGTTCCATCTGAGTCGCCGGGGTTGCCGATCGCGATCTCCGGAAGGCCGTCACCATTGATATCGCCGAGTACTGTGATGTCGGAACCGAACTTACCACCCGCGCTCAGCGTCCCTTGGAAACCACCCGACCCCTCTCCAATCTTGACTGCCGAAAGGACATCCCCGGCGTTATTGATCGAGACAACCCACACCGCCCCCTTGCCGTCAGCGCCGGGAGCACCTATCAAAAGTTCAAGCTGTCCGTTACCGTCGATATCGACGACGGCCAAAGCCGAACCGAACAGATCACCCGAGGAGACGCTGCCTCCAGCCCCAACAAAGGTGCTGTTTGACCCCTCGATGATCACTTCACCGCTACCGGTAAAGGGGGGGCCGTCAGCCCTGCCCTGTAGAATGTGTACCGCGCCGCCACCCGCAGACCCGGGAGCTCCGACTGCGATCTCTTCATTAGAGCCGTCACCAAGTTCGCCCAGCCCAACCATCGCGCTGCCGAACAAATCCCCGGCAGAAAGCGCAGCGCCCAGAGGCTGAAAGCCTCCCCCGTTGGAAATAATGCTAGACGATAACACCCTTCCCACTGCGTCCAGCAAGAGGTAACCAAGACCACCAACGCCGTTATCCAAACCCGGGATACCGATCACAACATCATCGAATCCGTTGTTGTCGATGTCGCCTGCGGTCGTGATGGAAGTGCCCAGCCGATCGCCAGCTGTCAAAGCAAACGAGAAGTCCGTGCTTGCGGATGCCAAAGTGGTCAAGCTGACACCAGCCAGCGTCCCATCCAGGCGCAAAATGTACGCGGCACCGGTATCAGCGCCACCGGTATCGTCGCCGGGCGCTCCCACGACCACGATCATGCCGGATCCGGCAACAAACGGACGATACGTCTGAACAGCTGTGCCGAAGCCATCGCCATCGGACAGCAACGCGTTGTTCATGTCGAGAACCGACTCCGACGTAACCGTCCCCCCCGAACCCAAGCGAGCGAGAAAGACTTGTCCTGCTCTGGTGGCTAGGCCCGGTGCGCCGATCGCGAGGTCGTTGATCGAGTCCCCACTGAGATCACCGACATTGCCGACCCCAGTTCCAAACTCGGCCCCCGCAGCGAGCGACCCGCCGAAACCGCCGGCGGTGCTGCTGATTTTCTGCTCCGCGATCACCGCCCCGAGCTGCGCCGAAGCGTTCGAGGCCAAGATGGGCAATATGAGCAAGACGAGCAGAAGTAGTGCCGCCGCAAAGGCCGCCATCGAGGAACCGTTCGAAAGACCCAGTCGTTTCATTTCAAGCCTGCCTTGCCGCGTCGATTCGACCCGAGCCGACAAGCGATGGATTCGCTGGGCTGGTCAAACCTGTAGATCGTACTATCAAGAAAGAGCACGTTCGCGGCGCGCGAGCTTAGCCTCTGTGCATTGCACTGGCCATCCCCAATAGACGCAACAGGGGTGAACGCGTTAAGGTTCCCGCCTTGAGACTTCCCCAACTTACCCCCTTGCGTATCGCCCTCGTCCTCGGCTTCGCGTTGGCTGGCGTTCGCCTGGCCGGCTGCCAGACCCTGGAGCTGCTCGACACACGCGCCATCGATTTTCGCCTACTGCAGCGCGGCGAACAGCCCGTTTCGGACGAAGTCGTAATCGTTGCCATTGACGATGCCAGCATTGCCAGCCAGGGCCGCTGGCCTTGGTCACGGCCACGAATGGCCCAACTGCTGCGGCAAATCAGCGCCGCGGACCCCTCGGTCATCGCCTTCGACATCGTCCAGTCTGAGGCCACCGACGCACCGAATCTGTCGTCGCTGGAGGGCAAGGTCAGCCCGGAAACCTTGCTCCAGGTTCGCGATGCGTTCGCTGGTGAAGCCAGCGATGACCGGCAATTGGCGTCTGCGATCCGCGATGCGGGCAACGTTGTTGTCGGGCACTATTTCGATTTCTCGGCGAGCGAGATCCCTGACGAACCACAAAAATTCGGCGAGTACACCACCGTTCAAATGGCTGCCGGTGGCCGTGGCGCTTTGCAGGTACCAAATGCAAAACGCCTCGTCGCCAACATCCCCGAGATCGCATCGGCTGCTCTTAGCTCTGGATACTTCAACACGCTGCCCGACACTGGAGACGGCAGCTATCGCCGCGTTCCGATGGTTATTGCCCAGGGCGACCGTTTCGCCCTTCCGCTTTCGTTGGCAACGCTGGCCATTGCCCAAGGCACAACTCCACGTATCCGTTTCGCGCCGTTCGGCGTCCAAGAAATTTTTCTGGGTTCTCAATCCATCCCCGTCGCCGAAGACGGTCAGCTACTGCTGAACTATCGCGGCAAGGGATACAGCTTTCCACACATTTCGGCGGTCGATGTCCTCCAGGGGCGTGTGGCTCCTGAAACTCTGGCCGGGAAAATCGTGCTCGTCGGTGTCACCGCGTCTGCGGTCGCTGACGTTCGGTCAACGCCACTGGACGGCAACTATCCCGGCGTCGAAATTCACGCGACCGCACTCGACAACATCCTTCGTGGCGACTTCCTCCATCAACCACGCTGGACGATCCTGGTGGAAGTCGCCGCCATTTTTTTGTCGGTTTTTGTGCTCGGTCTGATTCTGCGCTGGGCCCGAGGAGTTTGGGGCCTTGTCGCAGTCGGCGCGCTGCTGGTGACGTATCTCGGCGGATCGCAAGCGCTGTTTTTGATTAGCGGCATTCCGCTGGGCATCGTCCACCCGGTCGTTGCCATCGTGCTCGTCTACATCGTGATCAGCGTCCAGCACTACATGACCGAAGAGCGACAGAAACGTCGCACTCGCGAGGCTTTCGGTCGCTACCTGAATCCGGAGATCGCCGACAAGGTCAGCGAGAACCCCGACCTCTTGGCGCTCGGCGGAGAGCGCCGCGAACTTACAGTTTTGTTCTCGGACATCCGCGGTTTCACGACGATCTCCGAAGGCCTGGAACCCGAAGCGCTGGTAGAATTGCTCAACGTGTATTTGGGCGCGATGACTGACGTGATCTTCGAGCAAGACGGGACTCTCGACAAGTACATCGGTGACGCGATCATGGCCGTGTGGGGTGCCCCAATGCCCCGTCCCGACCACGCCGCCGCCGCGTGCCGTGCTGCGATCGGAATGTCCGAGAGCCTGGCCGCCAACACTGATGATTGGCAAGCCCGAGGCTGGCCCCGGCTTGCGGCCGGCATCGGCGTGCACACGGGCGATATGATTGTTGGAAATATGGGTTCGGACCGCCATGTCAGCTACACAGTCATTGGTGACAACGTAAATCTCGGGGCGCGCCTTGAAGGCCTGACTAAAAACTACGGCGTCGAGGTAATCATCAGCGAAGTCACGCGGGCCGCCGCAGGCGATGAATTCCTGACCCGCGAACTAGATCTGGTCGCGGTAAAAGGAAAAGCCGAGGCAGCGCGAATCTATGAATTGATGGGAACCGTCGGCAACACCGCCAAGGCGGAGATTTCCGATGAGTTCACAGCGGCAATGGCGCTGTATCGGGCGCAACGTTTTGCCGAGGCGCTCATCGCTTTCGAGGCCATGGCCATCCAGCTTCCGGATGACAAACCAACTCAAATCTACGTTGAACGTTCGAAGCAGTTTATCGCGGAGCCGCCGCCCGCCGATTGGAACGGCGTCACCGTGATGCAAACCAAATAGCGCCTTAATACCGGTCAGGTGACCGACGACTTGCTAGAATTTGATTTCGAGATCGGTCGGTCCATCAAGAATGGGCAGTGGTTGGTCGAGCAAATCGTTCCCCGCGTGGGCAGGGTCGTCGGGTTGATCGTCAACCTGCGGATTCTGCGGAGACTCGAAAAATTTCGACGCCCCTACATCTACACGTTCGTGAAGTTCGGCGCGGTCGGGAACCGGCACTGCCGCTCCGCCCAGCAACAGGTCGTTCTCAAACAGTGACTCGGGAACTCCGCCGCCCGGCATTTCCAGGCCTGCAAGCAACCGCTGATAGCGCTCGTCGTCTACGTCGATTTGACGAGGCGGTGTCGGGAATCCATCGGCTTCGATCGTTGTGATCTCTCGTCCCCGCACGATGACTTCGGTGCTGCGAGGATGGCTCGGTGAGCGCACAGCAACTGCCCCGCCCAACCCCAGCACTTCCGTGAAATCCTGCTCTGGCACGTAAGCCACGACAAATTCCGTACCGCGCACCCCTGATACCGAGTTCGGGGTTTCGATCTCAAAGCTCGCCCGAGGCTCACTGTAATATTCGCTCACCAACGCCCTGACCTTCCCCGAAAAAAGGCTCAGCACGGTGCTGACCGTTCCTTGGTTCGGGTCGAAGACCGACTCGTCGATCGTCAGTGTTGATCCATCGCTGATGTTCAAAACGGAATCATCTTGAAAAACCACGCGCGCACGGCCCGGATTTCCAGTGCGAATGGTATCGCCACTGGCCACCGCAGTGCCAACCGATGCCACGGTGAACTGATCGCCCTGGCCGACTTCCACCTTGCCTTCAAGGCTAACGATGGTTGCAACGTCTTGGGCGAAAACCGGAGTTACCGACAAAACAGTGGCCAAAGCTGCCATCGCAACTAGCAATGTATGCAACATGATCAGTACCGAGCTTCCAGGCCGACAGACCCGATGTGGCGATCGTAATCAAAAGCGGCCTGATTCGAATCGTTCAGCCGCGTGACATAGCTGGCTGTGGCCCAAAGCAAACGGCCCAACCGCTTCTCCGCTCGCACCACGACGGTCTGTTCGTCGTCATCGCGACCAAGAGCATCGGGGTGGCTATAGTCTTCAAGTTTGTAGGCGTAGATAGCATCGGCCGTGATCTCACCGGCAAAACGCCAACCGACACCGGCCTCAAACTGGTGGCCGTCGTAGTTGAAGCGCTTTCCGACTGCATTGTCGGCGTCATCGTGATCCCAGCGATAGCCGAGTGACACATAACGATCGGATCCATCCAGGTAGAAGAACTGACGCGCACCGGCCGTATGATTGAACGAGTCACGGGGCGCCGCGAAAGGATCCAGAATGTAGTCGCGATTGCGCAGTCGGTAGTAAAGCTCGGCATGGCCGAACTCGCCTTCGGCGACGCGAAGCCAAGGCATCAACGCGCCCTCTGAAAGAAAGCTTTCGGTGTCCAGAAACGAATAGCCCCAAGTACCATTCAGGCCGAGAGTAATTGGCCCGCGAAAGTGGGCGACCTGAGCACCCAAACGATGGGTTTGCAGATCGAACTCGCTCAGGTCGGCGTGCAAGCTTTGTACTACGTCGTATGAGACCGACACTTGAAAATTTTCGTCGGCATGAATCGCGTACGAACCACCGGCGGTCAACACCGTACGCACGTCATCTTTATTGGTGATCCCAAGCTGATCACGCGACAGAGAATCATCGTTGGGCGCCAGCGAGACATTGCTGTCGTACTCGAAACCGATTCCCGCGCGCATTCTAAAACTCGGCGTCAGTTCGTCGCCGATACGGTCGAGAAATTTTTGCGCTTCGATTCCCATCTGGTCGGTCGGGACCGTTTCTGCTACGTAGGAAAAGTCTTCTTCGGCCGCCACCAAATCGTGCGCTTCATAGGCCGCCAGCCCACGATAGTATCGTGCAGGAACTACTTGCGAGGGGTCGGTCGTAACCGCGGTGTTTAGTCGCTCACGGGCAATTGCATAGTTTCCCCGCCTGACTTCATTGATGCCGTCGAGGAGATTTGCGCGTCCTGCCGTGCTTTCGCGACCCCGAGCCTGCGCCAACACCACCGCCGCCTCATCGTGGCGCCCGGCCGAGATTAAAACCCAACCGAGTTCAAGATCGGCACGAAGCAGCGAAGGGGCGCGCTCGGCAGCGATTTGAAGAGCGTCGGCCGCTTCATCCAAACGGCCCAATCGTCCCAACGTGACACCGAGGTAGTACTGCGCCTGCGCGTCTTGCGGGTTCAGTGCAACGGCTTGTTCAAGCAACGTCGCGGCAGCCTCCGGCCGATCGGCATGAAACTCGACCAGCGCTTTGGAATACAAGCGTTCGGCACGTCCGCTTTCGGTGGCGAACGACGGCGATGCGGCGCCGCACGCAAACGCGACCAACACCGCGATCGTGCAGCGAACAGCCAGAAATCGATCGGGAAACGTCATTTTTTTCGTGGCCCCTGCGTTTGTCGATTCGAGCGTTTCATCGGCGCATTAGTAGGCAATCCTCGCTGCCAATCACCACGTGGGCAACCGCCGGGTTGAGGTTCGCATCGGTAGCCTCGACCACTGTGATTGTGACCAAGCCCTCATCCACGACTTCGGAGCCGCGGAATCGACACGTCGCCAAACTCGCAGGACCCGAGAACGCGGAACTGTCGGCGATACCAATGCGCAGGACTGAAATCTCGTCATCATCGCGGAATGCCGCGACCGAGCCTGCCACCAATCCGGCACAGTCAACATCGGGGCCGAATCCGACAAAACTCCCGTCTAGGGAACTGTAGTCAGCCTCGAAAGAGATTCCGGTGTAGTTGGCACTATCGATGACGACGAACTCCACGCAGGACTCCACAAGACCCGGATCCAATGTTGTGGTCGTGGTTGACGAAGTTGAAGTCGTCGTGGGCGGCGGGTTAGTTGTCGTCGTAGTCGAAGGCAGCGTTGATGT
>JBLFWR010000161.1:0-7443 GCA_047611725.1 Binatia bacterium | reverse complement strand
GGCCACGCCTGCATAACTCGATCTGGGTACAAGGACCTGGCCGAGCCATTCTGGGCGACCCGACACGCTGGCAGGAACTCCGACCCTACGTAGATGCAGTCGTTGCTCGCTTCAAGGCGGACCGCCGTGTCGTAGCGTGGGATCTGTTCAACGAGCCCGATCAAACCAATGCGATTAGCTATCCGCGCAAAGAACTCCGCGACAAAACACGGTTCGCAGACGGCTTGCTGAACCAAGTTTTCGACTGGTGCGAGGCGATCGATCCCGAGCAACCTCTAACCGCCGGCGTATACCTCGGCGTGAATGGCGCTGCTGAGAAAGTCAGCCCACTCGCACGGACGATGCTTGGGCGCTCGGACGTAATTTCATTTCACTCGTACTCCGCGCGAGAAAAGCTGCTCGGAACCATCGCGTATCTAGCGCGCTACGAGCGACCGCTGCTTTGCACCGAGTGGATGGCCCGCACCCTGGGCTCACCCGTCTCCCTGATCAAGGATCTAGCCGAGCATGATGTTGACGCCTGGTGCTGGGGACTCGTCGACGGCCGAAGCCAGACGAAGTACTCGTGGAAGAGTTGGTTGAAGCGACCTGAAGACGACTCCGCGCCGTGGTTCCACGATCTACTCCATAACGACGGACGACCCTATGACGAGGCCGAAGTCGCGCTGTTGCGAACTGTTGCCTTGAGCAAGCGTCATTCGAGCTGAGCCAGCCCTTGCGCGATCCGCTCCAAATCCAAAACCGCCCCAGCCAGTGAAGACCCGGGCGGTTAAGGAAGGGTTTCTTCGAGACGTTTGACTAGCGGAGTCGGCGGCGAGCGCTCAAACCAACGAGCCCCATGCCGAGCAGCAGCGCAGTCGACGGCTCAGGAACTACAGCCGACTCGAGGAAGTCGATCTGGCGATACTCGGTGCTATGGCGACTTATGGCGCCAATGCATCCTTTACTTGACGCAAAGCAGCTGCTGCTTCGCCCTTAGATTGGCTTGTCCGCGCTGGTTACCCAACGGGTCATGAGTTTGTTGCTCGGGAGTGAATTGTCGATGACTTTGAGCGTTGTCTCCACCCCCGCCACCGGAAGACCTTTTGGGTCGAGCAAGCCGACCTGCACCAGCACGGATGCCTGGTCCCAGTAGATGTGCTCGTGGGCAACCTTGCCCTCTACGAATTTAACAATAGCGACCAGGGGGATCTCGACCCGTCTGCCCGTCGGCTCCACTCCGGGCAGCATCCAGTCGACCTCGCTGGTGTGGGTGAACTTGAACAGCATCTCATCCACCAACTGGTCGGAGCCCACTGTGCGACTGATCGGTACCAATTCGGTGTCGGCTGGGTTTTCGCCGATGAAGTGGTACTTGTAAAAACGTTTGAGTTGGTCGTGGCCGACGCCGCCCGTCATCGTAGGTATGTGGTTGACGTACGGTTCCTCCACCATGGTTGCCATAGTGGCGTCGACGTCTCGGGTTTCGAACTCATAACGGCAGTGATCTTCCCACAGGGTAACCAGGTCGGGTTGGGGCATCTGAGGCTCTTCCAAGGTCGATTTTTCCTAGTAAGTGTACGCGTTGCCGCGCACGGAAATGAATCGTATTTTACAAATCCAATGAGGAAAACTCGGGAGTCGGATTCGTCAGAGGAGTGTATCCCGTCAGCAGCTTTCGGACTTTTGGTCGGCCTAAGCTAAGAGACACTCTGTGGGGTTTCGGACCGCGAGGAGAGTCTAATATGAGCAAGCAGAGGAAGCCATCCTATACACACCAGTACAATTTGGCCCTCAATGATACGACCACGATCCAAGAGAATCTCTCCCGTTTTGCCGGCGCCGGTAATCTCGATGTTCAGTTTTACGCTCAGAACTTCCTACGCGGGTCCAGCACCGGAGCGGCGAATCCGGACCTCGCTGGAAATAGCATTGCTGAGACTACTTATACCTTTACGCCGGTACCCGAGCACGGGTCCGGCACTTGGGCAACGGAGCTTCGTTGCTCGAAAGCCTGCTGTCAGGCCCGACCGATCAGGCCGAGCCACCCGTGATTGCCTCGGCGACTTCGCCCTCGGGCCAAGGCGCGTGGCCCTTGTAGTCGGCGATGCGGGTCTTCCCCTCGGCGAGCTTGCCCTTAACGGGGCAGTAGACGCGCCAATGCATCGTCGGGCCAAAGAGCGGCTGGGACTCGACCGAGATTAGCCGGACGTCGCCCTCTTCGAACTCGCAGGTCGGCTGGATCGCGCGCAGCAGCTGTTCACCGTTGAGGTGGCCGTCGCCGAAGTTCCAACCGAGGATGGTGCCACCGAGAGTCTCGCCCTCGTGCCACTCCCAATCATCTGCGTTGTTGACCGCGGCGGGCAGCGCTTCGAGAAGGGGGCGCCCCTCGAGATTAAGGAAGCGCGTCACGCTCATCATCGCAATCGCCATCCCGAGCTGAGTTGGGTCCTCAATCACATCCGCCAATTGCTCGTGCACGGTGCCGCAGCTTTTCTTGATTTTGTTGAGCTTGGCGGTGCTGCCCCGCTCCTTGTTGAAGAGCCAAATGTTGTAGGCCCAGTTGCCGGCGTAGTAACGCATCGACGGAAGGAACGAGACGCGCGACGGCACGAAGTTGCCGAAGAGCGGGACGGCGACGAGCGAGAAGAGCATCAAGCTCAAGAGAACCGGCATCTGTGTCATCTCGAGGATCGAGACCTCGGGGTGAAACCAGAAAAGCGCCCAACCGCCGTAGATCATCAGGATGTTCCACTCGACGGGCATGCCGGCGGGGTTGTTCAAGCCGATGAAGGAGTGAAAGCCGGTAAACAGAATGCAACCGCCGAGCAGCAGCCAAACGTTGCCCGTCGCGACCGCGACGAAGAGGATCAGCGGGATCGAAAATTCGGAGACGTGGCCAAAGAAGGCCATGAAATGCGCGAAGCGCGAGGGCCGGAGGTCGACGGGATAGTCCGTGAAGAGGCTGTGCTTGAGAAACTTCGGGAAGAAGGGCCCGTTGTTCATCATGACCATAATGACGGACGGGAAATGGCTGTTCCATTTCGAGACCGCTGCCCAAATCCAAATGAACGACCAGGTGAGCTTCGCTCCAGCGATCCAGAGATCGTTCGCCGCGGCAAATGTCAGCGCGCCCATCACAACCCAGTAGTGCTCCGAGCGGGCGACTAGAAAAAGCGTCTTGTCGAGTACACCATTGACCGCCACTAACACGAAACACGGCAGCAAGAGCTCGGGCGTCACTTCGGGCGCGACTAGAACCCGGAGCAACAGCAGCTGGTTCAATAGATAGAGGCCCACGTCGAGCCCGTTCCGCGTATCGCCGCCGACCAGGGGGGCGCCGCGAAGCAGCGGGAGTTTGATTGTTCCGACTCGCGCAAAGTGGCGAATACCGCCGAACCATTTTTCGATACGCCCGTTCGACGGCCCCCAGCCGCATCCGAAGCCGAAGAGTTCCCAGCACATGGACCAAACCATTGCCTTCTTGAATGCCTCTGTCGTGAAGGCCCAATCTGCGAAGGCGAAGAAGCCCGGGTAGTCGGTATTAAAGCTGCACCAGAACGCCCAGATGCCAATCAGAAAAACGAAGTACTTCACCCAATACAGCGCAAAGACTGCGGGCACATTGGGGCTCTCGTGGGCCCAGTTCTGGCACACGAGCTTCACCCTTTCGGGGAAGGCAGCGCTCAGAACGTGTGCGGGGTCGTGGGGCGGAAGGTTGTTTTTCGTCGTAGCTTGGGGTGTCGTCATGGTGAACCTTGAAACCTCGAAGTGGAGCACTCCCTCGAAAGCGGGAACGCGACAGTTATTCTACACCTGGCTGCGCAGTCCACACGTTTGGAGTGGCTTGGTGTGGAGGCAAACGCGCCAAACCCGCGCACCACATCGCCGACGTCTCGCCTCTCATCCACGGCATGACCTGCGACCAGGCGACGGTCGCTCTCGGCTGAGATGATGCCCCAAATACTTGACCCGCCTGAGCATCCGCACCGCCGCGGCCGAGTCCCGGCTTGCGGGATCACTTTAGAACCCTGGCGGATCGGCTCGCTAGGTGGCGAGTTTTGTTCGTCTCCTTGTCAACGCGGGTCGGATATTGCCCGCTTACGAGAGCTTAGGCTCCTCGGTTAGGATTTTACATAGTGTTCGTTATCGGACGTTCTTGGAAAAGGGGCTTGAATTACCTCGCCTCGACCGGCGTTCAGATGATCACCGTTGGGATCCAAGCGGCGGCGGCGGCGTAGGCGAGCACGTGCGGAACAGGTCCAACAACTAGGGATCCGTTCACATGTCCACTGGAATCCAGAGCCCCGCGTTCGTTTCTCCCGCGAATGCAGGCTTATCACCCATCTGGGTGATGCGCGATTGCGACACCGGCAGCAGACTCGGTTCCGTATCAACCAATCGCCGAAGAGAATCTATTGCTGATCCAAGATATACGCTGCGCTGGATTGAACCTTCACTCAACCGTCAGTCCCACTCCCTGAAAATGAGGATACACATGAGATTATTGAAGTTGACCGTACTGACCGTCTTGCTCGCTATGCCTTTGTCCTCTGCGGCAGCAACCATCGTATGGAACAATGATCAAACATCCATCCTGGGCATCAATAACATCTTGGTACCGCTATCGACGGGGAATGCCTATTTCGATGCAGCATTCGACGCATCGTACAATGCCCAGAATTATCCCACTGAGTACCTCAACTATAATCAAGGCTTGTATGACAGCATTTCCGATTTGTTCACTTCCCAAGCTTTGGACATCAACAATCTCAACACATATCGATTGATAAATGGTTGCGCCTCTTCAAGTACACAATGTTTCATTACTACGCTGCACGGACAAATCACTCAACTGGATGGGTACACGTGGTCCGCGGCAGTTCAACTAAATTCTTCCGGAGGATTCGGCATTCACCAGGGATTCGGAACGAATTTGAATTATGGGCACCTTCAATCTTTCGTGAGCTGGAGCCCCAGCGTCGTCCCAGAGCCAGGAACGAGTGTTTTATTTGGACTCGGCTTGGCCGGAATTGGCTTCGTACGCCGCAAGTAACATCTCGGTTCCCCCTCCTGCTGGCGATTGCGATCGAAGTCGAACTAAGCGGGCTCACCGAAGTGACGCTGAAGCGTCTAGCTCCCCCTTCACCGGGCCGCACCATTGGGCTCGCATGGCGGAGCGGGTCTCCGCGCGCGGGAAAGTTCAGGTTGCTCGCGAGCATCCGAATGTCTCACACAGACAACTGCGCGCGATGCGAACCGCGCGATCTACCGACCGGACCTCGCCGGTCCCGCCTACTGCTCGGCCTTCAGCACGACGCGTTTGATTCGCCCGTTAAAGGAATAACGCGCGGGGTAGTTGCCAGCGGGTGAGCCCGAGTCGGTGCCCACGTCGAAGGTTTCGTCGATCGAGAAGAAGGCTGGAACGCTGCGTTCGATTCGACCCGTCGCGACTGGCTTCCCGTTGACGGTCAATCGAAGGTCCGCTCCCCGACCGTAACCGCCGCCGTCGTATTCGAATCGAAGCTCGATTTTGGCCGCACCAGGTTTCACTGGATCCACACCGGTGATGGTCGTGACCTTCTTGCCGAACAAGTTGTAGACATAGGCGGCTCGGCCCACATCGTCTATGTAGAGCGCCCACCCTGCAACAACGCCACCTTGTGTTGCAAGGACTCCGTGGGCTCCGTTTTCGGGGACGACGATTTCCGCCACGATCCGGTGATTTCGGTTCATCAAGTTTGGAACCGCCGACTCGTGCAACCCCACAGCACCGGCATAGTAAACGCCCTCATGAAGACCGTCGCCGAGTGCAGGAAATGGCGACACACCGGCAGGTCGGCCGCTGATGGGAAGCACCTGATGTCGCCCGGCTTCCGCCCAGAACAGGTTTTGCAGATGTTGGAGCTTCGCAGGTTCTTCGCTCGCCAAGTCATGCGACTGCGAGTAGTCGGATCGCAGGTCGTACAGTTCCCAGATCTCTGGGCCGGTGCCTGTGACGACGGATGTCAAATCGCCCCACGGCACGCGCACGCGGTTGCGCGCCGAAACCATCCAACCCTCGTGATAGAGCGCGCGGTTCCCTAAGACTTCGAAGTACTGGGTTCGGTGTCGCTCTTCCGCCTTTGGTTCATCGAACGAATACACGAGACTCGTCCCATCGATGGGTCGTTGCGGAACGCCGTTGACTTCGACCGGCGCCGGAACACCAACCGCTTCCAACACCGTTGGGACGATGTCGTTGACGTGCGAAAACTGAGTCCGCAAACCACCGTGGCGTTTGATCCCATTTGGCCAACTGACGACCAAAGGGTTGCGGGTGCCGCCGAGATGAGACGCCACTTGCTTCACCCATTGAAAAGGCGTGTTCGTCGCCCATGCCCAACCGGCGGAGTAGTGAGGATAGGAAGTCGTTCCCCCGATCGCGTCCAGCCTGCCGAGCAACTCGCTTGGCGTTTGGACCACGCGTTGGATGCGGCCCATCTCGTTCCACGTTCCGTAGTCGCCACCGCCCTCGCCGCTCGCGCCGTTGTCCCCGACGACGTAGAGGATCAACGTGTTGTCAAATTCGTCCAACTCACGCAGCGCATCGAACACGCGACCTACTTGTTCGTCGGTGTGCGCGAGAAAGCCCGCGTAGACTTCCATCAAACGCGCGGCAACGCGTTGTTCGTCATCGCTGAGACTATCCCACGCACGCAACTCTGCTGGCCGCGGCGTAAGCGCTGCATCTTGCGGGATCACGCCGAGCTTCTTCTGCCGCGCAAACGCCTGCTCGCGCGCAACGTCCCATCCACCGTCGAACTGCCCTTCAAAGCGCGCGATCCAATCGGCCGGCGCGTGGAGTGGGGCGTGAGTTGCACCCGGCGCCAGATATAGAAGGAAGGGTTGCTCCGGGCGAAGTGACTTCTGCAACCGCACCCAAGAGATCGCCCGGTCTGCGAGATCAGACGTCAAGTGATAGTCGTCTCCCTCCGGGCGCGATGCCGGGCGCACCCCCTCAAAGACCGTCGGCTCGAATTGATGGGTCTCTCCACCGAGAAAACCGTAAAAAGTCTCGAACCCCACACCCGTCGGCCAGCGATCAAAAGGACCTGTTGGCGAAGTCTCGTGATCGGGAGTGAGATGCCACTTGCCGAAGGCCGACGTTGCATAACCGTGCTGCCGTAAGACTTCGGCGATCGTCGCAGTCTCGGGAGCCAACAGCCCGGCGCGGCCACGATAGGGTTGCGCACTGTTTATGACGGAGCCGACACCCGCTGCATGCGAGTTCCGACCCGTAAGCATCGAGGCTCGAGTGGGTGAACAGATCGCCGTGGTGTGAAAACGGTTGTAACGCAGACCGCCCTCTGCGAGGCGATCAAGCTGCGGCGTAGGAACGAGTCCTCCAAACGTCGATGCCGCGGCAAAGCCCACGTCGTCGAGCAAGACGAGAAGAACATTGGGCGCCCCTTCGGGAGGCGT
>JBLFWR010000160.1:0-7458 GCA_047611725.1 Binatia bacterium | reverse complement strand
GGCTGAGCCTTGCTCGTTTCGGCCCGCGCCCCTACGATGCGCCGCCGCCCGCTCATCGGGCACTTAGGGAGACCGCTTTGAAAGAGAGAACCGCCCTCGTCCCATTTTGGAAGAATTACGATCGCAAGGCCGTGGTGCGCTATGCGCAGGAAGCCGACGAGTTGGGCTACGACTCGATCTGGATTCCCGAGGCATGGGCCTACGAGGCCTTCAGTTTGCTGACTGAGATCGCGATCAAGACCAAGCACATCAAGGTTGCCACGGGCATCGTCAATGTGTTCAGCCGCTCGCCCGGGGTGCTGGCCATGCACGCAGCAACGCTCGACGAAATCTCAGAGGGACGCTTCATCCTTGGCTTAGGAACCTCCGGCGCCAAAGTCATCGAAGGGTTCCACGGGGTTCCCTACCAGAAGCCGTTAACTCGCATGCGCGAGTACATCCGCGTCATTCAAACACTGATCGCTGGCGGACGCGTTTCCGATGCAGACGTCAAGTTATGGGACCTGCGCCACTTCAAGCTCGAGATGACCCCCGTACGAGACCGTGTGCCGATATACTGCGCGTGCCTGAACGACAAGGCGGTTCGAATGGTAGGCGAGCTCGCCGACGGCTGGGTTCCGACTTTTTGGCCCTACACACAACTCGACAGAGGCCGGGAATTGTTGGCCGAAGGTGCTGCGCGCACCGGACGGGATCCGAGCGAGATCACGATCGCACCATTCACCACCGTCATTCCTATGCCCGAAAAGGAAGACAGTTATGTTGCCGCGCGTGGCATGATTTCTTTTTATATTGGCGGAATGGGCGAGTACTACCACGCCATGCTTTCGCGCATGGGCTACGCCGAGAATGCGGATCTAGTGCGCGACTTGTATGTTGCCAAACAGCGCGACGAAGCCTCGGCCGCTGTTTCAGAAGAACTTCTTCACGCCCTTATGATCGCAGGCGATCCAGAGTTCTGTCGCGAGCGCCTCAAAGATTGGCGCAAGCATGGTGTCGGGTTGCCGATCCTTGGGCTGCCCACTCACCTCGGGCCCGAACTTTGCTCGATGTACATGCAGCTGATGGCGCCCGGCGACGCCTAGACACGGTCGCAAACCGCGGACCCAAGTGAACGAAGATAGGCCTCGCATGGAACCCAGCCGGCGACATACCGTCGCCCGTGCCCTGCTGGTCGTAGGTCTGGTCGGCCTCGGATTGCTCGCAGGAGGCGTTGCGCCAACCGTCGCTGCAGCAGTTCTCGGACCGGTGCTGCTGCTGGCGCCCGGCGCGCTGGTTTTACGCAAACCCTGCGATGTCGCGCTGGCCGAACTGCCCGCCCTTTGGTTCGCGGGTTCTCTCGCCCTGATTACAGCGACGATCGTGCTGTCGCTGCTGCTCTCTCTTCCCGCAACCGGTGCGCTATGGCTACTTTGCGGACTTGTGCTGGTTTCGCTGCCACTGGCTTCGGTAGCGGGCACACCGAACCACGCTTCGAAGAACCCCCAGCCACAAACTCAACTGTGGCCGCTATGGCCGCTATGGCTAGCGGTCGTGACCTGCATCGCGGTCTTACTTTTCGCGATTGCTGCCGCTTGGCTGACCCAGACCGGTAGTATCGATCGCTGGTGGTACCTGGCGTATGTGCGGCGCGATCTTCTCGCGCCCACCCTGAGCGCTAGCGAACCTTTCTTTGCCAGCGGCTATTCCCCAGCCCGCTTTGTGGCCAACCCCTGGCTTGCCGCAATCACACTTTGGTCGCGTGCGTCGAGCCTGGACCCGGTCGCGATCTACGAACACGCCGCCCCTTTCCTTCTTGTGCCGGTGTTCGTTTCGGCGACCTTCAGCCTAGGCCGTTCCGTTCTAGCGAGAAGCAGTAAAGCGGTGCTGCTAGTACCAATTGTGTCGCTGGCCCTTTGGACCGGTGGGCTGTTGCCAGTTCTCACCCGCGCTCCCGAAGACAAATTCGTAGCCTTGCTCGCCCTGCTTCCCGTCGCCGCGGCCGCGGCGATTCGAACCCTGAATGGGCACCGGAACTGGCTGCCCGTGTGCGCCGCTGCAGCGTTGGCTCTGGCCTTCACTCATGCGCTTGTCTTCGCTTTGCTACTTGCCGGTTTGGCCGCACCGATTTTGGTAGCCGGTTGGAAGAAGACCACAGCACAGGTCGTAGCGGTGCTTGTCGCCGGAACATTGCTGGCGGGCGCGATGGGCGTGACAACGCGCACACAGTGGGCGACAGCGGGTGCGGTCGTGACCGACTCGGCTCATCCTGTTGTGAGAGTTCACGCCAGCAGGCAACGAACCATTGCCGTCTCAGAGAACAGTTGGATCGTAAACCCGAACCTATTGGGTCACCCAGCAACGATTCTCGCGCTCGCGGGGCTGTTTTTCACGAGCGGCCTGCCAGCCGTTGGCCGCAGCTGGCTGCTCGGCTGTACGGCGATTGCGCTCGGTGTCGCCTTCATTCCCCTAGTCGCCGACGCGGCCGGAAAAATCGTGCTTCCTTGGATGGTCTATCGCATCCTGTGGCTATTGCCGTCGGGAATTCTACTGGCCCTGGCAACCAACGGTGCGTGGCAACGCGCGGGCAAGCTACGGCCTTTTCTCGCCATCGTGCTCGCGTTGGGGGCGGCAACATCGGGCGGCCACGCACTCGGTCAGCGTCTGCAACCTGAACGTGTGGCCTTGGCCGTCCCCGCGACGAAATCCTTCTCTTCGATGATCGCAGCAACCGCCTCGCTTGGTCCGGAGGCGATCGTGGCAACCTCATCGGAATTGGCCGAGCGCCTCCCTGCCCTAGCGGGGGTATCGGTATTGGCCGCCTCTGACCGCGCAACCTTTGTGTTCAGCGGTGATCCACAACTGGCACTGCAACGCCTTCGAAGCCGCGCCGCACTGGCGGCAGGCGTGTGGAATCCTGCGGAAAATCTGTCGCCGACCCATCTCTTGGTCGAGCCCGGTTCGCCGGCGATGAGTTATTGCGGTGACATTCTGTTCGAGAATGAAGAGTTCGTGTTGTGTCGGTTTGCAGAGAACGGCGGGCACTCCGGATTCCACAACGAAGCTGCGCAGAAGGTACTCATGCACGCGGCGCAAGTGGCGATCCTAGAAGGTAGCAATACTGCGTTGAAGCCAGCGTACAGTTGCACTGCGCCAGCCGAACGATTGGGTCGTGGTGTACGATTGCCTCGACCCGGAGCATGGTCGGCAGCCATGCCGACGCTTACATGCACGTTCGCAAAGATTTCGTCGCAGCACACCCGCTTGACGATCGTGCCGATTCTCGGACGAGCCCGCGAGGAGTTCGTTATTGTGGCCAGATCAGAAGCGTGGAACGAGCCGATTGCCCGTCGGGTCAGTGTCGAAAGCGGTGAGCAAATCGAACTCGTTTTACCGCAACCATCGGGCACCAGTATCACAGTCGATGTTACCCCCACCTTTCTTCCCTTCGTCAAACTCAGCCGACTGGAGTTACGTGAGGAGAACAGCGACGATGGGCGCTACGAGCCTCTTCAGTGAATTCGCAAACCACTACGCTACTGATCGTCGGCGCCTTATGGGCGGCGGCCCCCCTGGTTGACGCCTTTGGTGTGGCTGGCGACGCGCGCGCCTCCTGGATTGCGGCAGCGGCCGCCTTTGCCGCTGTACTGATCGCCCCGGGGTATCTTTTTCTGTCTCGTCTGGGTGGACGCGGGAGCGAGAAACGCTTGGCCGGAGAAATAGAGGCCAGTTTCGCGATGCCCGCGCCGGCCTTCGTAGTTTCTTTAGCGATGGTCGCGACCTGTGCCGGATTGTCGCGATTGCTCGAAAGCGGTCCGCAATTCACGCTGCTCTTGGTCGGTGCCATCTCCGTTTGTTTGGCGCTGTTTCCGGCAAAAGTGTCCACCCACAACGAACCGGTAAGCGGCGACAGCGAATTCGCCATGCTGGCCGTGTTTGCGGCTTTGGTCGGCCTGATGGGGGCCGTCGCCATGACGGCCGGTGGCGAGAACCTTTCCGAGCCCGCGCTTTGGGCTTTCGCCCATGCACAACACGACGTGGCCACCGGCGCGTACTCAACCCGAGATGCAGTGCTCGGCGCAATTCACACGCCCATACGCTTCCACCACGACGCGTGGGTGATCGGCCTCGGGGCCTGGGCGGCACTTACCGGAGCCTCTCGCTGGATTCTGTTCGAACGTCTCGCTCCAATCGCAATCGTAGTTTTGGCCGGATCTGCATCGCTGGGACTAGCTCGCACGATTTTCGCGCCAGGCGTCGCCTCGCTGTCAGCTCTTCTCTCAGTGGGTGCGGCGTTGGCAACTCGCGTCCCGTCGCCAGCGATCGGTACCATGGCACTACCTGTAGGCATCGCTGAAGACATCATCGTTGCTGCACTCGTCATCCTGCCAACCACACTGGCAGCGGCGATTTCGGTGACGTTCGGGAATCGCCGCACGCACGTATCGCCGTGGGCCACGATGTTCTTTGGGGCAATTGTACTGGTCGCTACCGACGCTGCCGCTGCTCAAGCCGCAGCCGTTGCCTGTGCCGGAGTCGGCATCGCCGCAATAAGCCACGACAATAGCCGCCTAGGTCGTGCACTACTGACTGTGGGTTTGGTCGCAGCAGTCGCGCTGACGGGGCTTCCCGACCTTCGTCGTGCCAACAACCAAGCTAGCTATGGCGGTGACCTTGATCGTGGCGCGGCCTTGACCGGTGCTCCTCCGGTACGCGCACCACTGCGAACCACCGCCGATTTCGGCGACGGAGAACTTGCGATCGAATTGGTCGAGCGGGCACCGAACACGGGATTCTTTCCACCAACGTCTCGCTCTCGTCACGGGCGTGATCTGATCGAACTCGGAGTGGCAGGGCCGACAATGCATCCGAGCAATGTCGCCGACCCTCTTCTTATTCTGGCTTTGCTGGGGACTGCTATCGCGCTGGCTCAACGCACCCGTCGAAGTTCGGCGATTCTACTCGGTTTGACAATACCCGCTCTGGCCTTCGCATTTGCTCCCGGAATTTCTGCCGGCTGGATCGCCTGGGTATCCGATTGGCGCGCCACAACTGTCCTTTGGGTAGTTCCGTTTGGCGCCTTGGCCGCACTGTTTGTGACGCGCACCCCCGGATTCATGGGCAACGGTCGAGTCGGTCGCACTTTGATGAGTGCCTTGGTCTGGTCACTTGTCGTCGCGGCCTGCATTCCCGTGCTACCGCTGCATCGCATGGAACTCTCAGCACGGGCGGCCGCCTCGCGAGGGCCCGGAGCGGATCCCGACCTACGTGAGCTTTTTGAACACTTGCGTGCCTTGCCACAGGGCTCATCGGTTGCCGCCGCAGCCGGGATCGCTCCGCTCATTCCGGCGTTTACTGGTGTTCCGGTTTTGGCAACCGGCCACACAGGTACTTTGCTATTTGCCAAAACCACCGAGGGCGCCACCAGCCGACGTTCGGCGGCAGCTGCGTTGACGGGACTTACCGGTGGTAGCGCAGATATGCTTTCGGCCTCGGCCAAGAAGTGGCAAGTCAGCCACATTCTCCTAGAGGGCGCGGCCTGCGATTCGCACCTCAAAGAACGCGCGCGGGCCGGGCGTTTCACACTTTGCGAAGTCTTAGACGACCAACCTCAGAAGGCCGCTTTCTTTGCGAGCCCCGCAACGCAAGCGCCGGACGCGGAGAAACCCATCGATCTTTACGGTGCACCGCTGCTTGCCGACTTAAGCTCGGGCTGGACCTGCACCCCCAAACACAGCGGCGTCGGCGTCGATCGGGTTCTGCTATGGAAAGCTCGCGAACGCTGGACGGCAAGACCGGTACAAGTGGCTTGTGGTGCGGCTCTACTTCCGAGCTCGGACCCTAGCGGTATTGAAATTCGCTTAAGCCAAACTGCGCGAACCAGTCCGCTGGCTTACCGGGTCGAAGCACTCGGTGGGGATCCGCATTTCGCGGAGAGCAGCGGAACCGCAAAACCCGATGCCGATGGCCGCATTCGACTCGCGGTGCCAGCCGCGAACGCAACTTCGGTACGCGTTGTTCTCGTAACCTCGTCCAGAACACTGCGATTGCGCGACCTGCGACTGTACGGCCGCGCCGTACACAACACACCATAGAAAAGGCTGCGCGACTCTTCGGTCGCGCAGCCTTTTTGTGAGGTCAGCCGGGCTGCCCAACGGGCTACCCAACCGGGCACCCAGGCCTGGGGCTAAGCAGCATCCGAAAAGGAAAAGCCCAGCCAAGTTCGTTCCCACTCTTTCATCTCTGTGAACACTTCTTCTTCCAGCTCGCGGAAACGGGCGAGCTGTTCGCGTGCCTTGTTTTCGGAATCACGTTCGGCAGCCATTTTGTAAAGCCAATCTTCCATCCAGGCGACGTGCCATTTTTCGTCTTTCGTAATTTCGGTCAGGATCGCGCGCGTCTCTTCGTCGCAAATCGGGCTCGCCGCGTGCTCCATGTATCGCTTGGCAGAACGCTCCTCGACAACAACGGTTAACGCGAACAAGTGAATGAGACTGGTTGGTATGCCCAAGGCTTTGCCCAAGCGTCGCTGGTAGCCGTCGGGGACTTCGACAGGCAAACCGCCGATCTGTTTTATACGTCGGGTCCACATCCAAGCGTGGCGGGTCTCGTCGTCGATATGGCGTGAAAACAGAACCTGAGCTTCCGGATCCTTCTCCCTCTGCATCATCTTCATAAGCAACCCAGCACCGCGGATCTCGGCATCGCGGTAGTAGCTGTAAAGTTTGATGAGCGACTCTTTGGTTGGCGTCTGAGTTTCTTGCATCGTCGGATCTCCGCTGTTTCTGGTCGCCTGAAGCCTAAGTCGGCCGACACGATTGGCGAATCGGCCCGCGGTTCCCAGTGAAGCAACTGGGATTTATAGCGGCGCGTAACGCGATGCGCAACACCCGACGAAAACCGCGAGCCTAATGAGCCCACGCCCTGCCGCAAAGGAGCCAGCTTTGTCGAAAGTATTTTCCGTAGAAGCCATTGGAACTGTCCACGCCAAACGAACCGTTGCCGAAGACGATTCCTGGGGCGGTTCGTCGTCCCGTATCGTGCTCGCTGACAACTTTCCGCCAGAATCGTTAGACGGGATCGAGGAATTCTCACACGTCGAGGTTTTGTTCTGCTTCGATCGCGTGGCGGAAGACAAAATCGTGCGCGACGCCCGCAGCCTCGTGGTCGGCGAGCTTGACGCGATCGATGGGACACCGGTGCTCGATCTCAAACCGGTCATGCTCGAGTTTCCCCCCCGAAGCCCGGTAAGCCAGCCCTCATGGTCCAAGGAGCTGATGGCGGACTATTGGGCTCAGGACTAGTGGGCTCAGGGCCAGTGGGCCATAGGGCTACCGGCTCAGGCGGCCGACTCTGGGGTGAAATTCGCGGCTAGCGGCGCCGAACCGCGCCAACTTCCGAGATCCTGACCGGCCGCGTTCACGTCGGGGCCACGGGCGGGCTACAAGTTCCGCTTATGACTTTCCCCCCAGAAAAGAA
>JBLFWR010000159.1:0-7524 GCA_047611725.1 Binatia bacterium | reverse complement strand
TGGGATTACCACCGTTGACCTGGCGGTGATGATTGGGCTGACTGCGGTACTCTTACCGTTGATGGGTACGGGGAATCGAGTGGGCCGGCGCGAAGGTATGCTGTTGGTCGTAGTTTACGTCAGCTACATCGCCCATCTTATTGGCTGATCTTGTTGGCGATGACCCGCGGCTAGGCCTGATCTTGGAGGGCGGCAAACCATCGGTCGATGATAAACGGCCCGAATGGCACAATCGCCGCCACGACCCCGGCGGCTGCCAGTCCTTTTCCCATTGGAACACGCTCGGCGGCCATCATGCAGTTCACGGCGAAAAGGATAAAGAAGACACCGTGGATGGGCCCGACGATTTGTACCGCGATGGGCAGCCCGACGAGGTACTTAAGAGGCATCGCGATACCAAACAAGACCAGTGTGGAAATTGCTTCGATGGTTCCGAGCTTTCGAAGACGACTGAGAAATTCGAGATCCATGTCGCTTTGTACCTGCGACACAGTTCAGAAGACACGGCGGTAATCACGAAGGAGCATGGTGTTCCAGATTTTATCGCCGCAGGCGTTGTGACCGAAAGCGACGCACTCGTACAGGCGCCACTGTGGCAGCGCGAACCGTTCCGCATCCTGTTTGCCTTGGGAATCCTCTTGAGTTGGGCCGGTGTGTTTCACTGGCTCTTCTACGCTCTCGGAATTCTAGAGAACTACCGACCGATTTTTCACGCGATGACCCAGATACAAGGGTTCATGATGTGCTTCGCGGGCTCAGTTCTTACCGGGATTTTCTGAGCGTACGGAGACGACTATATGTGGGCCCATGAGGTTGGTCGCGGGCTGCTTCTGGGAGTTGGGGGATTGGCCCTGCCGTTGATGACTCGCGGCGAGGCACCCGCCGACGGTGCGGCAACCGCGCGTGATAGATCTGTGAGGCTACTTCACCTTGTCGGAGTTGTAGTTCTGATCTCATCGTTTTGGGTCGGTTATGCCCACTCGCTTCGCTGGGCTTATGTGATGAGAGCGGCGGTTGTGACCACCGTCTTATTGGCGGGAATCGAATTGTGGCGGCCACCTTTAGCCGAGGGCTGGAACCGTCGCCTAATATGGCTGGCCGCGTGGATGCTTCCGCTTGGCTATTGGCTCGCGGCAGCGTTTCCGCCGCAACACAAAGCTGGCCTCCATATAGTGTTTATTGGGGCGTTCGCTCTGTTGGCTCTGGCGATCAGCACCCAGGTTACCTTAGGACACGGAGGTTACCGCTCGCTGATGTTGGGTAAGCCGTGGCAGGTCGTGGCCATGGGAGGCCTGACCGCCTCGGCGATCGTTCCAGGGTACTGATGGAATTCGATCGCGAGCACTTCCTGAACTGGATGGCGATAGCATCGGTTCTGTTTCTCGCGGGTACGGCGATCTGGCTGGTGTTTCTAATCCCCAAACTAATCGTGAGCCCAGATCCCGACTGAACGAGAGTTCGTTGTAAGCGCCTAGCCTTTCATCCACGTACACAGGATTGCGGCAATTTCTTCGCCCTTGTCTTCTTGTAGGAAGTGTCCTGCATCGCGGATGGTCGTGTGCGGCTGGCCCGCCGTGCCAGGCACCTTTTTAAGGAATATTTTCTCGCCACCTGCGCTGATCGGATCTGAGTCACTAAAGGCAGTCAGGAAGGGTTTTTCGAATTTCGACAAAACCGTCCACGCCTCGCGGTTGGCCTGGTTGGCCGGATTGTCGGCTGTTACAGGTACCAGCGGCGGGAAGGCTCGAGCGGCAGCTTTGTAGCTCTCGTCGGGGTAGGGGGCGTCGTACGCTGCCACGACTTCGGGAGCCAGCGTGGTGGTTGTCGCCATGTCGATGATCCCGTCGGTCGGAAACACTTCGACCTCTTGCGAAAACGAGCGCCATTGCAGGAACTCGTCGGAGGCGACCTGGTCTCCCGTGGGCAGCCCCGTATTCGCCACGCACACGCGCGCGAACCGCGCCTCGTGTTCACCCACCAAACGCAGGCCGGTCAGGCCGCCCAGTCTTGGCAATAAAGGGTGATGTTGGACAGGTCGAGATGGTCGAAGAGCAACTGGCGCATCCACTCGACGTGGCGGGCGTAGGTGTAGTCGCTTTGTTCCAGCGGCTTGTCAGAACGTCCGAAGCCGACCAAGTCGGGGGCGATGCAGCGGTGTCCTGCCGCAACCAAAACCGGAATCATCTTCCGATACAGGAAGCTCCAAGACGGCTCTCCGTGCATGAGCAAGACCGGTGGTGCGGTCGGTGGCCCTTCGTCGAGGTAGTGGACTCTCAAGGTGCCACCGTCGATATCCGCATAGTGCGGTTCAAAGGTGTAGGCGGGCAGGTTGGCGAAGCGCTCGTCTGGGGTTCTCAGGACCTTCATTGAAAGAACGGTACGTGCGCAGCCGATGTGCAGCGAATGCGGCCGCGATTCACTCGAATTGGGCGAGACCGTGGAATAGGTTTGGCTACATGCATCTAGCGTCACGGTTCAGCACTATCGCGTGGGCACGGCGAGCTACCATTTTTGGTGTTTCCGCTTGTTGTCTCTTTGTCTTTGCCGGCTCGTCGCTTTCGGCCGATCCGACCCCGCCCGGTTCTGGCCAAGCCCAGGCTCGAAGCAACGCTGTCGGCGCTGCCGATCGTTTGAAGGCTACGCTGGTCAAGGTCTATACGACCGCCCACCCGGCAGACCTGCTGTCGCCTTGGCAGGGCTTGGGTACCGAAAAGTACGTCGGATCTGGCGTCGTCATTGCTGGGGATAGAATCCTGACCAACGCTCATCTCGTGGCTGACTCGGTCAGTATCGAAGTAAAACGTCAGGGCATGACGCGACGCTATGAGGCAAGTGTGGCGCACGTGGGACACGCCTGTGACCTAGCCTTACTTCAGGTTGATGACATTACGTTTTTTGAAGGCGTTGAACCGTTGGATTTGGGGGCGATGCCCGAGTTGCAGGACACGGTCGATGTGTACGGTTTTCCAGTTGGCGGCGATTCGATTTCGATTACTTCTGGAATCGTCTCAAGGGTCGAAGTTGGTCGCTATTCACATTCAGGAGTTCGTCTTCTGCTTGCGCAGATCGATGCGGCTCTCAATCCCGGCAACTCGGGCGGGCCGGTTGTTGCCGATGGGCGAATCGTCGGGGTTGCGGCGCAGACCCTGGGAGGAGCCGAGAACGTTGGCTACATGATCCCAGCCCCTGTCGTGCGTCACTTTCTTGCCGACATCGCGGATGGCAATTTCGATGGCTTTCCGAATCTAGGGGTCGATCTGCAAATCGTTGCCAACCGAGGGCTGCGCGAGGAACTCGGTCTGGCCGAAAACGAAACCGGAGGGCTGGTTTCACGCATCAACTACGGTTCCAGCGCTTGGGGCGTGCTTGAGCCAGGAGACGTTTTGCTTGGCGTTGCCGATGTTGAAGTGGCCGAAGATCTCACCGTGGCGTTGGCCGACTCAAGCTCGCGGTTGGCAATTGCTTGGGCAGTTGGTCGCCAACAGGTGGGTGAAGAGATCGAGCTCAAAATTCTACGCAACGGTGAGCACCTCACGCGCACGATTAGCCTGACTCACACTTCAGCGCTGGTTCCAGGGCCTCGCTACGACGCGAAACCGACCTACCTGATATTTGGCGGGATGGTTTTCCAGCCGCTAACCCGGGACTATTTCGATTTCCTCTATGAGTGGAATCACGATTTGGCCTGGTATGCTTTTCACCAGTATCTGCGCACTCCTGAACGGCAGGAGGTAGTCATGCTTTCTCAGGTGCTCGCGGCGCCGCTCAACCGCGGCTACCACAATTGGCAGAACGAAATCGTGGCCACCGTTGATGGGATTGTGCCCCGCGATATGGCCCACCTGGCCAAACTGCTCGACGCCGCCAAGGGGCCGCGTCTGACGATCATGACGGCAGAGGGTCGGCGCGGCGTGCTTGACCTGGAGCGAGCGCGGGAAATCACGCCTTCGATTCTGGAGCGCTACGGAGTGCCCTCGGCGCGCTCTCCCGATTTGCGGGCTTCAGTGCGTCAGCCACCTCAGCCGCAACCCTAGTTTTCAAACTCGACGAGGAAACCTCCCCATGTCCACCGCTAGAATCCAATCGCGGCATTCGTCCGTTAAGCTTCCCCAAACTCGTTTGTTCATTGACGGTAGGTTCGTAGACGCTGTTTTAGGCAAGACCTTTGCGACCTATGACCCGACGACCGAGGGCGTGATCGTTGAGGTGGCGGAGGCAGACAAAGCCGATGTCGACCTGGCTGTGGTTGCCGCTCGGCGTGCGTTCGAAGCGGGCGCCTGGCCAGCGATGAGCGCACGCGAGCGCGGTAGGATGTTGTTTCGGATCGCCGAGTTGATCGATTCCAATCGCGAAGAACTCGCGCAGCTTGAAAGCCTGGACAACGGCAAGCCGATCAGTGAAAGCGCAAATGTAGACATCCCTCAGGCGGCTGAGATTTTTGCTTACTACGCCGGCTGGGCTGACAAGGTGTGCGGCCAAACGGTGCCGGTCGGTAACGACTTCTTCGCTTACACACTGCGTGAGCCTCACGGTGTCTGTGGTCAGATCATTCCTTGGAACTTCCCATTGCTGATGGCGGCCTGGAAGCTGGCGCCTGCGTTGGCATGCGGGAACACCAGCGTTCTCAAGCCTGCAGAGCAGACGCCGCTAACGGCGCTGCGCCTTGCTGAACTGTTGGTTGAAGCCGACCTTCCGCCAGGCGTCGTCAATATCCTGCCCGGATTCGGACCGACCGCTGGTGCTGCCATCGCAGAGCATCCCGACGTGGACAAGGTTGCGTTCACCGGTTCGACCGAGGTTGGGCGTAACATCCAACGTGCGGCGGCTGGCAATCTTAAGAGTGTGAGCCTGGAACTTGGCGGCAAGTCGCCGAACATCGTATTCGCAGATGCCGACATCGAAGCCGCCGTCGCTGGCGCCATGGGGGCGATTTTCTTCAATCAGGGCGAGGTGTGTTGCGCCGGATCGCGCTTGTTTGTCGAGGATTCTATCCACGACGAGGTTGTTGCTGCACTCAAAGCCAAGGCTGAATTGCTGGTTGTTGGCGATCCACTTTCTCTCGAAACGGGGATGGGCGCGCAGGTTAGTGAAGAGCAGTTCTCTAAAATTCTCGGCTATATCGAGGCTGGGAAAGAATCCGGAGCGAAGCTCGTTACCGGTGGAGAACGGGCGACGGAACAGGGTTGGTTCATCCGACCGACAATTTTTGAAAACGTTACGAACGATATGTGTATCGCGCGCGAGGAGATCTTCGGGCCCGTGGTTTCGACGATTCGTTTTCGGGATGTTGAGGACGCGCTCAGCCAGGCGAACGACACCAACTACGGTTTAGCCGCGGCAGTATGGACCCGTGACATCGGCAAGGCTCATCGCGCAGCGAAAGCACTTAAGGCTGGCACGGTGTGGGTCAACTGTTACAGCGTGTTCGACGCCGGTGTCCCGTTTGGTGGCTACAAGGAGAGTGGCATCGGTCGCGAGATGGGTTCACAGGCCCTCGACCTTTACACACAGACCAAGTCGGTTTGGGTTTCGATCTAACGCGACAACCAAACATTAAGTTGTCGCCCGTTGCCTCCCGAGATCTGTGGCAGCGCGGCTCAGCGTTGCATTGATCGCTATACGCGCCGACCTGAACGCTCCGGCGGAGTCGTGAAGTTGATAGACCCGATTTGCTTCGTGGAGAAACGCGAGTAGTTCGAACGCCAATTGCTCGGTGTCGGTTTCCGGCAGGAGTTCGCTGGCGTTTGCTGCAATCGTGAGTTCGTCCGTGATCGCTTCACGCCAGCTGCCGGTCAATTCCACAAGACGTTCTCGGACGGTGCCTGGCCTGTCGTCGAATTCAGCCCCAACTGCTGCGAAGAAGCAGCCCCCGGAAAACGGTTCCCCTTCCAGATAGTCGAGCCAGGCATCCATGAGAGCACTCAGGCGTGGGTAGCCGGCATCGGTTGCAGCGCCAGCCGCCTCAAGCTGGTCGGCAAAGACGGCCGCCGCCGCCGCTACCGCGGACAGCTGGAGCTCTTCTTTCGACGAAAAGTGGGCATACAAGCCGCTCTTGCTCATCCCCAGCTCGGCAGCCAGGCGACTAAGCGACAATCCTTCCAGGCCCGCGACTGAAGCTAGGTCGGCTGCTGCTACTGCGATTTCAAGGCGGGTCGCTGATGATTCGGACACCGAAGAGGTTTTTGTCGAGCCAATTACGGTAAAAGACCGATCGGTCGTGTTTGAGGAATTCTCTGCCATGGAAAGCATTATGCCCCCATAGACATTGCCTTTCAATAGAGACCAACCGGTCGGTCTTTTTATTGTTCGCGAATATAGGCGCGGGAGGCGTAGGAGGTGGGGACAAAAGACCGATCGGTCGGTCTTTTGTCCCGAAAATCGGTACCCGTCCCCGATTTCTAGCGGAAGGCTGCGTACAGGATGGCTGCGGCGAGCAATCCGCCCAGGGTGTACTTGCCAGCGTAGTACAGCTGCCGGTTACGCTCTTTGATGTTCGCAAAGAACGTTTTGGCCGCGAAGATCATGGGGGTTGCTCGGTTCAAGAGTCCGGAGGTCTCGGTCTCTTCGTTGCGGCTACCCGTGATCTTAAACACCCGCTTGTTCATGAAGTTGCTGATCCCGCGCACGAATCGGGTGTGCAGGGGACGCGTCATGTCACAGAACAAAATGATGCGTGTTTGGTCAGTCTTGTTGGCGGCCCAGTGGATGTAGGTCTCGTCGAAGACCACGTCTTCGCCGTCGCGCCAGCTGTAGCGATCGCCATCCACCCAAAGGGAACAGTCGTCTGAGTTCGGTGTCACCAGTCCAAGGTGGTACCGCAACGATCCGGCCAACGGGTCGCGATGTTTGCCG
Organism: Binatia bacterium; assembly: GCA_047611725.1. Classification (GTDB taxonomy): domain Bacteria; phylum Desulfobacterota; class Binatia; order UBA1149; family CAITLU01; genus JBLFWR01. The sequence goes on along the minus strand of JBLFWR010000159.1, from coordinate 672 downwards.
AGTTCGGTGCCCGGCGGAAGCATGGTGAATGCAGCTGCGTTGATACTCGGGACGCTTGAAATCAGCTCGACGGTGCGCGGGCACAAAGCCCGGGCCGAGGGCAGGTAGTCGTCGTACCACTTCAAATGAAATCGCTTCCAGCCGCGTTTGCGAAACGACATGAAAGTCAGGTCGATTTGCTTGTCGGTGTACTCGATTCGACCTGCGTCATTTAACGCTAGCGCCTCGTCGCGGATGATTTCCCAGTTGTCGCGTAAGCGATCCAGCTCGGGAAAGTCTCGGGCGTTCAAAAGCGGCGTGTTCGGCACCGCGGAAAACGCGTACATCAACACGTTATACGGGGCTAAAATTCCGGAGTGTTCTAAAACTTGGCGCCCGAACCGAAGACGTTCTTTGCCGCGGAAGTGCACGTAGAGGATGCAGCCGAAATACGCGTAGACGAAAAGAAATTTAGCCGTGACGAGCTCGAGTAAAATGTCTCTCAAAATTGAACCCGCAGCGAGACTGGTAATTTCGCTTTCTGCGATCGCTGGTTGTTGGCTCGCTTCTTTTCTGGGGGGAAAGTCATAAGCGGAACTTGTAGCCCGCCCGTGGCCCCGACGTGAACGCGGCCGGTCAGGATCTCGGAAGTTGGCGCGGTTCGGCGCCGCTAGCCGCGAATTTCACCCCAGA
>JBLFWR010000158.1:0-7571 GCA_047611725.1 Binatia bacterium | reverse complement strand
CCAACCCAGAAGCGTCAGCGGTTAGGCGGCGGTAGTAGCAGGTCGGCCTTGTGTCGCCCTGCTCGTCTTTTGTGTGACAACAACCACTTCGGGCGGGCAGCACGCGGTACAGCAAGGAGTTCTGCTCGCAGTTTACGCAGACCTCGACGAGCTCAAGCGTGTCGCCAGAAGTTTCGCCCTTGCGCCAAAGTTCGTTGCGAGAAGTCGACCACAGCACTGCGCGTCCGGTCTTAACGGTCTCGCGCATCGCCAGATCGTTCGCGTAGCCGATATACAGGACGTCTCCGGTTTCGGCGTGCTGCAACACGACCGGAACAACCTCTTGGCCAGTGCCGGCGATCTTCGCCAGCTTGGTAAAATCCAGGGTGAGAGCTTTTCCCTCTTCCAGTTCGTTCATGGCGCGGGAACCTAGCAGGAAATACCGTACGCTCCAGTGGTGATCACGGCGTCGCGACAACCCGAGCGTTTCTGGAGCCCCGAAAAGGGGATCGCCCAGCGCACGAGCCAGGTCGAAAACAAAAGAAACGCAGCGCTGGCAGCCCAACTGCGATAGCCATCGTCAGGAAAACCCGGATGATAGAACGTTCAATGACAGACCAAGCCCCCAGCCACCAACCACCAATTAACTGGGCCACCCTGCTTTTTATCGGTGGAACAACTCTGACCGCCGCGCTATGGCCCATCCACGCATGGTTCTACGGCACCAGCCTGGCCCAGCTGTTGGTGGCCGCCGCCTACTTCGTAAGCACCGGCATGGCGATCACCGTGGGATACCACCGCCTCATCGCGCACCGCACCTTCAAAAGTCATCCGTGGTTTGAGGCCTTGCTACTCATCGTCGGTTCGGCCGCCTGGCAGGGATCGGCACTGGAATGGGCGTCCGACCATGTCCGCCACCACGCGTACACCGACACAGATGAGGACCCATACAATCGCACACGCGGGTTTTGGTACTCACACATAGGCTGGTTGCTGCGAAAGCGAGATTTGGATCGCGACACAGTTCCCGAATGGCTGGCGAGCAACCGCTTGGTGGTACTGCAGGATCGCTACTACACGCCGTTGGCAGTGATCACGAGTTTTCTGATTCCACTGGCCGTATTTGGAGTTGGCGGCCTTCTGCTCATTGGTGCGGTGCGCCTAGTCGCCGTTCACCACGTCACCTGGTTCATTAACTCGTGGGCGCATACCGGCACGCACCGTCCGTACAACCCCAGGGTGAGCGCGGTAGACAACTGGTTTCTTGCATTCTTCACCTTTGGTGAAGGTTGGCACAACTACCACCACGCGTTCCCAGCCGACTACCGCAACGGCATTCAGGCGCTGTCATGGGATCCAAGTAAATGGCTGATTTGGTCGATGTCGAAGGTCGGCGCCACCTACGATTTGAAACGTATGAGCCCAGCTATCGTTTGGCGAAAACGAGTGGAGACCGCACTCGGTCATGTTGGATCCGAACGAGCCGACCGTGTCGCCGCCACTCGCCAACGACTTGAACGCTTGAGCGAAACGACCCTGCACAACTTGCGGGCGGCGGCGCGCAGAGCGGGCAAACGCGGCGACGAGGAGTTTGTCGCGGTATCGCGGCGCCTGCGCGAGATCGAGCTTCCTGAGTTCGACGGGCCCGACTTACAGGAATTGCGAAAGCACCTGACTGCGGCTGCTGACCACTGGCGAGAAGCCCGCGACGCGCGTGCAACTAGACGAGCCAAGCGCATGCGGGAACTGATCGACCACCTCGCAGCGTATCGTGTTTTGTTGGACCGACTGACCGCCGACACTGCCGACGCCTGACCCAGAAACGGCCACATAGTTCGCGTACCCGCGGCCCGAGAAGTGGTGCCCGGGGCGACTCGACCCCGGCACCACTAAAAACTACCCGCGCGGCGCGAGAAAAATCGGCGACGACCAGGCACGCTCTTCACTGTCTGCGAGACAATCGTCATCCAGGGCAGTGCGCGAGCCCCCGTAGCACGGGGACGTCTCCACGCAGGACCCGTTTTCGTCACGCTCCACGCAACGAAGTCCGCCCGCGTTCACAGCCAGCTGGGCCTCTTGGATCGCACGCACATAGTACAATGCTGCGCGTCCTTGGCCGACGAAATCGGGATCGATGAATTCGGTCACACAACCGTCACCGCCTGCCGGGCAAGGCAAAATTTTCCAAGGGTCGTCAATCAGGCTCTCGATCGGCTCCGCTGAGTTCGTTTGCCGACGGATTCTCACGACTTCGATTCGGGTAATCGCCTTGCGCTCATCGGTAGGGTTGTAACATTCGCCGCGACATAGGGCTTCCAGCCTTTCACTGCTCAACCCTCGCAGTGCGTGGTCAGGGCAACCACCAACTTGACGAGGAGCGCCAAGCGCACGAACTCGGAAACGAGGCGATTCGGCTATCGACAATTCCGAGCCCATCGGTGCAACACCATCCGGCGCGTTGACCAGATCAAACCACAGCAGCATGCGCTCGCCGCTGGTCGCGTAGACCTCTCGCGAGTTCAAGGCATTCCAAATCGCGTCGCGGTCACGACCGGCCGAATGAACAGCCACCAAGCCGCCCGTATAGAAGAACGACGACGCGCGTTCGAAGTCGACTGTTTGGTTGGGGAGAATGCCCCGCAGGGCTTCTTTCGGCGCCAGCGATTCAAGTCCGGGGTCGCGCTGCGGAAAAATTAGATTTTCCCAGTACTCACTTCGCGGCCCAAAGGACTCAGTCATGTCGCGTCGCGCAAACTCTTTATAGCCGGTGCCAGGCCGCGCCGAATGATTGTCACTCGAAGAGATAAACCCCAACGTGAGATGTCGCGGATTCTCCGGGTTCGTGAAATCCCCTGCCGCCATCGCCAACTGAGCGGAGTTTCCGGGTCGATAGCCGTGAGCAGGAATGAAGCAATCCCGGCACTCGCCACAATCGTTCCACTCTTGAATTTCGGTACCAGGTACCGTTAATCGACCCGCCGCGCCGGCTGCCAGGAAGTTCGTTTGTGCAGTGATCACGCGAGCCTCGCATTCGACCGACGTTGGGTCCTGGCAACGGTCGCGGATGATCTCACCCGCACGCCAACAGCACGGCTCGTACTCCGACGTCGGCTCAGGACAAGTGGCGTTGCCGGCAGAGTCGTAGCCGATAGCTCGCCACGGTCGATATTCCTCCGAGTTCCCGTGGCCCGAGTGGATCTCGATCAATCGCTGAAGGTCTGGATCATGGTTCTCAGAACGCACGTGCTTGCTGAAATCTACGCCAGGAGGTGTGTAGATCCCCCATGCCGCGCCGTGGGGAATGACCATCGTGTCAAAGCCCCACTGCTCGAGCTTCTCGAACAGTTCGCCCGGCGTAGCTGCGGTTTCCGCACACTGGGCAGGCAACTCGCGAACATCGACTCCGCTGGGACACAACGTTGCCTCTTGAATGGCCTTCTGGAACTCGCCGAAATTTAAGTAGCGCTGATGATTCGGCAGGTCGGACAGGATTACCGAAGCCTGTAGGCTCAGCGCCGGGCGCACACGCATGGCACGGCTGGTGAAGCCGGCCGCTGCGATCGGCCGTGTGGGAACGCGGTCTTCCGCAGTTTCGCGGAAAATTACATTCTTGTGTCCGTAGTGGTTGGCCGGCGTCTCGCCGATTTGAGTCCATTCCCAACCGAGAAACGTGACGAGATCGGGCGAAGCCGGATCACCGGCGACCGCATTGCATTGGCGCACTGCTTCTTTGGTGTCCGTCCAACGACGCGCCGAAAGCGACTCGGCGTGATCGTTGATGCTCCAGAAATCCAAGGCCGAACAGTAGCGGGCAAAGTCACAGGCATCGGCCAAAGGGTGAGCGCCCGACCCCGCGTTAAAGGGCAGGCTCATCATGAAGGCATCAGCGGAAAACGTGGTGTGGACGTGTAAGTCCCCAAATAGAATACGTTTGGCGGGGGCCGCCGTCTCGGCTCGACGGGCAAGTTCAGCACCAGCCGCGTGTTCCTCGCCCGCTCGTGCAGCCACAACTTCGACCGGGATACGCGGCCCCTCAATCTCGCCCGGCCCTTCGTACTCACCGCATCCGGTAGCGCCTAGTGTCACAACACAGGCCAATCCGACGATCGTGATTCTCATTCCCTGACTCCTTATTCCTGCGCTTGGCCACAGGACCGCAAAGCTCCGCAGGCCCCGAGGAATAGAGAATCCACCGACAAAAGCCCACCATGCCGACACAGGCCAGGGGGCACTGCGCCCAACCTTTGGTCGTAAGCGGGCGTTGCTGGGACCGGCCTGCTTGTGAGCAACCTCAAGGCATGAAAACCTCCCGCGCGTGAGCAAAGCGACAGGCCTGCCCCTCCATGCCAAAACCGTTCTCGTGGCCAGTCCGCGTGGTTTTTGCGCTGGCGTTTCCTATGCGATCGAGATCGTTGATCTCGTACTGGACCACTACGGTCCCCCTGTATTCGTACGCCACGAAATCGTCCACAATCGCCACGTCGTCGAACGACTGCGTCGCCGTGGTGCGATTTTCGTCGACGACCTCGCCGAAGTACCCGAGGGCAGCCTGTTGATCTTCAGCGCGCACGGCGTGTCACCAGCCGTACGCAAGGAAGCCAAGAGCCGCGACCTGCGCGTAATCGACGCCACCTGCCCACTAGTGACCAAAGTACACCTAGAAGCGCTACGCTTCGCACGCGAGGGTTACGAGATTCTATTGATCGGGCACCGTGGACACGTCGAAGTGGAAGGAACTCTAGGACACGCGCCTGAGCGTATGCACCTAGTAGAAACCGCAGCTGACGTAGAACATGTGGTGATCGGGGATCCGTCGCGCGTCGGAGTGGTCACACAAACCACACTTTCCGTCGATGATACGGCTGACGTCATGGCTGCAATCCGCGCACGATTTCCGGAAGTCAACGCTCCCGGAAAGGATGACATCTGCTATGCGACGCAGAATCGTCAGACGGCGGTCAAGCAACTGGCTCGGTCGAGCGACCTTGTTCTAGTCATCGGATCGACAACTTCGAGCAACGCCAATCGATTGGTCGAAGTTGCGCGCAATGCGGGAACCAAAGCGCTTCTCATCGAGTCCGCAGACGATGTTGACCCGACCTGGCTCCAGGGCATCACCACAGTCGGATTAACTGCCGGCGCGTCAACCCCCGAGTCACTCGTGCAGGCGACAATCGAGCGGCTAACAGACCTAGGTTGCGACAACGTTGGTGATCTAACGACCGCGGTCGAAAAGGTAACGTTCGCGTTGCCGCGCGAACTGCGTGAGATCGAAAGCAGCGACCAACGTCGGTAGCGATCGGCACCGATTCTGGAGCGCGCATTCGCGGATCATCCAGACCAGTCCAAAAACGCAACGCTCAGTTTGCCGTTGTCGTTGCAGGTGTCGTTGCAGGTGCGGTTGCGGTTGCAGGTGCGGTTGCAGGTGCGGTTGCAGCTAGCGATTTTCCAACCAGTGAAGACAGGCCCAACCGCCCTCGTGCTGGGCCGTCGGCGAAACACCAGTCTTTTCCACTGGCGCCGACAACGCGGGTTCGCGCCTGAAAAAGCTCGACCTGCAGACGTCGATTCACTATCGAATGTGTGACGCGGGCGCCGCAGGCCGACGCTCGGATTCGCAAGCCTGTCCGCCTACGAACCAGGTTCGCGAGGGCCATTTGTGCGACTTCTGGGGCTGGCACTCCTAGAACCGTTGGCACCGTCGGCAGCTCCCACATCCCCGGCATCCACGATTCAGTGTCTGCTCGACGCAAGAGCAGGACACCGTTGGGGCCCGCCAGGACTAGGCTCGCCAAAGGTAGCAAGCGGACTGGCGCTGCCGCAGCACGCAACGGAATTTCGTTCTGGCGCTCACCTGCCCGCGCAGCACAGTGCTGTCGCCACGGGCACTTTGCGCAGTCTGGAGAGCGCGGCGTGCAAACTAACGCGCCAAGATCCATCAACGCCTCGTTCCAATCGCCAGGGCGAAGGCGGTCTATCATCGCGTCTGCGAACGCGCGCAGTCGTTTCTTGGCGCTTCCGCGAGATGGGTCTTCTTCGAGCCCAAGCAAGCGCGCAAACACACGCTCAACGTTCCCATCGATGGCCGCAGCGGGTTGGCCGTATGCAATCGAGGCAACGGCTGCTGCCGTATAGGCGCCGACACCGGGGAGCGCCCCTAAGTCGTCAACCGCCGCAGGAACCACCCCCGCGTGCTTGTCTACAACAACACAAGCCGCCGCATGCAGGCTACGCGCGCGGCGGTAGTAACCGAGGCCACTCCACTGGGCCACGACTTCGTCTACATCGACAGCGGCCATCGCTTCAGGGTTCGGAAACCGAGAAACAAAATCTTCGAACCGTTCCCGTACAACCTCGGCTCGAGTTTGTTGCAGCATGATTTCGGAAACCCACACCGACCATGGAGTGCGACGACCACGCCAGGGAAGGTTGCGCGTTTCAGGCCGATACCAATCAAAAAGGAGTGAGCGCAGAATCGAAACCGTTTCGGAATCGATGTCGGCAGCCGGAAAGTCACGCATACTTGAATTGAAGTTTCTTAACGGGCCGGGCCGGTGGCTTCAGACCGCGTTCAGAATCGCGCGCGCCGACGAAACCAGGACTTCCCGGGCGGTGTCGGAATCAAGCCCGCACGCGGAACGCAGGACCTCCCAGTGTCGAAAGCTGCCGACAGCGGTCAACGACTCCAAACGCCAATCTCGCCCGACCACTGCCGGGTCTGCCGGGTCTGCCGGATCAACCGGACCAAGCTCGGCCGCGAACGCAGCCACCACATCGTGGCGGTTCACACTGCGTGCGAGCTCGAGGCCTTCGCGCACGGCTTTGGAACTTCGCTCGTGGAGAAGTGCCGCCCGCCGCATCGGAGCGGTCTCCTCGTGCAGCCGCTGGCGCCTCAGCGCCCAGTTCGCGAGACGCACCTCAAGCTGTGGGGAACTGTAATCCAGTGGTGCGTAGAGATCGCCTACCTGCGACACCTGGATATCGGCAACCGCCAGAAATACTTCTTCAAGATCGCCGAAATGCTGGAAAACGGATCGTACCGAAAGCTTGGCTCGACTGGCGATGGCTGCCGCGGTGGGCCGTGGATCGCCATCGACGACCAAGGCGTGCATCGCCTCCACGATCGCGCGGCGCGTGCGTTCCGAACGACGCTTGCGACCATCGACCGGAGCGCGACCCTCGCCCGCAACGCCCTGGCTTTCGGCAATTCCCATGCCCCCCATATGACTATTTGCACAAACCATGCAAATAGAGTTGCGCCCAAAGAGAGGCTGCGTCTGGCGACCAGCCTTGCTAAACTGGGCCCATCTGTGGCCTACACCACCACCTAGACTGCACGCGACGATAAGGACATAGAGAGTTCATGAAGCGAAGAAGATTGGGTCGGTCGGGCCTCCTTGTTTCCGAGATCTGCATGGGAACGATGACATTCGGCAACCAAGCCGATGAAGCGGCGAGCTTGGCCATTCTCGACCGAGCCGCAGACGCGGGCGTAAATTTCATCGACATCGCCGAAATCTATCCTGTACCGCCCAGGCCTGAGTGGGCAGGACGCAGCGAAGAGATTTGCGGCAAATGGCTCACGGGACGTG
>JBLFWR010000157.1:0-7576 GCA_047611725.1 Binatia bacterium | reverse complement strand
TTGGAGGAAGAGGTTCGAGAGCAAGTCGCCGACATTTTGGGACCCTAGCGATTGGCCCAAATAGCCGTCATGACACGTGGCGGCATTGCCAGCATTTGTCCAATAAGGCTTGAGTTAGAGCCGGGGAGCCAGCATCATCGGCGGCCGCTCCGGAGGCGATTGTCCGCCGCAGACTACGGGGCCTATTTAACCTATGCGAAATCAAGTAGTTAGAGCCCCACCTTTTGTCTTGCGAGCGCTCATGGCGGCCATTGCGGTGGCGACCGTGGTGCCAACAGCCGCCTTTGCCCGTCCAAAAATTCCAGTTTTGCAGCAGGTCACTCACTCGACCATGGGCAACATTGAGAACGTCGGAATGCGCTTGGAAGATGGCTCCGGCATCAGCTTCGTTTCCAACTCCGATGTGTTTGGACCGGGATCAGAACCCGGCCAGTTCGAGGTCTTCTACTATAAGACCGACACCGGCGAGTTGATCCAGGTCACCAATACCCCTGGCGGCGAAAGCTACGAGGCTTCGCGTCCAAGCGATCGTTTGCGCCAGGCTGACCGCCCTTCGATGGTCACGTTCGTTTCGGACGGCGACTTTGATGCCGGCCGCGACAATAGCGACGGCAATATCGAGATCTTCGCCTGGGAAACCGATACCGGGGTGTTCCGACAGCTCACTGATACCCAAGCCCCAACCATCAACATCCATCCGTTCGTCAGTGACAGCGCGAAGTGCATCGTGTTCTCATCGACCGCCAACTTCGCAAACAACGATGGAAACGAGTTCGGAAATCCAGGCCGCAACCATAGTAACCCCGATGGTTCGCTCGAGGTCTTCCAGTACTCGCTGCACGATAGGGGCATGTACCCCTACAACGGGATCATGAGCCAGATCAGTAACGGTCCGGCCGGGTCGATCAGCGCGTCTCCGGTAGCCGGTGGCTATTGGTTCCCACGTCAGTGTCAGTCTACTGCCTACATCTCGAACTATGCGCAGCTTGGCGACGGTTCGGTCGGCGATCATATTTATTTGTACACGCGGTTCAGCGGGAAGCTTGAGCGCATGGAGTCCACCGCTAAATTGCCACGTGGAATTCCAGATGGCGACTACCTCTTCCCGCACATTTCCGGAGCGAGCCCCTTCGCACGTGGTCCGTACGTGGTCTTCACGACCGACGCCGACATGCTCGCGAACGATTCGGTAGGCTTGAACTTGTATCGCTATCGGGTGTTTCACCCGCAGGTTAATCAGTTGACCGACGTCGTGGATGGAAACGTTTTACATCCTCAGATCAGCGACGGTGGTGGCCGCGTGGTGTTCCAATCTACCGCCGAGCACTTCGTCAAGTTGGCGAAGAACACCGACCTTACATTGCCCGTCAACGGCGATCACAATAACGAAATTTTCTTGCTTCGGGGGCGACGTCGCCTTAAGCAGATCACGGTTAGCTCGGGTTGTGAAAACCGTCGACCAACTCTGCAAGACGATGCCACGGCTTTCGCGTTCACATCGGATTGCGATCTGATTCCCGGGAACAATCCTACGGGAGCAGTGCAGCTCTTTCACTATAAACAGGTCAAGAAGAAGGATCCGATTTTGCTCCCCGGGGCGTGTAAGGTCGAAGACGGTTGCTGTTCGCAAGACAACGGCTGCTTGGTCATCCCGAAGGGCCCACAGAAACGCCACAACCAGCGCAACTGCATCGATAAGAACCAGAAGGCTTGCCTCAACTAGGCAGCAGGTCAGGTTTTCGGGCGACATCGCCCGAAAAATTCCGAACGCGAGTCGCTACCAGTTAGCGGCTCGCGTTTTTGTTTTTGCGCGCCCTAGGGTTGCTCGTTGTCTCATCGCCGGTCGATGCGCGACCCAAGCACCCTGTTCTGCGGCAAGTGACCAACCTGGCGGAAGGGACCATCGAACGATTGAAGATTCGCCGTATGCGCGGTTCCTCGATCTCGTTTGTTTCCGATGGTGACGTGATGGGGCCGGGCACAGCACCCGGCCATCGCGAGGTTTACTATTTCGATGTTGATGGCCAAACGCTCGAGCGAGTGACCAATTCGGGAGCCGGTGAAAGTTGGGCTGCCAGCCAGGCCATTGATTCTATCAAGATTGGCGATCGCCCGGAGTTTGTTGCGTTCGTTTCTACTGCCGACCTGGATCCCGACCGCGACAACAGCGATGGCAATCCCGAGATTTTCGTCTGGGAGACCGCCACCGGAACCGCCCGGCAAATTACCGACACCGCTGCTCCAGTTGTAAACGATCAACCGTTTCCCAGTGATTCCGGCCGCTGCACCGTCTTCACTTCAAGCGCCGATGTTGCCGACAACGACGGCAGCGATGCAGGCAACCCGGGAAGCGGCTTCACCAACCCCGATGGTTCAGTCGAAGTGTTTCAGTACTCGCTTCACGCCGAGGGCGCGTATCCGTCGGGGGGATTACCACTGAGGCCAGCAACGGGCCAGTCGGTAGTGTTAGTCGCGACCCGGTGACCGGCGGGTATTGGTTCCCGCGCCAGTGCCAAAGCACGGCCTTTGTTTCCGCCTTCGACCAGCTTGGTGAGGGTGTCACGGGCAACCACATCTACCTTTACAGTCGCTACAATGGTCGACTCGAAAGGATGGACCCCTCCGTAAGAGACATTCCATTGGGTGTGCCTGATGGTGTTTACGGCGCGCCGCATATCTCGGGTGCGAGCAACTTCGCGCGCGGCCTTAACCTATTTCGATACCGTATTTTTCATCCGCAGCTTCCGCAGTTTACTGACCTCGATACCGGCGACGTCGCTTCAGCCGAAGTCAGCGACGGTGGTGGAAAATTATTTTCGAAGCCAACGGTGACGTCATGGGTCTCGTAAGAAAGCCGAGAGGATTCGAAGGCACTCTCATCCCGGGCGGCAATCCGAATGGACAGCAGCAGGTCTTTGTCTATGAGCAGTACAAGCGCGGTGATTCGCTGGTAGACCCGTCGAATTGCAGTGTGGCCGATGGTTGCTGCAACGTGGCCAATGGCTGCTTCACACGCCACGAAGGCAAGATCCGGCGTGTGAGCCGTAAGAACTGCGCGGTTCGTAACCCGTCGCGCTGCGATTCCAGGCGCTAGATCCCCTGGCGAACTGGCTCGATCTCGGCTCGGGCTCCTGCTCGTATTGACGCAACTTGCGCTTTGAAAGGGCCGCACCTAATCAACCCGCATGCCAAGAGCTGCCATTGTCCGCGATAAAGCGGCGCCCATGAGCGTCGAAGAGATTGAACTGCGCCCTGTTGGGGCCCATGAAGTGCGCGTCACCGTCAAGGCCTGCGGGGTGTGCCACAGCGATCTTTCCGTTCTCAACGAATTCTTCGCCTGCCCGGTGCCGGTCGTGCTGGGCCACGAAGCCGCCGGTGTCGTCGCCGAAGTTGGCCCTGACGTGACCAACGTCGAGGTGGGAGACCACATCGTTGCCGCCTGGTCGCCAGCCTGCGGCGAGTGCCGGTTTTGTCGCAAAGGACGCGTCCACCTGTGCAACCTCTCCGACGATCCGACCTCGCGTGCGATGGATCGTGTAACCGTTGGCGGTGAGCCGGTTGCGCAGTTCCTCGGTGTTGGCGGTTTTGCCACCGAAGTCATTCTCGCCGACAACGCTGTCGTCAAAATCGACAAAGACATGCCTTTAGATAGAGCCGCCTTGCTCGGCTGCGCCGTGGTCACCGGCTATGGAGCCGCACACTATGCCGCCAAGGTGCAGCCCGGTGACGAAGTCGCCGTGTTTGGTTGTGGTGGCGTCGGCCTGAATATCATTCAGGGCGCTCGCTTGGCCGGCGCGACGGTGATCATCGCCGTCGATGTCGATGAGGCGAAGTTGGAAGTCGCGAAAACTTTCGGCGCGACCCACGTACTGGACGGGCGCGAAGAAGGCTTGCACAAGTCCCTTCGCAAACTCACGACCGATCGCGCGGGTCTCGACTTTGCGTTCGAAGCGGTTGGCAATGTTGGATTGGCGCGAACCGGATACCAGGCCATCTGCAAAGGCGGCGAAGTGATCTTGGTCGGCATCGCCCACTTCAAAGACAAGCTCGAACTTTCGCAAATCGTTGCCGTCACCCAAGAAAAGGGCGTTCGCGGAACGACCAACGGCTCGGCCGACACCTGGAAGGCCGTGCCGGAGTTGATCTCCCTGTATCGCAGCGGCGATCTCGATCTCGATCACCTGGTTTCCAAAACCTACACCTTGGATCAGGTCAACGACGCCATCGAAGACATGCGCGCCGGCCGCAACGCCCGCGGTGTGATCTTGATGAACCAATAGCCGGCCCAACGTTGATGGCGCTGGCCGGCGACGTCGTCGCCGCCGGATTCGACCCGATGACTGCGTTGTACACCAATCGACAGACGGTTCGGCCTTTCGTTCTTCGGCCCCTTTCTATGTACTACGGAAAAGAAGGGTCGCCGATTGGGGATGTCGACGAGTTGTTCGAGATCATCGATCTCCACAATGCCCGCTACCTGCTGCTTAGCCCACTACCGGGCTACACGGTGGAGTATGCGTTCTTCGAGTTGGTCTATGCGGCACTAGACACGAGGCCGGGACGGTTACGGCCGGTGTGGCAGTTGCCAGAAAATTTACGCTTCGCGATTTTCGAGGTCCGCCCGCTTCAGGTTAACTAGATGAAGGGCCGGCGTCGCGGTCGGCGATATCGCCCTTCTCCATCAGTCACAGGATTCCTGTCTGGCCGTGATGCCCGAGTGAACAGCTGATGCGTCAATGAGCGCACCCCGAGAAATAACATGCAGGTAAAAGTAAGATTTCTGGACAACCTTAGGTTGGAGGCCAGCTTCGATGACTTCACGGTCATCAGCGATCAACCCATTCGGTACAAGGGAGACGGGACGGCTCCGGGGCCCTTCGACTACTTCCTAGCCTCGTCTGCACTCTGCGCAGCCTATTTTGCCAAGGCTTATTGCAACGCCAGAGACATCGCTACCGAAGACATCAGCATCGTTCAGGACAACATTGTCGACCCCGAAAACAGGTACCAGCAAACGTTCAAAATTCGCGCTGAGCTGCCTGAAGGGATCTCCGAGAAACATCGCAATGGAATCATCAGCGCGATGGACCGCTGCACTGTAAAACGAGTGATCCAAAATAACCTGGGTTTCAAGGTAGATGCGGTGAATGTTCTAGGGAAAGACGCTGGCCTTCTTTATGAGGGGGACTCGGCAGCCGGCGCCCAAACCATGATTCCGGGAAAAGACTCGTCGCTCGAAGACACGATCACCGTCATGAGCGGCCTCATTGAAGCGCTTGGAATTAAGATTGAAATCGCGGCATGGCGCAACATCGTGCCGCACGTGTGGTCCGTCCATATCCGCGATGCCGATTCTCCCATGTGTTACACGAACGGAAAGGGCGCTACGAAAGACGCTGCTCTGTGCTCGGCACTCGGCGAGTACCTCGAGCGAATGAGCAATAACTATTTTTACAACGACTACTACGTCGGTGAAGAAAGAGCGCAGGCGGATTTCGTTCATTACCCCAACGAAAAGTGGTTCAAGCCTGGGCCCAACGATTCCATTCCCGAAGACTTGATGGACGAACGCTTCATGGAAGTCTTTGACTGCGACGATGAATTGAAAGCTTCCCATCTTGTGGATGCGAATTCTGGCGCGGTCGAACGAGGGATCTGCGCGCTTCCGTTTACGCGGCAATCCGACGATGAGACGGTCCATATCCCTGCGAATCTCATTGGAAATATTTTCGTCAGCAACGGTATGAGCGCGGGCAACACACGCTACGAAGCACGTGTTCAATGCCTGTCCGAAATCTTCGAACGCGCAGTCAAAAAACGGATCATTCTCGAGGAACTCACGCTGCCTGATGTTCCCAGTGCCGTGATCCAACGATTCCCGACCATCGTTGCAGGCATCGCAAAGCTAGAAGAGCAGGGCTTCCCCGTTTTCGTGAAAGACGCTTCGCTAGGAGGGCAGTTCCCCGTGATGTGTGTGGCGATCATGAACCCCAATACGGGCGGGGCGTTCGCTTCGTTTGGCGGGCATCCCAAGTTCGAGGTGGCGTTGGAAAGAAGCCTGACCGAATTGATGCAAGGCCGGAGTTTTGAGGGCTTGAACGATGTCCCGCCGCCTACGTTCAACAAGTTTGCGATCCAAGAGCCCGACAACATGGTTGAGCACTTTATTGACTCGACTGGCGTGGTGTCGTGGAAGTTCTTTGGCGAGGCCGCCGACTACGAATTCTCCGATTGGGATTTCGCTGGCTCCACGGAGCAAGAGTACGAGTACTTGATGGGGATTCTTAGCGACCTCGACAAAGAGGTTTACATCGCGGACTACGAGGATCTCGGGGTGAACGCCTGTAGGATTTTGGTTCCGGGCTATTCAGAAATTTATCCAGCAGAGGACCTTGTTTGGTCCAACACCAACAAAGGGCTCGTCTTCAGGCAAGACATACTCAACATCCACTCGCTCAATGACAAAGCGCTTTTGTGTCTGCTCGAAAAGCTCGAAGAAAGTGAGCTCGATGAATACGCGTTGATCGCCGAATTAATTGGCGTGGCTTTCGATGAGAACTCGCCGTGGGGTAAATGCACGACAAGCGAGCTCAAGGGTCTCATCTGCTTGGCTCTCGGTAAGCACGAAGACGCGAAGCAATGGGTGGATATGTTCCTGCACTACAACGACAACGTGCCGGCGCGACGAAAGTTTTATCAAGTCTTGAATACGGTGCTCGACATCAAGCTCCGAGAAGACCTAGAGCTTGAAAACTACACCCCGAATCTCACTCGAATGTACGGCGAGGAACTTCTCAGCAATGCGATCTCGAGTGTGTCGGGAGAGATTCGGTTCTTTGGTCTGACGCCGACAAACATGAAGCTCGATGGAGTAGACAAGCACTTAAAGCTCGTTCAGAGCTATGAAAAACTTCAGGTTGCGAGGCGGCGGCACGGCGTTGGTGCATGAATCGTACTCCGGCAGTCGAAGTTTCGTCGATCTCAAGGGCATGCGAAACACCAGGGTGTCATGATTAGGTCATGAACTCGCGCGTGCACCCGAACTACAAGACCACCTATCACGTCACGAACTGGGCTGATCTGCCTTTAGATAAGGCGACCTCCAAGTGTGAGAAAATTCTTGGCAAGGTCGTCTTCAAACACATGTCAACGGTGCTAAAGGCACGCGGCAAGTGTCAGTCGAAGGGCGAGAAGATTGGAGCGATGGACAACACGGTTTGTGCGAGCGCTACCGAAGACAAGATTACGAGCAATCGTACCAAGTCGAATACCCTTCTCGGCAAAAGCTGCGGTGCGGGCGCTAGCCTCACCGACCTCGACAGTTGTGACACTGTTTCGCTCAGCGGCCTACAAACCTGCGCTCTCGAGACTTCGGAGGCCAACGCCGAATCGACGTTCCAGGGGCTAACCGGCAACGCCGTTCCGGCTCTGAGCTGGGCCACCGAAATCCAGCCCCTGTTCACCACGCAGTGTTCGAGCGGCTTCTGTCACACGGGAGGAAACACCGCAGGGAACCTGGAGAACCTCGACGACTGCAACCTCGGATATGCGGCACTTGTGAGTGCCTCCTCGTTTT
>JBLFWR010000156.1:0-7606 GCA_047611725.1 Binatia bacterium | reverse complement strand
AATCGAGGGAGTCGATTTCACGTAGATAGAGATCGTCGGTGGTCGCCAAGACATCGGCATGAAAGATCAGAGGCCGGTTTTCAAAACGATGACGGGTTTCGAGATCGAAGAAGCCGCGATTTTCCCCTACTGACTTTCCTTCCAACGCCGGGGTGTCGATTTCTCGTTCAGACTCGCCGCGAATTTGCTCGTTGAAATAGCTGCCGCTGACGCGCGTCCATGTGTTCTTCGACGGGCGCGCGCGATACTCTGCAGTCAGGCCAAGTCGGGCCGAAGTCTGAACTTCTCCACTGATTGTTAGATCCTGCGCCTTGTCGATAGCCCAAAAGTAGGGTTGCGAGATCACGAACCCGCGCCGACTGGAGCTACCAATGTGCGGCCGCAACAAACCACTCTGGCGATTGGTCTTGGTCGGAAACACCGCACGGGGAAGATACATAACCGGTCGACCAAGCACCCGTAGTGCCCCGCCGCTGAGACTACCGTACCCATCGAGTTCAATATCTAGTTCGTCGCCGGAGATTTCCCAGTCGGGCGAACCGCCCTCCCGTAGATCACAGGTAGTATAGAAGCCGTTCTTGATGCGGTAGTGCTGCCCCTCGAGCTTCTCGATTTCCGCGCCACCGAAACGTCCAGACCGATTTTTGGGACGAACAACAACTTCGGTCAGGCGCCCTGTTTCATCATCAACACTTAGAAAGCATGTATCTGCGGTCAGGCTGACTGCAGGACTGTCGAGCTCCACGCCACCTGTCGCCTCGACGCGGCGTTCGTCTTGCTCAACCAGAACTTTTTCCGCCTCAAGCCGATTCTCATCCCACTCGACGACAACACCGCCCGTGGCCTCAAAAACGTTACCGGTAGCCTGATACTCCAACCTGTCGGCTTCTACGGTAACCGGTGATTGAGCACCGGTTGCGGAAGCGAGCACAAGGACGAGAAACCCCGCTATACAAATTTCACGCCGCAAGGTCGGGCTCCTTAAACAGTTCGGTCGTACCGGTCGCGTCAGCGTAGACTTCCGCCACAAGGAAGATGGATCCCGCGACAACGATGGTGCCTGCCGCGCCAACCAGCCGACGCGCACGGGCCAACGCGGCTGTCGCGGACTCGGCCAGGTGCACGGGCAACGCGCCGTCGAGATAGGCCGCGGCAATCGAAGGCTTCAATGCGCGCGGCATCGCGAGAGGTGCCAACACCACGGCAGAAAAATGGGGAACGAGCCGATCCAACATCGCAGGCCATTCCTTGTCGGCCATCGCGGAGAAAACCAACGCCATCGGTGCGTCCAAGGCCGCAGCTTCCAGCGTTTCGACGAGCGCATCGACCGCCGCTGGGTTGTGAGCGCAATCCACGATCACGGTCGGCTCATCCGCCACGCGTTCGAAACGCCCTGGCCAGCGCGCATCAGCAAGCCCCGCACTAAGGTCGCTTTCCCCTACCGGCAACAACGAGCCTAGCTCTCGTACCACGGCCGCAACCAGAGCCGCGTTTCGTTTCTGATGCTCTCCGATGAGCCCCGGAGCCGGGGTCTCGGCATCGTCGAAATCACGACCGAGGGCCGCCAATGTCGTACCCGCGCGACGAGCCTGTTCGTCCAAAACATCGAGCACGTTTAAATCCGTTACGCCGGTAAATGCGGGACAACCGGCAGCGAAGATCCCGGCCTTCTCGGTAGCGATCGCGCTCAGGTCGTCGCCAAGATACTCGGCGTGATCACGTGCGATCGACGTGATCACCGTAGCCAACTTGGCCTTGCAAACATTGGTCGCGTCAAGGCGCCCACCAAGACCGGTCTCAAGGACCGCGACGTCGACACCTGCCTCATCCATAGCCAGAAGCGCAGCAAGCGTAGCGATTTCGAAGAACGTCAGGTCGACGTCTTCCGCCTCCATTGCAACTCGCACCCTGGCGACAAGATCAACAACGTCATCGGGCAGTACCGATTTTCCGTCTAGGCGGATGCGCTCGCAAAACGACAAGAGGTGCGGCGAGGTGTACAGACCAGTGTGAAAACCAGCTGCGCGCCATACAGATTCAAGCATCGCCGCCACTGACCCTTTTCCGTTGGTGCCGGCGATGTGGACGACTGGAAGGCGCAATTGAGGAGAGCCTAAACGCTTGAGTACCGGCTCGAGCCTTTCCAAACGAAAGTCCATGCCCAGGCGTGCCTCACGAGCGTAGAGCCAGTCTACGGTTCGTTGCCAGGCGTCGCTCAACTCCCCTTCCCTGCTGCGCGGTTCAACCCTCCTCGCAACTCGGCAACAAACTCTCGCACCACTTCAGGAGCACGCTCGGCGCCAGCTTCTTCCATCTTGCGAACGATTGCGGAACCAACGATCACCAGCTCGGCGTAGCCGGCAACTGCAGCCGCCTGATCGGCTGTGGAAATTCCAAACCCGACTCCAACCGCAAGGCCCGTGCGCTCCCGAACGCGGGCGACCAGCTTATCGATTCCCTCGGGCGCACTAACGCGAGCGCCTGTGACTCCGGTCACCGAAACGAAGTAGATAAACCCGCTGGCAAACGCGGCGACCGCATCAATGCGCTCGTCACCACTGGTCGGTGCAAGTAGAAATATCGAGTCCACACCATTGGCCCGCGACGCGTCGACCAAGCTGCGAGCCTCTTCGGGAGGAAGGTCGCTGCAAAGAATGCCATCGATACCAGCGGCGGCGGCAGCCTTGGCTAGCGCTTCATCACCGTAGCGAAAAATCGGATTGTAGTAGCCGAACAAGACTAGTGGGACGTCAGTGTCACGGCGTAGCGACTCGGCGAGTTCAAGCACCCGAGGCAACGATGATCCCGCGTTCAATGCCCGTTGACTCGCGGCTTGAATGACCGGACCATCGGCAATCGGATCAGAAAACGGGACCCCTAGTTCAATGATATCGGCCCCGGCCTCGACCGCCGCTAAAACAGACTTCCTGGTGGTATCAAGGTCGGGATCACCGACGCAAAAGTACGGTACCAACGCGGAACGTCCCTCGGCGCGAAGTTCATCCAGACAGCGTGTGATGCGTCCCATGTTCCTAAACTTCCACTCCCAAATACTCCGCAACGGCGGGCATGTCTTTGTCGCCGCGACCCGACAAATTCACGAGCACGATCTCCGAGTCGGGCATGTCCTTGGCGATAGCGATCGCGTGCGCAACGGCATGGGCACTTTCCAATGCCGGAATAACGCCTTCGGTGCGTGAAAGGAGCTGAAGTGCGTCGATGGCCTCGTCATCGGTGACGGCTACGTAGGTGGCACGTCCGGTATCGGCCAACCAAGCATGCTCGGGGCCGACGCCCGGGTAGTCCAGGCCAGGGGCGACCGAGTGCGCTTCTTTGACCTGACCGAGCTCGTCTTGAAGAAGCAGACTCTTTTTACCGTGCAACACTCCGGTGGTACCACACGTGATCGACGCCGAGTGCGCGCCCGCATCGAGACCGCCACCTGCGGCCTCAACACCGACCATCGCTACGCCCTCGTCACCGATGAATGGATAGAAAAGTCCCATCGCATTGCTGCCACCGCCGACACACGCAACTAGGACGTTGGGGAGCCGCCCTTCAACGGCAAGCATCTGTTCACGAGCTTCGATACCAATAACCGACTGGAAATCGCGAACCATCATAGGATAGGGATGGGCCCCCATCGTCGAACCGATCAGATAGTAGGTACTGTCAACATATGTGACCCAATCGCGAAACGCTTCGTTGATCGCATCTTTTAAGGTGCGCGAACCGCTGTCGACCGTACGCACGCTCGCGCCCAGCAAACGCATCCGCAGGACATTCAGCGACTGACGCCGCACATCCTCCGCACCCATAAACACTTCGCATTCCAACCCCATCAGCGCGCACGCCGTAGCGGCCGCAACACCATGCTGGCCCGCGCCAGTTTCAGCGATGACACGCTTCTTGCCCATGCGCTTGGCAAGAAGAGCCTGTCCTAGGGCATTGTTGATTTTGTGCGCGCCGGTATGGCACAGATCTTCCCGCTTCAGGTAGATGCGAGCGCCGCCAACTTGGCGGCTCAGGCGTTCAGCGAAATACAGGAGTGTCGGGCGTCCCGTATACTCCCGCGACAAGGTCGCCAATTCCGAAAGAAAGTCGGGATCTTCATGCCAACGGGCGTAGGCCGCTTCCAGCTCCAAAAGTGCTGGCATGAGGGTCTCAGGAACGTAGCGTCCCCCGTACTTGCCAAAATGTCCGCTAGCATCAGGTAGCGCGTGCATGATCGATGAACTCCCTAATTTTGTCGTGGGACTTGGCCCCCGGAGTCGACTCAACGCCCCCCGCCACGTCCACACCAAATGGTCGATAACGAGCGATCTTAGCAGCGACATTTTGCGGTGTCAGACCACCGGCCAGCACGATTTCCCCCAGCGCAATCCCGACTAGGGCGTCTCCGGCTATGGTTTGACCGCTTCCACCACCGCTCGGGCTGTCAACGAGCAGCCGGTAGCGGCGAGCAGCCGCCATGGCCTCTCGCAGCGCCTCGGGTCCGCCGGCCGGAACTGCTCGAATCACCGCAACAGGCCAGCCTTCGGCTTCAGCCGCGGATTCGCTTCCGTGCAACTGGACACAATTGATCGCACCGACGTCGAGCATCTCTTGGATCTGGTCGCGGCTGCGATCAACGAAAACGCCGTACACAGGAAACTTTTCGGGCAGGGCTGCGCGGACGGCCAATGCTTTGTCGACTGAGCAGTAGCGAACGCTTGGCGGATGGAAATTCACACCAATCGCATCAGCGCCAGCCTTCATGGCAACAACGGCGTCAGATGGATCGGTGATCCCGCAAATTTTGACCCACACCCCCACGTCATCGGCCAAGAAAAAACGACAACGCCTGGCCCGGATCAGCTTCGCGCATAAAGCTTTCCCCGATAAGAAAACCGTCGATGCCAATCGCTTCAAGCTGGCCGAGTTCATGAGGGTGTTTGAAGCCGCTTTCGCTGATCAGTGTCACTGTTTCCGGTACCACGGCGGCGAGAACACGGGTGGTGTTGATCGAAGTTTCGAACGTTCGCAGGTCGCGATTGTTCACGCCGATGAGATCGACTTCCGCAGCCAGCGCCGTTTTCAATTCGTCGGCGGTGTGAACTTCAACCAAAACATCAAGTCCCTCTCCACGGGCCACGGCTGCCAACGAACGTAAACGCTCGTCGTCCAAGGCGGCAACGATCAGTAGGATAGCATCGGCGCCCGACGCGCGGGCTTCAATAATTTGATACGGATCGACGGTGAAATCCTTGCGTAACAACGGAACGGTGGTCACCGCCCGAACTTGCTCCAAGAACGCCAGCGAGCCTTGAAACCAACGCTCATCCGTTAAGACCGAGATGCAACATGCGCCTGCCTGCTCGTAGGAACGCGCATGAGCCTGAGGATCAAAATCGGTGCGAATCACTCCTTTGGACGGCGAAGCCTTCTTTATCTCGGCAATGATGGCACGACCTTGTTGGTCGCGCAGCGCTTGGATAAAGCCTCGACGAGGCTCCGAATAAAGAGGGCGTGCTCGCAGTTCATCGACCGTAGCCCGTACCTTTGCAGCCGCAACTTCTTCGACTTTGGCGGCAAGAATATCGTCGAGAATCACGACCCTAACTCCTGGCTTCGAGTAACAAACCGTCGCAACACTACTGCAGGCGTCCCCTGTCCGAGCACGGCCGTAGCGCGCGCCACTCCAGCGGCAATCGTATCGGCCGCCTTCGCAGCGTACAGCGCGGCACCCGCATTCATCGCAACCACGTCAAACAACGCACCGGGGGCGCCGCCAAGAACCTCCCCGAGCAATGCAGCGTTGTGCGCAGCATCGCCACCGGCCAACTCTTCAACCGGACGTTCTTGAATTCCGAAATCGCTTGGCCGAATTTCGTAAGCTTGAGTTCCGCCTGCAGCGGCATCAACTTCGAGAACCGCGGTCGGTCCCGCAATTGTGATTTCGTCACCACCGTCGCTCCCATGCACGACTAAAGCCCGGTTAGTCCCGAGTGCGAGTAGGGCATCGGCGACCGGCTCCATCCATTCGCGAGCAAACAGCCCTACAAGCTGATGTTCGGCCCCAGCCGGATTGCACAGTGGGCCAGTGAGATTGAACAATGTGCGAAATCCGAGCTCGCGACGTGGCCCGGCCACATACTTAACCGCTGGATGAAAAACAGGCGCGAATAGAAACGTAATCCCGGTCTCTTCGAGCAGCGTCACAGCGGCCTCGGGCGTCAGCTCAATTGTTGCACCGCAAGCTTCCAACACATCGGCCGCCCCGACTTTGCCCGACGCTGCCCGGTTTCCGTGCTTGGCGACCCTGACTCCAGCCGCTGCACACACGAACGCGGTCGCTGTCGAAATGTTGAACGTCCCTAAGCCATCCCCACCGGTCCCGCAGGTGTCCAACAACGGCCCTGCAGCAATCACCGGCAGAGCCCGCGCGCGCATCGCCCGAACCGCAGCAATTAACTCTTCGGTCGTTTCGCCCTTGGCCCGCAAAAGGGCCAGGAAGGCCCCGACCTGCGCCGCAGTGGCCTCACCGTCCATGATCAGGCCGACAGTGCTCTCCATCTCTTTCTCTGAAAGATTAATACCTTGCGCAAGTATTCCGAGAACGGACTTCATGATGTTTTCACTGCCGGACCATCGTTATCGGTCGAGCCTGCCACTGATCCGCCCTCAAGTTCGACCGCTTTCTCCAACGCCAGCATCATCGCCCGTGCCTTGGCTAGGCATTCCGCCTGTTCAGCCGCGGGATCCGAGTCGGCGACGATTCCGGCCCCCGCCTGAACGTAGGCACGTCCGTCTTTGATAAAGACCGTACGGATCGCGATGCAGGTGTCCATGTTGGCGCCGAAATCGATGTAGCCGACGGCTCCCCCGTACACGCCGCGGCGAGTCTCCTCGATCTCTTCGATAATCTCCATGGCTCGAACCTTCGGGGCTCCTGACAGGGTTCCGGCCGGGAATGTAGCGCGAAATGCATCAAAGCGGTCACAGTCGGGGCGCAACGTACCGCTGACGTGGGAAACGATGTGATGAACATGCGAGTAGCGCTCTACCGTCATCTCCTCGTCAACGGCCACCGAACCGATTTTCGCCACCCGTCCAATATCATTGCGCCCAAGATCCAGCAGCATGATGTGTTCAGCCTGCTCCTTTGGGTCGGCAAGCAAACGTTCGACGAGCGCCTCATCTTCGGCAGGATCGGCGCCACGACGGATCGTCCCCGCAATCGGGCGAACCGAAGCGCGATCATCTCGCACTTCGACCATCATTTCCGGTGATGCTCCGACAACAGTTTCCTGGCCAAGGTCTAGGTAGAACATGTAGGGCGACGGATTGATCGTACGTAGTGCCCTGTAAATCGAGAATGGATGCGAGGCCAATCGCTGTTCGAAACGCTGGGAAATCACGACCTGAATGATGTCGCCAGCCCGAATATATTCGCGACAACGCTCTACCGCCTCTCCATATTGAGCAGGAGTCAGGTTAGACTCGGGCACCTCAAACGCAACAGCGCTCGCCTGCGGCGCCACTGGGCGCGCTTGTTGAAGCTGCACAACGGTACGCTCAATCGCCGTCGAGGCGCGTTCGTAGGACGCATCAATGTCTTCAGGGC
>JBLFWR010000155.1:0-7610 GCA_047611725.1 Binatia bacterium | reverse complement strand
GGGTTTTTCCATGAGTTCTGAAACAGCCCCCGAACCGCCCCAAGTTGCCCAAGTCCCCGAAGACGTCGCCGCGATCTGCGACCTGCCTGCCGACCAACTGGCCAGCCGCGCGCAGACGCTGCGCAGTGATCTCCTACCCTTGGCCCTGGGCGTCGAGCGCCTGGCAGAAGGCTCCGGCATCGCCTTGGATTTTGCGTCATCCCCGGAGATGCAGACCAAGCTTGAGGAACTGATCGCGTTCGAGAAAGGCTGCTGTGGGTCGCTTGAATGGGGGCTTGCATTGGGGGCCACCCCCGACCGACTGCGCTTGACGATTGGCGGGTTGGCGCCGGATTCCAGCTTATTTGCTCTTGTTGCTTCGCAAGACGGGACTTCCGGCGCCGCGACACCGTCCGGCGAGGTGCCTCCCTCCGGAACCGTTGCAGCGCTGGCCAAGGCAGGCGGGATGGGTGTCGGCGCAGCCCTGGTTCTTTGCTGCGGGGTACCGCTGGCGGCCACTGCGTTGATCGGCG
This sequence comes from Binatia bacterium, assembly GCA_047611725.1. Lineage (GTDB taxonomy): Bacteria > Desulfobacterota > Binatia > UBA1149 > CAITLU01 > JBLFWR01. The sequence goes on along the minus strand of JBLFWR010000155.1, from coordinate 7,098 downwards.
GCGGCGTGGCGGCGTCGTTAACCCAGCTGGATAATCCAGTGATCATCATCCCCGCATCCTTGGCCATCGCCGCATTCGCTTGGCGCAGCGCGCGCAGACGCGAAGCAGATTGCTGTAACTAGCTCGGTGCCGCGAAGCTCGATCTCGATCCCGATCCCGATCCCGATCCCGACCCCGACCCCGACCCCGACCATGCCAACCGCCGACATCCCGAACGACGGGGAGAGATTTCGGGGGCACTTTCCGCAACGTTGAAACAGTGCGAAGTTACCGGCTTGGCGCCTGCTGCGGCCGGTCCTCCACTTATGACTTCAATCTGTTCAAGATCATGGCTGGCTACGGGTGTGTTGCTCGCCTACGCCGCGGTTGCCCAGGCAGCGCACGACCCGATTCGGATCGGCCTGGATGCCGACATGTCTTCCGGCGCCGCGCAAAGCGGTGAAGCCATTCGCCGCGGCGCCCTCATCGCCATCAGCGAGATCAACGCGTCAGGCGGTGTGCTCGGTCGCCCGCTGGAGTTGATCGTTAAAGACCACCGCGGCAATCCGGCCCGCGGGATCGACAATATTCTCGCGCTCGCCGAAGTAGAAGAATTGGTCGCTGTCCTGGGTGGATTGCACACGCCTGTGGCACTGGCCGAACTCGAAACCATCCATCAACACAAGCTGATCTATTTAGGGCCCTGGGCTGCCGGCACACCTATTGTGGACAACGATTACGATCCGAACTTCGTCTTTCGCGTTTCTGTTCGTGACGAACACGCGGCGAGTTTTCTTATCGGTGCGGCGCAGTCTCGCGGGTTCAAACGGCCCGGCCTCCTGCTGTGGCGCACGGCATGGGGACGTTCCAACGAAAAAGCGATGAAGGCAGCAGTGCGACAGATCGGCCTCGAGCCGCCGGTGATCCAGTGGTTCAACAGCGGAGAACCGGTGCTGACAGAGCAGTTCCAGGCCCTGGCGGCCGGCGGCGCAGATGTCATCTTGTTAGTTGCCAACCCCAACGACGGCCTGGTGGCGGTTCGTGATCTCGCGCGAATGCAGCCCGAAAACAGACTGCCGATCATTTCCCACTGGGGCATCACGGGAGGCAACTTCTTCAACCAGGCAGCAGAGAACATTGCCGCGATCGATCTATCCTTCCTGCAGACCTTTTCCTTTCTCACCCCGCCGTTTCCTGACCGGGCCAAGCGTGTGCACGATGAGTACTGCAAACAATTCGGCCCCTGCGAAGCAACCGCGGGTCTTCGCTCGCCCGCTGGAATCGCGCACGCCTACGACCTCATTCACCTGCTGCGCCTAGCCATCGAAAGTTCCGGCTCAACGGATCGATCGGAAGTCCGGAACCAACTCGAACAACTACCTCCTCATCAAGGATTGATGCGCAACTATCAGCCAGCCTTCACGCCGCAGCGACACGACGCTTTGGACGCGCGAGATTTTCGCCTTAGTCGTTTTGACGAAGTGGGCGCCATCGTGCCGATGGAAACACGGTGAACTCGGTGTTTGGCTCCAACAGAATTCTGCCCCGGGTTCTGGTTCAGGTCTTGCCCGCAACGGTTATCGTGCTGTTGGTCGTCGGGTTGCTCACCGCGCGCCTGGTCTACAACGTGGCCTTGGACCAGCAACATACTCGTCTTGAGCGGGTGGCCGCGCAGTCCTCGACCGCGATCGCCATTGGTCTACAGAGCATCATCGACAGTGCCAAAACCGTCGCGACCAACGACCTGGTGATTAACAGTCTCGTCGACACCAGCGAGCGCGATCAATACATTCCGCCTCTGTTCCAATCGCTGCGCCTCCCGGGTCCGGCTTTTGGACAAGTGACCCTGGCCGACTATCGAGGAAGACGTATCGCTTCCAATACCCCCGGTGTGACCTACGCCGACGCCCATTGGGTGGCCGATGTCATGGAAGGGCACTCGGTCGTAAAAGTAACAGTCAAGGGATTGATCGTCGCGATTCCGGTCGAGTATTCCGGTCTTCCGGAAGGCATCATCGTTGTTGACTATGACGCCGGGCAATTAGCCCGTCTCGTACAGCTACCGATTCAGGCCGATGTCTACGCAGTTACGACGAGGGCCGGCGGCGTGATTTTTTCCTCCAACGGGACGTTCGAAAACCCCGCGAATGCGCTTCACGACGATGACGCAGAAGAGGGTTGGGTTCGAGCGGAAGCTCGAATCGCAGGATTTCCAAACCTGCGCCTGGCCGTTGGCGACAGCCGGGACGGCGCTCTCGCGCCGGTCGAGCGACGGCAGATGTTTGTTCTATTTGGTGTTCTATTGAGCGTGACCGCGGTGGTCACGGGCATTTTCGCAACAGCATCGTTAGTCGCCAATCCCATTAAGCGTTTTATGACGGGCGTCGAGCGCGTTGGTGGCTCGGCCGATCTGGCCTATCGCATGGAGCCATCCGGGTCCGACGAGTTTCGACAACTGACCGAAAGTTTCAACAACATGCTCTCACAGGTCGAAAGCATGACACGGTCTCGGGATTACGTAGACAGCATTCTAAACTCGATGACCGAGCTCATGCTGGTCGTAGCTCCCGACGGCCGAATACGATCGGCCAATCGCGCGACTGGAGAAGCGCTGGACTCGAAGGGCGACGATCTCTTCGGCCGCAACGTTTCAACTCTTCTATCCGGTGACTGGGCCGAGCTTGTTCACCTTCTGAACGTTCGTCATTCCTCCGTACAGCGCGAGTTATCCGTGGGAACTGGCACGACCATTCCTGTGCTCGTGTCGGTTTCTCCTCTCCATCGCGGTGGCGGCGATTCGACGGATCTTATTCTGGTTCTCAATGACATCACCGAGCAGAACACCGCCAAGGTCGCGTTAGCGCAGCGGGTAAACGAGCTTGAACGCTCTAACGCTGATCTTGAGAGATTCGCCTACGTCGCATCCCACGACCTGAAGGCGCCGCTTCGAGCCATCGACAATCTAGCCGGGTGGCTCGAAGAGGATCTCGCCGATCACATTTCCCAGGACAGTCAGGAGCACATGAAGCTGCTGCGCGGGCGCATCGCACGCCTTGGCGCACTACTGGACGGCCTGCTGCAGTACGCGCGAGCGGGAAGCGAGGAAGCAAAACCGACTGTGGTCGATACCGGCCTGTTAGTACCTGAGGTGGTCGAAATGCTCGCGCCTAAGCCTTCGCTGGTCATTAAGATTTCGGAAACTTTACCGACAATGACCGCGACGGAGGTCCCGTTGAAGCAGGTCTTCCAAAACTTGATCAGTAATGCGATCAAACACCATGACCGCGACGAGGGGACCATCGAGATCAGCAGCCGTGACCTCGGCTCGCATTTCGAGTTTACGGTCAGTGACGACGGCCCGGGCATCCCTGAACAGTACCAGGAGCGAATTTTCGAGATGTTCCAGACCCTGATGCGACGCGACGAAATCGAAGGCAGCGGAATTGGTTTGGCTGTCGTGGAAAAGCTTGTCCGCGCTTACGGTGGAACAGTAGCTGTGACATCACCGGTAGGGGATCGGGGCGCGGCCTTTCATTTTACTTGGGCGAAGACGCAGGCGGAAGAAGTGGGCGAGTATGTCTAAAAACAAAGTGACGTTTCTTCTGGTCGAAGACGACGACGTTGATGTAATGATTCTAAAGCGCTCGTTTAAACGAGCGGGAATCCCTAGCCCTATCGTCGTTGCGCGTGACGGAGTCGAAGCCCTGGAAATTCTTCGCGGTCAGAACGGCCAAGGCCCCCTGCCAAAACCCCATATTGTTTTGCTAGACCTGAATATGCCCCGCATGAACGGCATTGAGTTTCTCGACTCGATCCGCAACGACGCTGAACTAGCGCCGACAGTGGTTTTCGTCTTGACCACGTCCAGCGACGAGCACGACAAGCGTAAAGCCTACGAACGTAATATTGCCGGCTATCTCGTAAAAAAGCCCAAGGGCTCAGATCTCACGGAAGACATCGAGATGCTCGGTCTTTACTCGCGCACGGTGGAATTTCTGGGCGTGTGAGATGTATCGTTTACAGAACCGCCACACCGATCATCGAATCGAGCGTCACGATTTCGCGTAGCTGCTCTTCGCTCCACCCTTGTGTACCCGCGGGCCGCAACGGCAACACGAAGTAGCGAGTTTCGGCAGTCGTGTCCCAGACGCGAATCTTCACACTCTCAGGCAATTCCAAACCAAGTTCGCGCAAAACGGGACGAGGGCCCCGAGCCACTCGTGCCCGGTATTCGGGAGACTTGTACCAATCCGGCGGCAACCCGAGGACTGGCCATGCGGTACACGAGCACTGCGTGCACACGATCACGTTGTGAATGGTCGCCGTGTTCTCAAGCGCGACCATGTACTCGCCCTGGGGCCCTTCATAATCCAGTTCCCGCGCCAACCGGCCAGCATCAACCGTGGGCAGCGAACCACGGACGCGGCAGGGTTTTTAAACTACCTATCCGCACGAGACCTTTCGTGACTTCAGTTGCCTCTGCGACGTCGAGGCTGCCGCCGAGCGGTCATGGGATCTCATCTGGATCACAGTAGCCTCCGACGCTCTACACGGAGAGTGGCTGCCGCGGCTAACGAAAAATCTCTCCGCCCACACTCGCGTTCTCTACCTACAGCCCGATTTGGCCGATCGTGAATTTATTGCCTCGTCGGTGGGCGATGAACGACTGATTCAGGGAATGATCCAGTTCATCGCCTACCAATCTCTCTTGCCAGGAGAGTGCGATGCCACGGCTGGCAACCAACACGGGGTGACGTACTACCTACCGCCCTTGGCGATGTCGCGGTTCGCTCCGAACATTCCCGAGACGCGTGCGATCCAGCAAACCCTCGCGCGGGGTGGAGCCAAGACGTCACTGGCCACTGATCTGCAATTCACTTACGCCGTCACCGCCGCGATCTCAGTCCCCGCGATGGCGAGTCTCGAAGTCGCCGGCTGGTCGCTCGGGCGCTTCCGTACCCAGGAACATCAACAACCGGCGCGGCGTGCAGCGACAGAAGCTTTGCAAGTCAGCTGTGCCTACCACCGCGAAAAGTTTAGACCCGTCCTGCACCGGCTCATGGCGGCGGCAGGCGTCAAGGCCATCGCCTATGCACCACTGGTCGCGCCATTTCCCGTGGAGCGTGAACTCGCGTTCCATTTTACCAAAGTGCGGGCGCAGACCCGGCTCATGATCGAGAACTACCGCAACCGAGGCTCTGCGGAAGGAATTGCAACGCCCGCCCTGGATTCACTTTCGCAATCGCTCCGGTTCTAGGCGGTGAATTCCGCGACTCGGCACTCCGAATTCAGCTGGCCGCTATGATTTGCCAAACGGGGCAGGTCGATTCAGGTTCACCGCAGGGCGCGAATTTTCTCGCCGCCCGCTAATCGCGAAAAGATAGGAACAAACTCATGGCTGATCAGAAGGTCTATATGCTCAACGCTCTTTGGTTTAAGCCTGATGGCGGCGCCGAGAAGTATGCGGAATATGCTCTGGCCGCCGGACCGTTCGTTGCCAAGTACGGGGCAACAATGAAACAGGGCTACGCCCCGACCATGTCCCTTATCGGCGATTGGAATCCAGACTTGTTCTTCATCGTGGAGTGGCCGAGCTGGGAGGCATTCGAGAAACTCCCGGCTGATCCAGACTACCTCGCCATCGCTCACTTGAGAGAAGAGGCGCTCTTGGACTCATTGCTCATCCGCTGCGACGCGGTCACCGGAATAGGAGTGGAGTAGCGACCTGAGAATTGCAGGATTCCTCGGCACCCACAGCCGCGATGCTCGTAAATTCCCTATTTAGCGGTTCCCGTTCGCGCCATAGTGGGCCGATGCACTTTTTCTGCCGCCATCCCCGTTCGCATCCTGTTCTTTCTCAGCTTCGAACCGTCGCAACTTCGACCTTGTTTTGCCTCGTCCTTGCCACCTCGGCCCAGGCCCAGCTCGTTTGCGGCGACGCCGTTGAGCCGGGAAGCAAAGTCGTCCTGACCGCCGACGTGGACGGATGTACGGGTGCCGGCGTGGCTGCGCTGACCATCACCGGGCCGGCCACGGTCGACCTGAACGGCTTTCAGGTTCGCTGCAGCGTGATCGACCCCGCTGACGGCATCGCGATTCTTGGAGTCGGCGTGAGGCTCAGCAACGGATCGGTGCGCGGCTGTAACGCCTTCGGGGTCAGCCTGGGCGGTAGCGGCCGCCACACGCTGACCGACTTCGCGGTCAAGGCCAGTTCGGGAGACGGCGTACTGGTCGCCAGTGATAGCAACACCCTCCGGGGAGTCGCGGCCACTAACGGCAACGCCTCGGGGTTCAACTTTACGGGCTCGGCGAACCGTGTGTCCGAATGCACGGCTACTAACAACAACGATCAAGGCTTTGTGGTCGCCGGTGATGCGACGAAGCTGAGTTCCAACGCGGCAGTCAACAACCAGAAGGAAGGCTTTCTCGTCGGTGGCAACGGCAATCGGCTCAAGGCCAACACCGCAACCACCAGCGGACGCGAGGGCTTTGAGCTTGCGGGCAACGACAATCGCCTCAAGCGCAGTATCGCCATACGCAACACTCAGGAAGGCGTGGTGGTCGCGGGCAATGACAATCGCGTCGACCGCGTCGTGGCGATCCACAACGCGGGCCACGGCTTCTCGGTCAGTGCGGGAAGCGGCAGCCGCCTGAAGAGATGCTCTACCACCAGCAACGGCGGCGCTGGCTTCGATCTCGCGGCCGGCCCGACCTCGATCCGCGGGGGGCGCTCGATGAACAACGCCACCAACGGCTTGCGCGCCAGCGGTGGGTTCGACAATCGCATCGAGGACGTCGTGTCACTGGAAAGCGGGACGAATGACGTGAGCGACAGTAACGCCTGCGGCGACACGCGATGGCGCAACAATACGTTCCGCACATCGAACGATCTCTGCATCGAGTAACGACGGGCAGCCGAGGGGCTGCGCCATCCGGCCAGCATCGTCCCGCACGGTCGATGAACGAACGAACTGCATCGAGAGTTTAGTTGACGTAAATTACGTTATCGGACGCCTGAGTGTAGCTGCAATATAGAAATGTCCGGTTTCTCCAATGTAGAAATGTCAGGTTCCGGGCCACACATGTGGCATGACGGAGCACGTTACATTGAGTCGCAAA
>JBLFWR010000154.1:0-7677 GCA_047611725.1 Binatia bacterium | reverse complement strand
CCTCTGGTGTGCTCATGTCAAGATCCGCGGCCATGCCTCAGATCACCCAACCCGAGTTTGACGCCGTATTGCTGTTGTCGTTTGGGGGGCCTGAGGGCCCTGACGACGTGATTCCCTTCCTTGAGAATGTCACCCGGGGGCGGGGGATTCCGCCCGAACGCCTTGCCGAGGTTGGCGAGCACTATTTCCAGTTCGGGGGAATTTCTCCGATCAACGGTCAGTGTCGAGATCTGTTGGCCGCGCTGGGTGCAGAGCTCGAGCGCGAAGGCCCGCGCCTGCCGCTTTATTGGGGGAACCGCAATTGGACCCCGATGCTGGCCGATACGTTGTCAAAAATGGCGGACGATGGGGTTCGACGAGCGGTGGCGGTTACGACATCCGCGTTCAGCTCGTATTCGGCTTGTCGGCAGTACCTTGACGACATCGATCGGGCGCGCGAAGTGGTGGGCGAGCGGGCGCCGATTGTCGAGAAGCTTGCACCGTATTGGAACCACCCGTCGTTCATCGACACGATGATCGCCAACACCAAGGTGGCCCTGGAAGAGCTTGGCGATGCCGGCGCTGGCGCCCGTTTGGTTTTTACCGCCCACTCGATTCCGATGGCGATGGCCACCGGCTCTGACTACGAAGTCGAACTTCGCGAGGCTGCGGCCTTGGTTGCCGCAGCGGCCGCACCCAATAGTGCTTTTGATTTGGTCTTCCAGTCGCGCAGTGGCCCGCCGACGCAGCCTTGGCTTGAGCCCGATATTTGCGATCACCTGCGCGCGCTATCCGCAGCCAGGGTGGGAGCTGTTGTCTTGATTCCGATCGGCTTCGTTTCGGATCACATGGAAGTTCTTTTCGATCTTGATACTGAAGCTCGGGCTGTTGCTGGCGGACTCGACTTGCCGATGAAGCGGGCAGCAACAGTCGGGATCGCTCCTCGTTTTGTTTCTGGGTTACGCGAACTCATCGCCGATCACCTTTGCGGACGTGAGCCGCAAAGTGTTGGTGAGCGAGGCGCACGCTCTTATCCATGCGCACCTGGTTGTTGCGCTTATGTCCCTCGTCGTCCCACTTCACGCCCGGAGGCAAAGTAGAATATGAAAAATTCTTTGATCGTTTGTTCGCTCGTGTCGTTATTTTTGACACCCACGATGGTGCAGGCAGAGAGCCCGGTCCCAGCAGTGCCTGCGATGCCAGCAGTTCCTGCGGTACCGGCAAAGCCCGGTATGCCGATGACCGCGCCGCTTCCTGGGCACGGTAAGCTTTCGGACGGTGACGGTAACAAGGTTTGGCATTTGCCGAGCGCCGTCACGCCACCGGCGGAGTTAGAGTACTCCGGCATCGAGCGACCCGATGGTGGCAAGACCGTCGCGGAAATCTTTGACGGAAAGGCGGAACTGGACGGCCAGATCGTAACGCTTCGCGCTCGGGTCGTGAAGGTGAACAAGGCCATCATGGGGCACAACTGGCTGCACCTGCGCGATGGAACTGCTTCAGCAACCGGCGAGAATGATCTCACGGTTACCACTGATGCTCTGGCCGAGGTCGGCGCAACCGTCACGGTCACCGGCAAACTCGGAATCGATCGCGATTTCGGCTTCAGTTACCAGTACCCGGTTCTCCTGGAAGAGGGCCAGATTTCAGACGCCGAGACGGGTTCTGAATAGGCTTCCCGCTAAGGCGGCTTTGCTCTGACATGGAGAGCGACATGGAGAGCGACATGGATGATTTCGAAGCGATTCGTCAGGTGAAGTACGCGTACTTTCGTTGCCTGGATACCAAAGATTGGGAGGGCGTCGGTCGGCTTTTGACCGACGACGCGACGACCTCCTACGATGCGGGGAAGTACGCCCAGTCGGGCCGTGCCGCGATCGTCGAGTTCTTGTCCTCAGCGCTCGGTTCGCCACGAATCGTAAGTATGCACCACGGCCACCACCCCGAAATAGAGCTGATCGATGCCACCCACGCTCGCGGAGTTTGGTACCTGGAAGACCTAGTTGTCTTTCGAGATGCCGACACGCAAATGCGCGGCGCGGCGTTCTACGAAGACGAGTACGTCAAGACCGCGGAAGGTTGGCGTATTGCGGCAACCGGCTATCGCCGAACATTCGAACTTTTCGAATCGATCAAGTCGGTCTCCCACATCTCGACGATGTTCGACAAAAAAGATAGGGCGGCTTCGGGTATCGACGAATCGTGAACCAACCTTCGCGCCCGCGTCGCGCAGCTGACGTTTCGCATTGGGATATAGAAACCGATGTCTTGGTGATCGGTCTTGGCTGCGCTGGCGCTTCGGCCGCGCTCGAAGCCAGCGCGGCTGGCGCCCGCGTCGTTGTTGCTGAGCGGACTGGGGGAGGGGGTGGAACATCGGCCGTCTCGGGCGGTGTGATTTACCTTGGCGGTGGCACGCCGCTGCAAAAGGCTTGCGGCTTCGACGACACTCCCGAAGACATGTTCGCTTACCTCAAGGCATCGTGCGGCCCGCAGGCCGACGAAGCCAAGCTGCGTTTGTACTGCGAAGGGAGCGTGGCGCATTACGAGTGGCTTGTAGGACTTGGCCTGCCCTTCAAGGCCGTATTCTACCCGCACTACAGCGGAGAGCCGCCAACCGACGACGGTCTTGTCTATTCTGGCAGTGAAGAGTCGTTGCCCTACGCAGACATTGCCAAACCGGCCCCGCGCGGGCATGTGCCGCAGGTTCCGGGGCAAGCTGGTGGGCTCATCATGCGAACACTGATGGAAGCCCTCCACGCGACCGCCACTGGCATCATGACTGATACTTTGTGCGAAACGCTGGTGGTTGCCGATGACGGCGAGGTTCTCGGCGCGGTATTACGAAGCGACGGTGAAGAACTAACTGTGCGCGCCGTGGCCGGTGTGATTCTGGCTGCGGGTGGTTTTATCAACAGCAAGCAGATGGTCGCTACTCATGCACCGACTCTGGGGCGCTGCATGTTCCGTGTTGGTACCGAGGGTGACGATGGCCGCGGCATTCGCATGGGGATGGGCGCCGGTGGTTTGGCGGTCAACATGTCTATGGGATCGGTCTCGCTTCCCATCGTTCCACCAAAGACGTTGCTCAAGGGAATTTTAGTCAATAAGCACGGCCAGCGCTTCATCAACGAAGATGCGTACTACGGGGTGCTCGGTGAGCATGTTGTGTATCGCCAGGACGGCGACGCGTTTTTGATCTTGGATAGCGAAACTTGGGAACGCCCCGATGTGCCCCGAGAAATCGTTGGAGTGGGCGAGACTGCGACCGAACTCGAGCAGGCCTTGGAGCTTCCCGCAGGTAGCCTCGAGCAAACCATTGCCCTGTATAATCGACACGCAACCGATGGCGAAGACCCGGTCTTTCGCAAAGCGCCGCGATGGGTGAAGCCGTTGGTGCCACCGTTTGGAGCGCTCGATTGCCGGGTTGATACGTCGCTATTCGCGGCTTTCACACTTGGGGGGCTGGCGACCAGCGTTGATGGAGAGGTGCTCGACCCGGACGATGCAACGGTGGCGGGCCTGTTTGCCGCGGGTCGTACGACGGCGTGCTTGGCCGCGCCGGGATACTCAAGTGGTCTTTCTATCGGTGATGGTACGTTCTTCGGACGACGTGCCGGACGGGCGGCGGCATTGCGCCGCTAACGCCGGCACTCCCGCTTAGGCACGCTCGCATAAGAACGGTCGCATAAGCACTCCCGCATAAGCACGGTCGCGACCGAACGTGCAACCACAATCGACGATTGCCAAGAATAATTCAGAAAGTGCGGTGGCTGGCGGAAATCTTGGTTGGCAAGGTTCACTACTCGGGCTTCAGTTTGGCCGAACTTGCACGAGTGCAACACCAAGAACGATTTTCGTGCGTCGGTGTCGAATACGGCCTTGTCGCCTCGCCGTCGCGAAGTTAGCTTTGTTTCCAACCCAACGGGTCTTTGGCGAGTTACCGAGTCCCGTTAGGAAAGAGGAAACGAAGAAAATGAGAATTACATCCAGCATCATGGCACGCCGTCTTGTCCTCGATATCTTCCTGTTTGTTGCAGGTGGAATTTTGTTCGCACAGATGACGGGAAGTCACGCGCTACGCGGACTGTTCTAGGCGGTCGCCCGCCCTCAAGGGCCAAACGCTCCGAAACCAAACCCTGCCCCAAAAAAGATCCGAATCCATCAACATGTAGCCGCCCGGGAATTTCCTGAGGCGGTTTTGTTTTGTCTGCCCTGCTTCGCTGCTAATTTCTCTCGGCGCCAGTCTGTTTTCAGGCCAGAGCGCGGAGGTCCCTATGACTACGAATCGCTGTTGGGCGCGCAGGCGCCTGTTCATTGCCGCGTGTCTTCTCGCGATAGTTTCCATCGCGTCAGTCCTCGCCGTTGAGGCTGTGGCCGATGAAACCTGCATGTCTCCCTATATGGCCAAAATCACAGGCCAGGAAGACTTCATCTATGTCTGGACGCTGGGCATGGAGGGGGTCGGCGACGCGCAGGACAAGCTCGTTACGGTTGACGTTAATCCCAACTCAGAGGCTTACGGCAAGGTTGTCGCCCAATTCTCAGTTGGGGGTCGCAACGAAGCCCACCACTCTGGCTTTACTGATGATCGTCGTTTTCTGTGGGCATCGGGCTTGGACACAAACCGTATCTTCATTTTCGACGTCCACAGCGATCCTGCAAAACCGACCTTGGCCCGTACGATTGAAAACTTTACAGCCGCAAGCGGAGGGGTTGTCGGTCCTCACACTTCCTATGCTCTGCCCGGCCGCATGCTTGTGACCGGCCTTTCCAATCACAAAGACCACGGTGGTCGCACCGCGCTGGTCGAGTACACGAATGAGGGCGAATACATCACGACCCGTTGGATGCCGACCGACGAAGATTTGGGTGGCGCCGTCAAAAGTGGACAGTTCGCAGATGGTTTCGGTTACGATGCGCGAGCGTTGCCGCGCCGCAATGCTTTGATCACATCGTCGTTCACCGGTTGGAACAATTACATGATGGATCTTGGCAAGATGATGGCCGACGCTGAGGCGATGAAGCGTTTTGGCAATACGATGGTGATTTGGGATCTCCACCAACGTCGTCCGCGTAAGATTCTCGACGTGCCCGGTGCTCCGTTAGAAATACGCTGCGCCTGGGGTGCCGAGCATGATTACTGTTTCACGTCGACGGCTTTGACATCGAAGTTGTGGATGGTTCGGGCTGATGACGCGGGGGATTGGACGGCTCACGAGATCGGCGACATTGCCGATGCGAGCAAGGTCCCGCTGCCCGTCGACATTTCGATTACGGCCGACGATGCCCAGCTGTGGGTTAACACTTGGAACGACGGGACGACGCGACTTTTCGACGTTTCCAATCCCGAATCGGCCAAGCTGATCTACGAAAAGAAAATCGGGCCGCAGGTCAACATGGTTTCACAAAGTTGGGATGGCGATCGCGTGTACTTCACGTCTTCGTTGCTGGCGAACTGGGATAAGAAGCAGGAAGACCATGACGAGCCGGTCCAGTTCCTCAAGGCCTATGACTGGGACGGCAGCGAGTTGGTAGAGAAGTTTTCTCTCGATTTCGTCGCGGCTGGTCTCGGAGCCCCTCATCAAATGCGCTTTGGCGCGCGGGCTCTTTACGGCGCCGCGCCGCGTGACCCGGCAACGTCGGTGACGGCGGAAAACTGAACAACGTTCGCACACAGCGCTGTACGCCCCGGCGTGTCGGTTCGCGGTCGTTCCTGTTTGGTGTCGCAGCTTGGATAGGCGTGGTGTCGTTTGTCTTGAGTTGCGCGGCTTCGAGCGCTACTTCGAGCGCGGCTTCTAGCGTAACGACGCAGCGCAGTGATTCTGAACCGGCAGCGATTCTGGCTCCCGGCTGGGAGGAATTGACGTTCCCCGCGCCGGTTCCCGGCACCTACGAACTCCCGTCTTTGGGCATGGCCGCAGACGGAGCCGTTCTGGATCGCGCCGGAAAAAAGCTTCAGCTCGACTCCTTGTTCGGCGATCGGGTCGTGTTGTTGGCGTTCGTGTATCGCGCCTGCCCCGACCCGAACGGTTGTCCGCTGGCCAACTTCGTTCTTTCGCAAGTACGGCACGCTCTTTCCGCGCAGCCTTCGCTTTACGAACACACACGTCTGGTTTCGCTAAGCATCGATCCCGTTCGCGATACGCCAGCGGCGATGGACACGTTGGGGAAGTCGTTGGGGCGTGAACCGGTTGATTGGCGGTTTTTGACAACGCGATCGGTCAAAGAACTCGACCCGATTTTGGCGAGCTGGAATCAAAGTGTCGTGCGCGATGTCGATCGGAACGGAGAGCCTCGCGGGACGCTCTCGCACATCCTTCGCGTATTTCTAGTTGACCGGGACCAGCGCATTCGGAACATCTATACGTCGTCCTACCTACACGCCGATACGGTGCTTGCTGACATTCGTTCGCTGCATATTGAAGCGCAGGCAGACAGCGAAGCGCGCGCGAGTACGGATTCCATTCGGCCGTCGATCCCTGTCGGCACTCCGGATCCGTCGCTCGGGCTGCCCGCGTTGCCTTCGCTGGAAGAACCGAAACCTGCAGCTGTCGCTTTGGGTCGCAAGCTGTTTTTTGACCGTCGTCTTTCCTTCAACGACACCATCTCGTGCGCGATTTGCCACGTCCCGTCGCAGGGGTTTACGAGCAACGAGGTCGCCACTTCCGTCGGAATCCAAGGGCGTGTTGTGCGTCGCAACGCGCCGACCGTACTCAATGTTGGCCACCTAGCGCGCCTGTTTGTTGATGGTCGCGAGGATCGACTCGAGCAACAGGTGTGGGGGCCGTTGTTGGCGCGCGAAGAAATGGGGAACCCTTCCGTTGGGTTCGTTCTGTCGAAAATTCGTGGCCTGTCCGACTACGATGGCCGGTTTGAAAAGGCTTTCGGTGACACCGGCTTGACGATGGAAACGCTCGGCGCGGCCTTGGCATCGTACGAGCGAACCTTAGAGGCCGGTGGCAGTCCTTTTGATCGTTGGCGTTTCGCAGGCGACGAGCAGGCGGTTTCGGATGCGGTCAAGCGCGGCTTCGCGTTGTTTTCCGGCCGTGCGGGCTGCACCAACTGTCACACCGTAAACGATGAACACGCATTGTTCACCGACCAAGACTTTCACAACACGGGAGTGGGTTACCTGCAGACAACCGTAGGTGGTGGCCCGCTGGCGCAAATTGAACCGGCTGCTGGCGTGGTGGTCGACGTTGACCCTGCCGCTGTGCCGCGAACGCCTCAGATAGATCTGGGTCTGTCAGAGATCACCGGCGACCCCGCCGACCGGTGGAAGTTCCGGACCCCTGGCCTACGCAATGTTGCCCTGACGGCTCCTTACATGCACGACGGTTCGATCGCCGACCTGGAAGGGGTGGTGCGCTTTTATGTCGCCGGAGGCGCCGCTAACCCAGGTTTGGACGAGCGTTTAGCGGCGCTGGATATTGGCGAGCCCGAGCTTGTCGATCTCGTTGCATTCCTCAAAAGTCTGACCAGCTCGGCCGTCGACTCGCTCGTGCGTGTCGCCGAGAATGAGCCGATCGGGAATCGTTGAGTCGGTTTCGAATTCCAACAAGCGCGGTTTCGTGGGTATAACCCACGATGCTTATGAAAACTTTCCTTAGCACGCTGATCGCGGGCGCCGCGATTCTCGCGAGCAGCTCTTCGGCGATCGCTCTTAGCGAAGAGGCGCGTTGCTTAAACTCTCAGCTG
>JBLFWR010000153.1:0-7809 GCA_047611725.1 Binatia bacterium | reverse complement strand
GGCCGCGCGGTTTCAATCGTTGGGAAGCAGGAGTAGCCGCTGGCCAGCAGCTTGGACTTGAGCTCATCGAAGCTTGCTGCTGTCGAGCCGGGTCCCACGCGCACGCGGTACAAGGGCTTGCCGCCCGACACAGCCTCAGTGACGTACACGTCGTCGAAACTCGTCGCCAGTTTATCTTTCAACTCGGTAGCGGACCGCTGTCGGCGGTAGGCGCCTACCTGCATTACACGCTGTCGGCCGGGCGTAGCAGCAGAGCTGGCGACGTCTGTCCCGATCGGTTTTGCACCGGCGGCGGCCGGGCGGGCCGCTTGTGATGGCCGGGCCGCTTGTGACGGCTGTGATGGCTGTGACGGGGTGGTCGTCCAGCCGCCTTCAATGCGGTGGCGGGCTGCCAGCGTTGTGTCTTGACCCGCGTCTTCGGCGGAGGCCGCAGGCTCGGTTGAACCATCGGCAGCGGCGGCGGCCCGGGCAGGTTGTCTCATTGCCGCTGCAGCCGTTGCAGCCGTTGGAGCCGAAGCTCGCGCTGGCTCGGGGCGCAATACGTGTTTTGTACTCAGGCTGGCGATCGGCTCCGATCCCGGCCGCAGCGGTGGCGTGATGGTGACGTCGTAGCGATCACCTGCCGGAAAACGCTCCGCAGTTAGCATGAGACTGGCGGCTTCAGCCGCAGCTTCGTCGATCCCAACTTCAGCCCGAGCCTGTCCGGCCACAACCAACAATGTGCAAACAGCGAAAGCCGCACTTCTAATCCACATCCCCATTCCTCCTCTTCCTCTTTCCGCTCTTCTTCTTTTTCTTCTTTTTCTTTTTAACGTCATCGATCTAAATACTTCTGCGTGGCCAGTCAGCGACCGGCGGCTAACACACGTTGCCTCTACGCCAACCGGCTTGCGAGTTCGGTATGTGCAGCATTTCCGATGCATGTAGTGTCACGCGGCACCTTGTTATGCTTGCGCGCGCGGCGAAGCAGTTTGTCACGGCGCCCCGCGATCTTGCTCAATGTGAACCTTTCTATTTTGCCATCCTCGATGGCCGCGGCCAAGGCGTCGTGTGCTTGGAGTGCAGCGTCGGTGGTCACGCAAACCAAGCAGGCGTCGCACCCTGCTTGAATGGCCATCACCGCGCTTGGCCCGACGCCCCAGTGGTCGGCAACGGCTTTCATCTCAAGGTCATCGCTGACCACGAAACCTTTGTAGCCGAGCTCATTGCGCAGGCAGCCGTCGATCATTCGCGGGCTTAGCGTGGCAGGCAGCTCGCGGTCGAATGCTTCGACCAAAATGTGCGCGGTCATGATCATCGGAACACCCTGGGCGATGGCGCGTGAGAAGGGGCGCAGTTCCAACTCTCGAATGCGGCGCAGATCGTGGGTGGCCGCCGAGAGCACTGGCAGTTCCAAATGGGAATCACTGGCGGTGTCGCCGTGGCCGGGGAAGTGCTTGGCACAGCCGAGCAGGCCGCCCTCGGCCAGGCCTTGAATGTAGGGAAGGGCGAAGTGCGCCACCTCCTCTGGGGTGGTGCCGAACGCTCGGTCGCCGATAATCGGGTTGTCCGGATTGGTATGGACGTCCAGAACCGGGGCGAAATCGATGTCGAAGCCTGCCGCCCGCAGCTCGGCGGCGTGCAGGGTACCCGCGTCGCGAAGCATGGCCGGATCGGCCTTGCGGGCCATGGTCAGGGCCGGGGGCAGGTGCGTAAACGGTGCAGGAAGCCGGTCTACGCGCCCGCCTTCGTGGTCGATTGCCAACAAAACGCCCGGTAGTAAATCCCGCAAATCCGAGGTCAGTTTGAGCAGGGTCTCGCGATCCGGCGTGTTTCTGGCAAAAAGGATTACTCCTAAGGGCTTGATTTTGTTGAGGTATTCTTCCGTTGCCGCGTCCAGGGTTGGGCCTGGGATGCCGACCATGAGCAGCTCGCCGGCCGCGCTGGCAGCGGGAAGGGGGGTGTCGGCAGGTGGCATCCGACCAAAATAGCACGCATAGGGGGGTGGTTCCGAGTCCTGGGGGCCGACAGCAAAGAAGAAACGCCCATTGTGGCGTTGGACGCCCCGCGTCGGGTTTGGTACGAGGGCGTCGGTTAGGGAGAGGTTACTGCGAGAGGTTCGCTACATAGCGGTTGAAGGCCCGATCGGCGTTGGCAAGACGTCACTGGCTGGAGCCCTGGCGCGTGAATATGACGCGCGGTTGGTAAGCGAACCGCTTGAGGAAAATCCGTTCCTGGCGCGGTACTACGAAGACCCGGATCGCTACGCCTTGACGGCGCAACTTTCCTTCTTAGTAGAACGCTACCGGCAGCAGCAGGAACTGGTTCAGATGGACCTCTTCGAGCAGGCGACGGTTTCGGACTATGTCTTCGCGAAGGATCGCATCTTCGCCGAACTGGTCCTGGCGCCCGACGAGCTGTCGCTGTACGAGACGATCTACGGATTGCTCGACGCACGTTTACGAAAGCCAGACTTGGTGGTGTTTCTGGATGCAGACACCGATGTCTTGGTTCGAAGGTTGAGAAAACGGAACCGGTCTTACGAACGTCGTATTGGCCGAGAGTATTTAGAGAAGGTCGCGGAAGCTTATCGAAGGTTCTTCCACGGCTACAGGGACACTCCGCTTCTGGTGGTGAACTGCTCGGACATCGACTTTGTCGAGAATGGCGGCCAATTGGCCGACCTGGTTCGAGAGATCGGCAGCATGGGGCAGGGTATCCAGCATTACGTACCGCTTGGATCTGACTGATTCGCGACCGCCTGGCTGGCGGCACGAAAAGGACCGAGACGGGAAGTCTGCCACGGATGGTTCGTGAGAACGCTCCTTATGCGTTTCTGCGACCCCTTCGCGAAGGCCTTCCGAATCAGTTCGGGAGGTTTTTTTTATGGCCCTTCGATTTGATGAAGCCAAAGTAACCGTTCCAGCCGTTCTTGCTGCCAAGGGTGAGCGCAAGCTCACCATGATTACGGCGTACGATTATACCTTCGCCCGCCTGTCCGACGCGGCCGGCATCGACATGCTGTTGGTCGGCGATTCGCTCGGCATGGTCATGCAGGGTGGCCAGAACACTCTCAGCGTGACGATGGACGAGATGGTCTACCACACCCGTTTGGTCGCCCGCGGAAGCACTCGCGCACTGGTTGTCGGCGACATGCCCTTCCTTTCCTATCAGGTCAGCATTGCCGACGCGGTGGCCAACGCCGGTCGCATGATCAAGGAAGGCGGCGCCGAATGCGTCAAGCTTGAAGGCGGCGTGCACATTGCCGAGACCGTGGCTCGCATGAGCGCCATGGACATCCCGGTCATGGGCCACATCGGCCTGACCCCTCAATCCGTTCACCGCATGGGTGGGCACAAGGTTCAGGGGCGTCGCCTCGGACACGAAGCCGGTGGTCGCGACCGACTCCTGGAAGATGCACAGGCATTAGAAGAAGCCGGCGCCTTCGCCATCGTGATCGAAGGCGTGCCTGCCGATTTGGGCACCGAATTGTCACAGAGCCTGTCGATCCCGACCATTGGTATAGGAGCGGGCCCCGGCACCGACGGCCAGGTTCTGGTCATGCACGATGTGCTGGGCCTGGAAGACCGCATGGCTCCGAAGTTCGTCAAGCGCTACGCCGAACTCGGCCGCGCCGCGACCGATGCGATCGGCGCTTATATTGCCGACGTACAAGGCGGCCAGTTCCCGGCCGCCGAACACTGTTTCAACTCCCCGCGATCATTGGTCGCGGCGAAGAAGCCGGCTTAACGACAGAATTTCGACGCGGCTTACACCCGAACTCGCATGCGAGCAGGGGCAAGACCATGAAGATTGTAACGAACATAAAGAAGATGCAGGAGCTTTCGCGCCAGACGCGAAGCGCTGAGCTGGTGGTGGGTTTTGTCCCCACGATGGGCTTTCTCCATGAGGGGCATCTCGATCTTGTGCGGCGCGCGCGAGCGTTGTCCGACGTGGTCGTTGTTTCGATCTTCGTCAATCCGACCCAGTTCGACCAAAAAGACGACTTCGAAAATTACCCACGCGACGACATGGCCGACCGCGCCATGCTCGAGCACGAAGGCGTGAACTTCTTGTTCATGCCGGCTGCTGAGGAAGTCTACACTCCCGGCGCTTCAACCACGGTTTCCGTTTCAGGGTTAACGACCGGACTTTGCGGATCGCATCGTCCCGGCCACTTCAACGGTGTTGCTACGGTTGTTGCTGGACTGCTCTCAATGGTGCAGCCCGACCTGGCGGTGTTCGGCGAGAAAGATTTCCAGCAACTCGCTGTAGTTCGTCGCCTGGTTCGCGACCTGCATTTGCCGGTACAAATTGTCGGGGCCCCAACGGTGCGCGAGGCCGATGGCTTGGCTTTGAGCTCGCGCAACGCCCGCTTGGATAACGACCAGCGTTTGATCGCACCGCGTCTGCAGGCAGCGCTGGTCGCAGCCGCGACCGCCTTCCGCGACGAAGGCGTGCGCGCCACGTCTGAACTCATAGCGCGGGCGAAAGCCATTTTGGCCGACACGCCGGCGCTTGAACTTGAGTATTTGGAAATGATCGACGGGGCTTCTCTTGAGCCCGTCGTTGAAGCTGATGAGAACTCTGTCCTGGCCGCAGCCGCATTTCTCGGCTCGGTCCGCCTTATTGATAACATCGTCCTGGAGCGCTTTGTCGCCGAAGGTCTTAGAGCCCGGTCGGCCACGAGCGCCACCGTTAGTCTTCTTGACGAGGGAGTCCCCCGCCATGCGTAAGATGCTTCGAGGCAAGATTCACCGTGCCACCGTTACCGGTGCGGATTTGGACTACGAAGGTAGTGTCACCATTGATCGCGACCTGATGGACGCTTCGGGCTTAATTGCCAACGAGGCCGTTCACATCTGGAACGTCAACAACGGCGAGCGTTTCGAGACCTATGTCATCGAAGGCGAGCGCGGTTCGGGGGCCTGCTGTATCAACGGCGCGGCTGCCCACAAGGTTGAAGTCGGGCACTTCGTGATCATCGCGGCCTTTGGCTGGATGAGCGACGAAGAAGCGACGGCTTGGAAGCCGAAGGTTTGTTTCGTTGATGATCGTAATCGCCAAAAAGACCTTGGTCGCGACCACGAGATCGGCGGCCAAATGCACTTGAAGAAGGTCTGGGGCTAATTGGCGCCGTATTGTGTTCGAGCCTGCCCCGGCTCGTGCTAACTTGGCCGCGTGGCCAAGCACGGCAAAAAGAAGAAAACCGTATCCCCGACTGATGGCAACAAAGACGTTGCCGTTAATCGCAAGTCACGGTTTCTCTACACCTTCGAAGACACAGTAGAAGCGGGCCTGATGCTACTCGGGTCCGAGGTGAAGTCGGCCCGCGAAGGCGGGGTTAACCTCACCGATTCGTTCGTTCGTTTGCGCGGCCACGAGGCCTTTCTCGTCGGCTGCCGCTTCGCTCCGTACTCTGCCGCGGGCCCCGCCTTCAATCACGATCCCGACCGCGAGCGGAAGCTCCTCATGCATCGTCGAGAAATCGATCGCCTGGCTGTGAAGGTCAAAGAGAAGGGGCTGACGCTGATCGTCCCGAAAATCTACTTCACCGAAGGCAGGCTAAAAGCGCAGGTCGTGCTCGGTCGTGGCAAGAAAACCCACGACAAGCGCGCAGCGCTGAAAGAGCGAGCCGTAAAGAAGGACATGGATAAAGCGATGAAACAGCACCGCTAGCTCGCCAAGCTGGTCGGCCTGTTCGCCAATTCCAACAAGCCAGGTCGATCGACCTTTCCCATCGCGTTGCGTGGGATTTCCAAAACGAACACGTAACGGCGGGGGCGTTTGTACGCGGCCAGCCAAGTCTCGGCTGCCGCGCGCAAACCGGTTTCCAATTCTTGCGTGTTGGTTTGGACCTGTGCGCTGACGACAAACGCTGCGACGATTTCGCCCAGGTCATCATCCGGCAAGCCGGCGGCGACAACCTCTTGAACACCGCGTACGTCGTTCAGCGCTCGCTCTACCTCACCGGGGATCACGTTAGAGCCTCCGACGATGATCAGATCTTTTAAGCGCCCGTCGATACACACGTAACCGTCGTCGTCCACATAGCCGAGGTCACCGGTATGGAACCAGCCGTTTTGTACGGCCGCGGCCGTAGCTTCATCGTCGCCGATGTAGCCGCTCATTACCGAAGCGCCGCGTACGCAGATCTCGCCCCGTGCTATTGCCCCGCTTCCGTCCCAAAGCCGATACTGGTCGTCTTGCCGAATCGCGATCTGCGATCCGGCCACCGGCATACCCACGGCGCCGACACGCGGCGCCTGAGGCGGATTGCTCGCTACGATCCCGGTTTCGGTCAGTCCGTAGCGCTCCACCAGCTCTACTCCGAAACGATCCCGGAACGCTTCCCAGACGTTGGCCGCCAATGGCGCCGAACCACAAAGCGCGATGCGAAGATCGGAAAGATCGTCGCGAGGGTCCGCGGCAGTGATCAAACGCGAGTACATGGTGGGTACGCCCATCACGATGTTGATGTCGTGTGTTGAAATAGTGGCCAGCGCTAACCGCGCGTCGAAGCGCGGCAGAACGTATATCGTGCCGCCGCAAAGCATGGTTCCGTACAGCCCGAGTACCAGCCCATGGAAATGATGGGCCGGAAGCATGT
The DNA here is from genome assembly GCA_047611725.1 of Binatia bacterium. GTDB lineage: Bacteria > Desulfobacterota > Binatia > UBA1149 > CAITLU01 > JBLFWR01. The sequence continues at coordinate 1,220 of JBLFWR010000153.1, read as the reverse complement.
GAAGGAGCTGGTCGTTGGCGGTGCGTCCCCACAGCTTGGCCAGGCCGTCCAGGTTGGCAGCTAGGTTGCCATGCGAAAGCGGCACTGCTTTCGCGCGCCCCGTGGTGCCCGACGTGAATAGCATCAAGGCAACCGCACTATCGGTAAGACGAATCGGAGCGAAGGGTGTGCGCTTGCCGCAATCCGGCGGCGCCTGGAATCCTGGCGCAAGCGCTTCGGTATCGTCTTCGATCCACCACGCCGCATCGGGAATACAGGCAAGCTCTTCCTTCCCGTTTGCGAACCCGCGCGACGTGACGACCAGCGGTGCGCCACTTGAATCGAGAATCTGGCGCATCTCGTTGCAGGTAAGCGCCGAGCTTAACGGCACCACAACCATTCCGGAGGCTAGCGCGCCAAGATGAATCGGCGCCATGTTGGGGCCGCGCGAGGGCGATAGTCCCACCGGTGTCCCCGGTGGCAGCCCCAGATCGGTAAAGCGTCGTTGCCAGCGGCCAGCTTCGGCGAGCAGGTCGCGGCGGTCTAGGCGCCAGCGTCGCGAAGGAGGGTCGTCGTCGCTGTCTCTTTCGACGCCGACGATCGCAGCTTTTTGGGGATCGCTCTCCAGGGCGAGAGCAACGAGCCGAGCTAAATTCATGAGTTCGTAGGCCGGGGCTCAGTTGCGCGGGGCAACAACTGCGGTGCGGTTCCCGTTCGGGAGTTGACTATTGATCCTTCTTCCATCGAAGAACGAACTTTTCTTCCACCATCGTTTTGGGAGATTTCTTACCGGCCAGCTCTTCGTGCGCCGCGCGCAATTCGCGAATACGCGCCAGAGCCGCTTTACCCACCGCAATGTCGTGACGGGCTAGGTAGCACCCCACGGCAACGCCTGCGCGTCCTCTGCCATCCGTGCAATGGATGAGAGTGGGGGAGTCGCGACCGTCGATCTCCGCGTCTAGCGAGTCCAGGACGAGTTGCATCTCCGGTTCCGAAAGCGTGTTGCCGTCGTCAATCGCGTAGCGTGCGATCTCAAGAACCAAGTCGCGTTCTTCGCCCAGTTGTTCCAGGCGGTCTTCGTAGGCTTGGTAGTGGGTACCGTCGTTTTCGCGCGCGACTTCTTCTTCTTCAGTCAGCAGATTGATGACCGAGCGAATGCCGGAATCGAGCAATGCGTTCAGACGATCGTCCATTCGGGCAGCGTCGCGCCCGCCAGGGAACCCGCCAACAAGTAAGACGCC
>JBLFWR010000152.1:0-7849 GCA_047611725.1 Binatia bacterium | reverse complement strand
GGCGCTCGAGCGATCATCGTTTCGACGTCGGCTTCAACCGAGACGTCAACCGCCTGAAAGACAATACGCCCCTCGTGGCCAGCCTGTTTGGCGAGCTCAAGGGTCTCTGCTCCGGTGCGCTCATTGAGGTCAGCGGCCACCACGAGCGCGCCTTCTTCCAAAAATCTCAACGCCGTATCTCGGCCGATACCGCTGCCTCCCCCGGTGATCACCGCGACCTTTCCTTCGAGTCTTCCGCTCATCGATTCTTGCCTCCGTTGTTTGGGCCGATGCGCTCACGCCTCCGATCAATGACAACCCAATGGGTCGCCTTGGCGAGTTCGGGTGCAGCTCGAGCGCAAAAGAGGAACACGTTCTACCTGGGTCCTTTGTTGCTGCAAGGCGCACCGAAAGCGAGCGTGTGTGGATGATCGTTAGCGCCTGTGTGCTAGAGTCCTCGCTTCCGATTTCTAGGAGGAAGTTATGGGCACGGCCGCTAAATCGTTTCGCAATTGGGTTTCCACCAGGATCAACGCCCGCCCCCAGTGGATGAACTTCCTGCTGTTGGTCTGCCTGTACATGACGTTCGTCTATATGCCCTACGATTTCTTTGTGAAGCCGGTGGCTGACGACGTTGAGGTTTGGTTCGGAGTCCGCGTGTACGGCTGGTCGGCGAAGGCCAGCGAGCCTCTGCATTGGCTCATTTACGCCTTGGGGAGCTACGGGTTTTGGCGCATGCGCCCGTGGATGTGGCCGTGGGCGTTCGTGTATGCGTGTTTGCTGACGGTTTCGATGTTCGTGTGGCCCATTGCCTACATCGGTGGTGCCGGCGGTTGGGCTCTCGCAATTGCCTCTCTGTTTTTCTTCGGGGCCTTCGCCTGGGGCCTTTGGGGTGCTCGCAAGAAGTTCCAAATCCAACCTAAATCGTTGGTTGCCCGCTATGGGACTTGGGCCGTCGTCACGGGTGCATCTGCAGGAATTGGAGTGGAATTCGCGCGGGCGTTCGCCGAGCAGGGGATGAACTGTGTTCTTGTAGCGCGGCGTCGCGAGCGTCTTGAAGATCTCGCGGCAATGCTCATTCGCGACTTCGGGGTTGAGGTTCGGGTTGTAGACGCGGATCTGACCGCAGTTGAAGGGCTCGAAAAAGTTGGTCGCGTGGTGGCAGACCTGCCTGTTGCAATTCTCGTCAATAACGCCGGCTTCGGCTTTTCTGGTCGCTTCGACAAGCAGCCCGTGGAGCGCCTTTGCGAGATGGTTGCGTTGAATTGCACGGCGCCGATCGTGCTCACACATCAAATGTTGCCAGGCATGATCAAACGACGTCGCGGTGCGATGATCGTTACGGGTTCGGTTGCAGGTCGCCAGCCGGTTCCGTTCCACACAGTCTACTCTGCCACAAAAGCGTTCAACCTGATGTTTGGCGAGGGACTGTTCGGCGAACTGTCCGGCATGGGCATCGATGTACTAGTTCTCCAGCCAGGCCCCGTGGCAACAGAGTTCGAAGGTGTGGCCGGCGAAGTACGACAGGATGCGCGTGGTGATGAGCAGCCAGAAGATACTGTCGTTACCGCTTTGGAGCACCTTGGACAGAGCCCTTCCGTGGTTTCGGGGTGGTTCAATTGGCTGCGCGCGAACATAAGCCGCGTGTTGCCGCGGTCCTTCGTCGTGTTTCTGGCGGGTTTCATGATGGAGCGCCAAACCCCTCGCTCAATGCGATAGCCCTGTTTCTGCGGCTCTGTGGTCCTGTTCTGGTTGTGCCGCGCGTGCCTAGCCGGTGTTCGCGTTTCTTTTTCCGATCTCGACACTGATCGTACGAAGAACGCCCGCGCGAAGAATCTCCAGTTCGCGCGGGTTGCCAGCAATTGACGTCATGATCCACTCGCGCAGACGGTTGCGTTCAACGAACGGCTCACCAGGGGACCCGACGATGACGTCTCCCACTCGAATCCCCGATCTGGCGGCCGGCGAATTGGCAAGTACCTTCAGGACGGTGGACGCGCCGCGCGCGAGCTTGTGAGTTCTGCGCAAGATGTCGTTGGCGGGGCCGTGCTCGATGCCGATCCACCCCGGAAGAACGCCGTCGATGAGATCGAGTTCCGCAGCGAGTTCCGGGTAAGGCTCGGGAGCCCGAGAAGCCGAACGTAGCCAGCCTTTGCGCGGTCCAAGTTGCAAATTTTCGCACTCTACAAGCGACTCGTACGCGCCGAGTTGCGCGTCTGTTCCCGATTGAAGCAACCACACTTGTGCTGCGATGCGCTCAAGCATCATCCGTAAACGTAGGACGGCCGCTTCACGCACGCGCATACGATAGGCGGCGTGGGAAGACTCTTCGGCGAACGTGCGCAGGGCAAGCAGGCGCTCCCAGGTTGAAGGCGTTTCTTCGCGTGCGAATGTCACCAGATCGCGGGTTAACCAACGTACCACGGAGTGGCGCTGGCGAGGTCGCAGTTCGTCGAGCAACGTCGGGTCAACCCCGTCACGCCAGTGCCCGTTCATAGACAGAAATTTCGCGAAGTGTTCTCGCTCCAGGTTGAACAGAACGGTTTTCCACTCCTTTGCGTACTCGCTGAGTCTATCGGCCATCAGTGGGACGCGCGCGGCCATGCGCTCGAGCTCGGCAAGCGAGCGCGGTCCGAAGGCGCCGAACGACTCGCCCAATCGATCGATAGCCCAAAATGCCTCACGGAAACGTGCCTCGTCGAGGTAGGCTGACGGGAGTAAGGAATCAACGAAGCGGTCGAAGGGCTCCCTTGTGCGTGCCGCCGCCGCGGTTAGTAGATCGTGACCGTAGGCGTCTGAAGTTCGATGTGGGACATCAGGCGTGCGGTCGGAGAGTAGCACGTGATCGTGTGCCTCGGTGAAGGCGTCGGTGCGACCCAGGGCCTCAAGGAAACGAAACGAATGGCCTACGTTCTCCTTTCCTCGATTCTCCGAATAGCAGCCATAAGCCTGACGATCGGCCGTCGAGGAAAAGTACCCACAAACGTCGCCATACGGTGTGCGGCCGCGGTTGGGATCATAGAGCAACCCTGCGAAAGAACCGGAGTAGCACTGCGACATCAGGGTCACGATACGAACCCCTTGCGGTACGAGCGCGATCATTTGTTGGAGCTGCTGTACGGACAGTTGGTCGTGCCATAACGAAATCGAGTTGTTCGCGAGATTCGTCGTGTTTCGCCTGCCATGGTCGGTTACGTAAACGACCAGGGTATCTCCGGCGTGCAAAATCCGCCGTGATTTAGCGAACCAATCCTGTAGCGCTGGCCGAGTGGCAGGGTGCAACTCGAATCCCTCGATCCTTGAATCGACCAAGTGGACTTTGTTGGCCAATTTCCCTCGAACCGGAAGCGCTTCCAGGATCCAAAAATATTCTTCGGGTTCGATGTTTCGGACGGCAAGGTCTCGACCCGTATCGGGGCCATCGCTAGCGAAGATGCTGATTTCGTGGGGGCGCACGCCGCGTGCCCGCAATAGCGATACGAATGAGCGCACGTGCAACAGATGCGACTGATAGTTTTTGGCCGCATTGGCTCCGCCGTTGATGAGCACCGCGTGGATGCGATTGGCCTCAGCGTCGGTTGAGTGATTGACGCGAGCCAATGGCCTGATGCGCGTCCGCGTGTTGCGGCCCACTATCAAACCAACCCCGAGGACAAGCATGACGAACCAAATGATCCAGACGTTGCGGCGCGGTCGTTTCACCTTCGCTTCACTCTAGATTACTTGGTGGCGGGCGGTGTGTACCAAATGGGCGATGTCCAGGCGCGTTCGCGGATCGTTGCTACATGCTCGTCCGCACAGCAGGGCTCGAGCCCCTCGCTGATGGTTTCGGGTTGATCGCAACGTACGCCCTTGGCGTTGCAGATTTGCTGACTCCAACGGCACGTTGGCTGTTCGAGAACACGAACGTAGTAGTAAGCGGGCTCGCTCGGGTCGAAGTCGGGGTCTCGCCAAACCCTACAAAGCTCCTGTGCTGCGCTTTCCTCGACGATGCATTGGTTCTCGTTCATCGAAAAGGGAGCGTTCGGCGCGCTCGCAAGGTTGAAGACCTTTTCGCTGTAAGCACCCGGTTGATCTGAAGCCGCGCCATTCGTCCATCCCTTGATGATTTGTATTCGCTCGAGTCCAGCCCGGCTTTCGCTGGTGGCATCGGCCAGTGCCCAGACGGCAAAGTCGGGCCCGGCCGTGTCCTGTTTGGGGGCAGGCGCGAGAATGCCGCCCATCGGAACGCCGGATCCATAGCCGGTTTCTGCGAAAGAATGAGATTCACAAAGGTTGTTGGGCAACTCCCAGCCGCCGAAGAACCGAACGACCATGCGTGGCCCGCTCGTGGCGTAGGCCTCACGACGCCGCATCGCCTGAAAAAGCGCGTCGCGGCTGTTCTCTTCAGCCCACAAGACGGCTAGGCCTCCGGGGTTGAACTCGACATCATCGGGCAAGCCAGGCGGGACTTCGTTCGCAGCGGGCACGCCGGCACCGCCATGGCCCGGATAGTCGCTTTCGGAAATCGCGCCGGCTGCACCGAGGTGCGTGTCGGTACTGCCAATGAGACCGAAGCGAAACGGGTTGGCACCGATGTTACGCTCGATCGACAAGCCTCGTCCCAAGGTTGGCCGGACGAAACCCCGTCGCTCGGGCGGCCAGCGTAACGGTTGGAAGTATTTGCCAGCGAAGTTTGAGTAGGGCAACAGTTCAAAGCCGCACTCTTCGTCAGCTGCAAATCCCCCCGGAAGGCATTCCGAGGCTCCTTTGTGCTGTATGATTTCAACCAGAGGTTCGAGTTCGGATCGCCTAGCAGCTTTTGCCGGATCGAGGTCCTCGCCATCGTTGATCTCGAACATGAGACCACCGGAAAGATTGGAATTGTGGGGGACTATCACAACGTCACAACCACTCTCGTTGTCGAGGCACTGCTGCTCGAGCGCCGCGTGCAATAGCTCAGGGCGAGGCGCTTCGAAGTAACTTGTCGGGAGCTCTGGAACGACGTCGTTGCGGAAGATTACATTGCGATGGAGGTTGTTTGAATCGGTTGAAGCGGTCCATTCGTAGCCGACGAAGCTGGTGAACGTGCAAGCGGCCGTGCGATCGTAGGCTTGTTCTGCGGCATCACGAATCAGCCCCCATGCTCCTGCGGCCGCATCCAGACAGTGCGTTGCGTTCTTCCCACACATTCCGAAACGGGTGGGGGAGCTACGAAACGGTCCGAGGGTGTTCATTACGAAAAAGGCAGCACGCGGAAAGTTGCGTTGCATCATGCACAGGAACGAATCGTGTCCTGGAAGACCTGGTGTCTTACAAATCTCCAACTCGCCGAGAAACTCGGCGTGATCCGTAACCGCGGCGAAATCCAACGGTCGTTTTAGCTGCATGCTGCGCTTGGGTTCGCCGTGTTCGTTGAACGGTTGAATGCCCAGTAGCTTCCCACGCGCGAAATCATAGGCCTGAACGGGGGAGGTTCGGGTACCTTGAGTGGCCGCGTCTTGGGACAGTGCCGTGTGAACGTGTAGGTCACCAAAGAATGGCGTTCGCAGTGGGCGATAGTTGGCGCAGGGCTCGCGTTCCTCCGAACGGGCGAAGCCGGTGGTGGGTTGGCCCGCCGCGCGCCGTTGGAGCGAAGCCGCATCTATCGGAGCCGGGGCGATCGCGATGCAGGCAATCTGCGCTGCCAGCGCAATGCTCGCGACGCGTAGCGGGGTTTTTGTCACGAACAGCTCGCCATTCCCCCATCTACGGGAATGATGGCGCCGGTCACGTAGGCACCCGCGCGCGAAGCCAGAAACAGGGCAATCCCCGCCATGTCTTCGGGCGTCCCAATTCGTCCCAATGGAACCTGAGCGACGATGGCATCGCCGAAGTTCTCAAGGGTCGCTTTCATCATGTGGCTGGGGAACGGGCCCGGCGCGACCGCGTTGACAGTGATGTGCTGGGCGGCGAGGTGGCGTGCGAGCACGCGCGTCATGTGATGTACGGCAGCTTTGCTGGTGGAGTAGGCGTAAGTTTCAAGCATCGGTACGGACAGACCGTCGATGGATCCGATATTGATCACGCGTGCCGGTGTTTCGGCGGTGCCGCTGGCGGCCAGCAACGGCGTGAACTCACGCGTCATGTTGAATACTCCACGTACGTTGACCGACAGCACCTTGTCGAAGGCTGCGTCGTTGTAGTCAGCCAAGGGTGCAGCCCAGTTCGTGCCGGCGTTGTTCACCAGCACATCGAGGTGGCTTTCGTGTTCCGCGAAACGCTTGGCTAGACGCTGTGTGCCAGCTTCGCTGCTGATGTCTTCGGGCAGCGAGATGCATGTGCCCTCGGTGGCCAGTTCCGCTGCAGTTGCATCGCAAACCTCGGCTTTTCGAGAAGAGATGTAGACGCGGGCACCGCCGGCGACGAACCCACGTGCGATCATGAGGCCGATGCCGCGAGAGCCGCCGGTAATGAGGACTGATTTACCAGCCACCGAAAATAGATCTTTCAAGAGAACCTCCTAGGCACAGCGTGGGCTGCTGCCGCAAGGGCGGATGCTAACGGGGGATAGATTGCGGGTGAAACAACAGTGCTGCGCATCGACGGTTCAAAACCTAGCCTTGGTACGCGCGCGACCATCTTCGTGCGGCCGAACGTGGCCCGCAGGTCTAACGCTCACTCAGGGCTGCCTGCACGAGCTGTAGGCGGTCGTTGCCAAAGTACATGTCGTTGCCGTTGACGAAGATGGTGGGCGAGCCAAAACCGCCACGGTTCACCAGTTCCTGGGTGTTGGCTCGAAGCCTGGCCTTAATTTCCGGGGACTCGATTTGGTCGAAGAATCGGTCGGTGTCTAGGCCTACGCCGTTGGCGACCGTCCGCAGTATCTCGGGTTGTGAGATATCGAGAAGCTTGCCCCAATAGGCTTGGAACACGGCCCGCGCGTAGGCAGGCAGCAGGTCGTGATCTGCCGCCACGAGTGCGCCGCGCATCGCCCGCACACTATTGACTGGAAAGACCGAAGGAGCCCCGATCGTTACGTGGCAAAACTTTGCCCAGTCGTTCAAATCCTTGAGTTGATAGGCGAGCTTGGCCGGAACCGGGTTGGTGCGCTGCTCGTAGACGCTGGGGTTGACCGAGTTGAAAATTCCGCCCACCAAGATTGGTCGCCACTGTATCTGCACGCCAGCACCGTCAGCGATCGCCTCGATTCGGTGGAAGGCCAGATAAGTCCAGGGGCTTGAACAGTCGAAATAGAACTCAAGTTGCGTCATGTCGGGTTTCTCGAGCCTCGGCCGAATGATGGCACGAGACGTGGCGAGATCGAATCTACGTGGTCGGGCTCGCGACAGCGGACGTGTAAGGCTATCGTTTTCGCCATGAGTCGCGAACGTTTGGCCTTTGTCGCCAGTAGATCCCCTGAAGCAGAGAAAGCGCGCGACGAACTCGCTGGGCGCTACGGTGACCCGCCGTTGGATTCCTGTGATGTAGTTGTGGCCTTGGGGGGCGATGGCTTCATGCTGCAAACCCTTCACGATTTGCTTGGCACCGGCCTACCGATTTACGGAATGAACAAGGGGACGGTCGGTTTCCTGCTCAACGACTTTGTTGCCGATGATCTCCCCGCGCGTGTTGCTGCCGCTGAACTTTCGACCTTGCGTCCGCTGCGAATGAAGGCGGTTTCCATGTCGGGGGAAGAAACCGAAGCGCTGGCGATCAACGAGGTTTCGCTTCTGCGCCAAACCCGTCAGGCAGCGAAGATTGCGATCTCGATCGATGGAAAGCTTCGCATGGAGGAGTTGATCTGCGACGGCCTATTGGTGGCAACACCGGCTGGTAGCACGGCTTACAATCTCTCGGCGCACGGCCCAATTTTGCCGGTGGGCTCCGACGTATTGGCGATGACTCCAAT
>JBLFWR010000151.1:0-7937 GCA_047611725.1 Binatia bacterium | reverse complement strand
AAGCTTGACGTGGCCGACTTCTTTCCGTCGATCAACAAGCGCACGCTGTGTGCGATCACCGAGCGGGCGATTCGTGATCCAGAGATACGTTGGCTAAACAGGGTGCTTCTGTTCCACGATCCGACCACTGATTACCGTTTCCAGAGTCGTCGCGGGCACGCGCTAGGCCCGGAGCAGGCGGGCTATCCGGTGCCCAACCGCAAGAGCCTCTTCGGCAACGACAACCAGCATGGGCTGCCGATCGGCAATCTTACCAGCCAGTTCTGGGGCAACGTGTACCTGGACCAGGTCGATCAGTTCATCAAGCGTAAGCTTCGCTGCCGCTACTACGTTCGCTACGTGGACGACATGATGCTGTTGGCTGAGAGCCCCGACCAGTTGCTGCGCTGGCGCGAACAGATAGCCATATTCTTGCGTGACCGTCTCCGCCTTGAGCTAAAGGCGGGGCAGCGCGAGCTTATCTCCTTGCGCGAAGGCGTGGAGTACATCGGCTGGAAGACCTGGTGGAACCGGCGCGTTCCGCATCGCCGCACGCTTGGGCGGCTGCGCACCCGCCTTGCCAGCTTCGAGCGCGTAGCTGCAACCTTTCACCGTTTCGGAATCTATGGCTTCACGGGACCCGATACGACCGTAGCCGGGTGGGTTGTCAGTCAGTACGGCTTGATCACTGCGGCCATAACTCCTGACGGGCCTTGCGGCTTAGACCGGCCACGACCAGCTGCCAGGAGTGCTCGATGAGTTCTTCGACCAGCGCCCGCGGCAGGCCGCCGTCGAGCACGAGCGTGTTCCAGTGGCGCTTGTTCATGTGGTAGCCCGGCAGAATTCCCTCGTGCTCGCCGCGCAGCTGCTCGGCACGGTCCGGATCGCACTTGAGGTTCATGCGGGCGGTGTCGGTGGCCTCGTCCACGCCGAGGGTGGCGAACATTTTTCCGGCTACCTTGTAGACCAGGACTTCCGGCCCGAAGGGCGTGGCTTCGGTGGCGCCGGGTCGCGCCAGCAACAGCTCTCTCGCATCGTCTCCGTACATGTCCGCCTCGTCCCGCGCTACGGGGTCTGGATCTTCATCTCCATGGTTCGTCCACTCGCGCGCCACGCGCTCATGTCGCCCTGGAGATGCCGGAGATCGCTAAATCCAGCGGAAGCGAGCTGGGTCTCGGTCTTTTTCGCCCGCCCACCACGCTCGCAATACACGACAACGGGTCGTGACTGATCCGCTCCGAGTTCGCCAATGCGTGCCCCAACTTCTGTATGCGGAATATTTAGCGCGCTCGGAACGTGTCCCGATGCGAGTATGAGGGCCGAACTCAAAAGCGATCGAAGTTTGATCGTCATGGTTAGGCCGTCAGCCAGTGATGCTTCTGGGGCGATGTTGGCTGGGGCATTGGCGACGCCCCAGCCCGCGCTTGGTTGACGTGACAAAGCATACAGACGTGTAAATCGCCCGGGTTGCTTGTCCAAGCCTCTCGCATATTTCCGTGGGCGTTGCTGCGATGGCTCGACGCGTGGTGTCCAATCGCGACGCAAGCACAAGGCACCGGCCCAAGCGGCAAACGCGGCGGCTGTCAGCCGACGACGATGCATCTTCCATGATCCATTCGATTCAAATCTGCCGGGGTATAGCTGCACTGCTGGTCGTGCTCTGCCATCTCGGTGTGGCCATTGCCGCCCCCCAGTACTTCGGCGAACCCTTCTTCTCGCATCTATTTGCAGCCGGCGGCCGGGCCGGAGTCGATTTCTTCTTCGTGCTGAGCGGGTTCATCATCACTTCAGTTCACTGGCGCGATGTGGGTAACCCCTCGAAGCTGCCCGCCTACCTCTTCAAGCGCTGCGCCCGGATCTATCCGGTCTACTGGATTGTCTTCGCCGGCGCCTTCACCGTCGCGCTTTTGCTCCCAGGCGCACCGGTCGAGGACATGCCCAGGACTCTTTCCGCCTTTCTCGTCTCGGCCGCCCTCCTGCCCCAGGACCCGAGCGTGGTGGGCGCAACGGGAGCGCCACTGCTTACCGTCGCCTGGACCCTGCAGTACGAGATGCTCTTTTACCTGTTCTTCGGAGTGCTGATTCTAGGCCGGGGGCTCGCGCTGGCGGCCTTCGCGTCGCTGGCAATCTGGCTGGCGGCCGGCTGGTTGCTCGCGCTTCCGGTGCCACTCGGCTTTTTGCAACCGGCCTACTTCGTGCTTTTCGCGGGCGGCTCCGCAGTCGGGCTGGCAACCGCCGCAGGGCGTTTAACACGGGCCGCAAGGCCTGCCTTGTTCGCGGGCCTGGTCGGATTCGTAGCAACGGCCTCCCTGGTGAGCTTCCAGTCGGCGTTTCCCGAAGCTGGACCCGGCTTGAACGAACTGGCCCTGACCTTCGCCTTCGGTGGCGCGTCCACCCTTCTCATCTTCGGCCTCGTCACACTCGAACGGCAGGGCTGGAAGCCTGAGCTGCCCGGCGCCCTGCTGTTGGGCGACGCCTCCTACGTTCTCTATCTGATCCACTACCCACTGCTGGCCGTGGTCTGCAAGGTGGCCGTTGCCACGGGCCTGCGGGGCGCGGGCGGTGCGGCTCTCGCCTGGGTCGCCGCTTTGGCCACCTGCATCGCCGTGGCAATCATCTTTCACTTGTGGATCGAGCGCCCCCTGTTGCACGCTTCGCGCGAGTTTCTCCAGCGGCGGCAGGTTGGCAGCGCGGCGAACTGAAGGGCGTCATCTAACAGAACTCGGCCGAACATTACGCGGCCAAGTTTTGGCACATGAGCGCGTCCAGCGAAGGCTGGCGCATTCTGCGGGAGACAGTCCCGCCAGGGCAAGAGTCAGGAGCCCTGTAGCAACTGCCGCGCGTTTCACGCGCGTTCTTTCTGGCTTGCAGGGAGCTGATCGAAGCGTGGATTTTCTCTTGCTCAGGTCCTCGCAAGTCTTCCCAAAACCCTCTCGGCCCATAATCAACGATCGAACTTGTTGCCAACAGTCCGCGCGGACTGTTGGCAACTATCCTGACACCTGAGGGGCGAGCGGGCGTGGTCCGCGAACTGCACCTTCCACCTGAATATCTGTCGTTTACAGCCCGCGCGCCGATTCCGGCTTCAACGCGATCCGCCCTGACAGAGCATCATCAAGCGTTCGCACGATGCGATCGCGATCGACCGGCAATCGACCGGCGAGCGGCAGATAGTTCGACGCGTGGTTGGTGCGAAACACGGCGTCGGTCGGTGCAGCGCCTGCAACGAATTCGCGCAGTTCTTCGAGCATTCGCTCTACCGGCGGAAGTTCGAACTTGCCTCGCTCTTGGAGCGTCGCCATCGGCGTGTTCGGTACGATTGTCAGTGTCAGTGCCGATAGGAACTCGGGGTCCATCGCGGTTGCCAGGCGGGCCGATGCTTCGGCGTGCTCTGCGCTTCGCGCTACACCGCCTGCGCCGAGCAGAAAGATGGCAGAGATTTGCATTCCTGCATCGTGGGCCTTTTGCGCAGCTTCGGCGTGTTCGTCGAAGTTCGCGCCTTTGGCGATGCGTTTCAGAGTGACGTCGTCCCCGCTTTCGGGCCCGATGTAGAGTAACGACAAGCCACGGTTGCGCAGGTCGCGCAGCTCCTCGGGAGTCTTGGCCAGAATGTTCATCGCGGTGGCATAGGCGCTGACACGACGAAGGTTGGGAAACAGACTTTGCGCTGCCGCCAGAATTTCCTGCCAATGGGCAAGATCCAAGACCAGCGCGTCGCCGTCGGCGACAAATATTTTGCGAACTTTGGGGCCGTACGCACGAGCGGCGTTGCGCAGGTCTTCTAGCGTTTCACTGAGATCGCGCACCCGAAAGCTTTTGTCGCGATACATGTCGCAGTAGGTGCAGTGGTTCCACGAACAACCGACGGTGGCCTGAACGATGTAGGCGTCGTGCTCACTGGGGGGACGGAAAATACGGCCTTCGTAACGCAAATTAGGAACTCCCGGTGCCGCGATCTATTGAGCGGTACTTGCGCGTAGATCTTCGACGAGTTGCTGCAGGCCCGCGCGAGGCTCGTCGATCCGGCCCTGCCGAGTGTCGTCGAGCAGGCGCTCGTAGATGCGCAGCGCGGTCTTTCGCGCCCGGACGGCACCATCTAAATCTTCGGCCTCTTCGCGGCTCGACGCTTCTTTGAGGAACACAAGCCCGAGTTTCTTCAGACTCTCGGCTCCGTAGTCGCCGGTGTCTTCGAGAGCCAAAAGATTCTCGAGCGATTTGCCCGCAGCGTCGAGGTCGCCGAGCCTGCGGTGGGCGACGATGCGCAGCGAGTGGACTTCGGGAAGTAAGTTTTCCGATTCGGGGAAGCGCTCTTCGAAGCCTTCTAGTCGGGCCAGACGATCGTTCATCGTGCCGACTTCTGCTTTCGCGACCAGCGCTGCGCCCATGACGACAGCCTTGGCCTGCATCGGAAGGGCTAAGGCAGGAGGGGCCGTGAACTTTGCGGGAGCAGCCGGCTCGTCGTCGCTTGCTGCTTCACCTTCTGCGTCGGCTTGCGGGTCTTGCTCGGGCGGCTGCAAACGGGCGAGGAATGAATCAACACGTGCAAGCGCGCTTCGTACCAGTTCCGGGTCGAGCTCGCTTTCATCGGAACGCTCGGTCGCTGCCTGGGTCGCACACTGTGCGGCCAGGAACGATGCCTTCAGTGTAAATGCCGGATCGCCTTCGACGTTACCGAAGGCCTCGGCGCATCCGGCGCTGTCGCCGCGATCGCGATGCCATTCGCCAAGCCGGAACCAAGCCTCGAAAGCCTGATCGTGTTCGGGGGCAATTTCTAAGTAGTCGTTGAGCGCGGCGAGATAGTCGCTGTCACCGGCAGCGTCAGCGTCAGCGTCATCGTCTTCGGCCTGCGCGTCATTGCCGGCGACGTGCTCGGCTTCGGCGGACTTGAACACAAGGTAGGCCGCCTGCGTACGGTAGGGAGCATCGAGACCAGCTCGATCGAGATAGGTTTTTAACTCGGTGCGCGCGCGTTGATGGTTGCCGTTGTGAAAAGCGCAGAAGCCGATTCCGTAGTGTGACTCGTCCGTGTACTCGTCGCGTCGCACAAGATCTTCGTACAACTTGGTCGCGCTCGCGCACTCCCCGCGGCGGCGGGTGGACTCCGCGACCAGGTAAGTCACGAACGGACTCGCTCCGTCTCCAGCCCAGGAAGCGGGATTCTGGATTCCGGCATCGATCAATTGCACCGCTTTGTTGCGCCAATAGGAGCCGGCTCTGTACAGCTCCTGAAGCAACTTGGCCGCCTCGCGGCGCCAGCTCGCGCGGGTCTTGTCAGAGCCTTTTACCTTGCCGTTGTTGGCGAGCAGCAGGGCTTTTGCTCGTAGAAACACTGCTTGTTTGTGAGCCTCGCCACTGGTGCTGGTGGACAGGAGCTTGGCGGTCACATCCAACCCCGAGGCGACATTGCCACGAGCCAACTCAACTTCGGCCAGTGCCACGCGTACTCCGGTCACCAGTTCCGGCGAGGGCGAAGCAGACAAAACGGCCTTGAAATCGGCCGCGGCGTCGTTGTACTCGCGAAGACCTTTCGCGCAAAGTCCGCGCCCGAACAGCGACTCGTTGGTCAAGGTGGCATCGCCGCCGGTGGTAAACTGCGTGAACCCATCACGTGCTTTGCGAAGCTGGGACTTGCGCCGGTCACTGCTGCGTTCATAGCGAACGGCAAACTCGTAGCGCACCCAGTTTTCTCGATACAAAAGTCGCACGCCGAGCAGTTCGCGGTCGCGCCACGCAGCGCTGTCTTGGACGGCCTCAAGATCACCGTCAACGCGGATGACTTCAGCCTGCAGGGCTTCAATCTGTTTCGTGTAGCGCTCGCGGGTTTTTTCAATCAGCTCCAACAACGTGCGCGACGTGGATTCCAGCGAGGCGCCCTGCTGTACGAGTTCGTGAAAGTCGTCGGCGAGACGATCAACCTTGTCTACCAGGGCGGTTTCTGCGGTCAGGTTCCATGATCCTTTACCCAGTGATTGGGATTGGGCCTTGGTATCCCGGACTGCAGCGTAAAGGCCGTTGGCTGTCGCAGCCTCGGCGGCCTTGGGCACCGGCGAAGCGACCATTGCCAGAACCGCGATCACGCAGGCGCAACACGCCATTGAAAGAGCCTTCATCAAGATCTCTCCGCGTCTGAGAGTACCCCGGCCGAACCAGCGCCTAGGGGGAATACGATTTGGCCGAAAGCCAGGCGCAAACATTCGTTGTAGAGCCGCACGACATAGTCGTACGTAACGTTGGGACCGGCATCGATGACCACCACCGACTCCTTGTCAGCGCCGGATAGGTGCTTGAGCACCTGCGCGTAGTCGACGACCGGCCAATCGTCGATAAAGTATTGAACCTCAGCCCCGGTCTGGACGATGCGTACGATTACGCTTTCTTTCTCTTCCGGCGTGGCTTCCTGCTGTTGCGCGTCGTTGCCCAGAGCCAGCTCGGCAGGCAGCAGCCCCTCTATAGTCGTCAGCGAAATAGTGAATAGGAAGTAGGTCAGCAACAAGAAAACCGCGTCGATCAGCGGCCCCATTTGGAGTTCCATGTCGCCCGCGCCGGGCCTTGCTCGATGAGATGCGCGCACGGCCTATTGCTCTTCGCCAGGGTGTGGTTGCTGCAGTGCTGCCAGGCTTACGTCGGTGATGCCGGCCTCGGCCGACAGCCGCATGGCGCGCTGAATTTTTTCGAAGGGAGCCGTACGGTCTCCTCGGATCACAAGTTCTACTGTCTTTTCGGTGTCGGCTTTGCGGGCTTCCAACCAGCGGTACAGGTCGGCCGGCTGTTGTGCGATGCCGTTGACCAGGAAGGTGCCGTCGGTTGTCACGTTGACCGTGATGAGCTCCGTTCCGTCGGCTGAAACTTCCTTGGCCTGATCGGCGTTGGGAAGCTTGATCTCCTCTTCGCCCGCTTGGCCAAAGCGGATCGACATGACGAAAAACGTAATCAACAGGAAGGCCATGTCGATCAACGCCGTCATCTTAAACGAGATATGTTTGGGACGTGGGGCCCGGGGGCGGTGCACGGCGTAACCTCTTAGCCTCGGGGGCGCTTGAGCGGTTCGACGATGTCTTCGGCGATTCCTGCGGCCTCGGCAGCCAGGGCATCAACGCGATTTCTGAAGATTCCAAACATATACAGGGCAGGAATCGCGACGATCAGTCCCATGACGGTGGTCATCAGGGCTTCGAAAATTCCCGAAGCCAGGCGTCTGGGATCTACGCCACCCACGGCAATCGAGATCTGGTTGAACGAGTTCACCATGCCGATCACCGTGCCGAGTAAACCCAGCATCGGAGCGATATTGGCGATGATATTGAGGTGCTCTAAGTGTCGTAACAGAACGCCGGTTGCGGTGTCGGCGCTGTCTTCCATGCCCTTGACCACCGCGTCATAGCCACGATCCTGCTCACGCACACCGCCCGCGACAACACGCGCCAGATAGGACGACCCTTTGTCGCTGGCCAAGGTTGCGATGTCGTCGTAGCGACCCGCTGCAACCGCTTCTATCAGCGCTTTCTTGTCCGCCTCGGGGATCAGGCGACTCGCGCGAATCGAAAGCGCGTACTGGATGATCAGCGACAGAGCGATAATCGACAGAAAGATAATCACGTAGCCGACCACACCACCGAACTTGATGAGGTCGATGAAGCTGTAGTTCAGCGACGCCTCGCCAGCAGCACCGGCGGCAGCCGGCACCGCCGTCGGGTTTTGCGCGATGGCAACCAACGGCGCGAGCAGAAAAACGAACGTGGCCGAGGCCACAGCGGCCGACCGGCCGAGGAAGCGAGCAAGCGATGTCATGGCAAGAGCTCTCCTTGAGCTTTGGGCGAAGCGACGTGACGTATGGGCGAAGCGACGTGACGTCTGGGCGAAGCGCCCCTTGGTTGGCGAGGCGCCATCAGTTTTCTTCGGCATAGCGTGCGACCTCGTTCTTCCATTTGGTTCCAAAAGCGAATGTCAAAATTTGTTGG
>JBLFWR010000150.1:0-7940 GCA_047611725.1 Binatia bacterium | reverse complement strand
GCCGATCGATTGCTTGCGCTGGCGCTGGACGTGTCCAATCCCGACGCCGCCACAGCCGCCGGTCAGCTGTCTGACGTCCGGCGCGTTTCGAAGATCGCGAAGAGCACGGCTGCCGATGCCGTGCGCGAGATCGCGCTCGCCGGATTGACCGATGAACGTGCCCTGGGCGGCGTTGCCCGTCAGGCGAAAGTGAAGAGCACCGCGCTCGCGGCTATGACCCGCCTGGGCTCGGCCGACGAGCTGCTCGCCACGGCGCTTAACAGTGAGCACGCAAAGGTTGCGCTCGCCGCGTTCGAGCGACTGGTGCAACAAGGACTGCCCGACACCGACCTGGAGCTGCTCCGGACGGTCGCCGCACGTTCGCGGCAAAAAACGGTGGCTCGGCGCGCAAAGGCCATGCTGCAGGCGATCGAAGACGCAGAGCATGCCCGTGGTGTCGCCGAAGAAGAGCGGCGCAACGAAGAGGCCCGCCTGTGCACCGCCGTCGAGAAGCTCGCCCGCCTCACGGATCCCGATCGCATCGCGGCGGAACTCGCGAAACTCGGTGCGACCTGGGACACGCTCGCGAGCACGGACGCCGAGGTCACGCGGCGATTTAGCGAGGGCGTCGATGCTGCGCGCCTACACATGGCCCGGCGCCAAAGCGAGATCGCCGCCGCCCTCGAAGAAACACGCAGGCGCGACGAAGCACTGGCGAGCCGTGAGGCACTGTGTCGGCGCATCGAGACCGACGAAGGCGAGATGCTCCTAGAACAGCTGCGCTCCATCGAGGAAGAGTGGGCCCAGCTCACCCCGCTGGTTGGCTACGAGCGGGAAGTCGAACAAATCGCGGCGCGATTCGCCGCGACGGCGAAGGCCTCGCGGAAACGTCTCGCGGGTGAAACCGCACTTCGAGAAGCCCGGTCCGCACTCGAGACCCTCGTCGCGGAGGCCGAATCTCTCTCGACCGGCGAAACAAAGGGCGCCGCCGACCGCTGCCGGGCGCTGGTTCGCGAAGCGCGAGGACTCGCGGCCCCCCTCACCGATGCGTCACCTCCGGCCTCCGATCTGCTGGATCGTTTGGCCGTGGTTGAGCAGGCGATCCAGGCGCGTGAAACGGCCGCACGCAAAGCGGCGGCGAAGGCCGCTCTAGATCGGCTCAAGAAGCTTGCGCAGTTGGCGGCCCGCGCGAAGCAGGCGATCCATGCGGGCACGATCCAGGCGAACACATTCACCTTGCGCGAAGGAGAACAACTGCTGCGTGACGTCACGACCGCTGTCGAGAACGCCGGCAAGGAAAAGACAACGCGGGAAACCGGCGAGGCTCTTGCCTCGCTACGAACGTTGCAGGAACCGATCGCGCTTCGTGTGAAGGAACTTCGCGAACTGGACGACTGGCGCAGGTTCGGCAACGCCCAACGGCAGGAGGAGTGCATCGCGTCGGCGGAAGCCATCGTCGCTACGCTGAAGGCCGAGGAAGAAGCGGGAACGACCAGCGATCTGGCGGCCGCAGCCAACGCACTACGAGAGCTTCAGGCGCAGTGGCAGAAGGTCGCGGACGCCCCGCGCAACAGCGCAAAGCAGTTGTGGGCGCGCTTCAAGGCGGCCACCGATCTCATCCGTGCCGCCTGCGAGGTTCATTTCGCCCAGCTACGACAAGAGCGAAGCACCAACCTCTCCGCCAAGACTGCGCTCGTCGCCGAGGCGGAAGCACTGGTCGACTCGACCGAATGGAGCAAAGCGGCCGCACGCTTCCGGGAGATGCAAAAGGCATGGGAAGACATCGGGCCGGTGCCGGGCAAATCGGCGCACAGCCTGGCGCAGCGTTTCCGCGCTGCGTGCAATGGGTTCTTCACCCGTCGCCGCGACGACTTGAACACCAGGAAGGTGGAGTGGGATGCCAATTTCGCGGGCAAGGAAGCCTTGTGCGACCGTGCCGAACAGTTGGCGGAGTCCACGGACTGGGAAACCACCGCCTCCGCGATGAAGAATCTGCAGGTCGAATGGAAAGCCATCGGTGCGGTCCAACACGCCAAAAGTGAAGTCGTGTGGAAGCGGTTCCGGGCGGCAGCGGACAAGTTCTTCGAAAGGTATCACAAGCGGCATGAGGTCGCCGCCGCTGCGCAATTGGCCGAGCGCGAGGCGCTGGTGATCGAACTCGAAGGCCTCGCCGCGCTCGAAGAGGCCCCGGACGATCTCGCCGATCAGGTGCAAGCGCTGCGGACGACGATCGCGAACACGCCGACCGTCGAAGGGGCCGCTGCGACTGTGTTGAAGGAACGATGGATGACCGCTCTTGCCGTGCTGGCCTCGCGGTCACCGGCCGCATTCGCAGGCACGGATCTGGACCTCGCCGCGATCCGTGAGCGCATGGAACGCCTCATCGCGAAGGTCGAATCCCTCGTCGCCGAAGAAGACGCCCCCGTCGCAGCCACGGACAAGTCTCCCACCGAATTGCTCGCGGAGCGGCTGCAATCGGCACTCGAGAGCAATGCGATGGGTGTTCGTCCCGACGAGGTCAAGTGGCGTGCCGCTGGCAAAGCCGTAGAAGAAGCGCAGGCAGCGTGGCAGCGACTCGCATGGCTACCCGACGAGACCATGAGTCTGCTCGAGAGCAGCTTCGAGGCAGCCTGCACGCGCGTGATCGATGAAGTGAAGCAGCACGTCGACCTCTCCAGTGACCCCGACGCCGAGTTCGCCGAATTCGACAAAGACCGCCCGGCGGGTCGTCCCGGTCGAACCAAAAGCGCCCGTAACCGGCGCTGAGCGGCGTTGGCCTGCAAGGTCGCTTGAGTGTGGAGTCGGAATCGCCACCGTCCTGGCCGTTTCGCACATCCGCCTACGCCGCCAGCTGATAGTCGTGGTGGAGTCCGCCTATAACCGGGATCTCGACCACCCGACTCCCGGACAGGCCCGGCGCTCTCCTCGCCTCCGGGACGCGCTGACCGAGTCCTTGATGGGGCCGCGCGCGATTGTGGTAGTCGCAGTACTCGGTAAGGAGCGACAACATCCGCCGCTCGGTCACGATGAGATGATGATCGCGGCATTCCCTGCGCACGCTGCCTAAGAATCGCTCGCAGTGCGCGTTCGCATTCGGGGTTCGATACGGCGTGACCACCACACGGATGCCAGCTCCGGTGGCAACGTCATCGAAGTCGTGTCCGAACTTTCTGTCTCGATCGCGAACCAAGAACTTGGGAGATACTCCCGACGGCGTCGCATTTCTGAGCTGTTGAGCCGTCCATGAGCTTGTCGGGTATCGTGTGACTCCGACATGGACGACACGTCGCGTGCCGATCATCGATGATGAAGAACGCGAAGATCGATCGGAAGAAGACATCGTAAGTCTGCAGAAAATCGCAGGCCCAGACATGGCGACCATGATTGCGCAGGAAGGTCTTCCAGGACTGACCGCTAGACGGCTGCAAACGCACCGCACGCATGTACTTCTGAATCGTCGACTTAGCGTGCCGGATGCTGAGCTTGAGTAGCTCTCCGCGAATTCGCTCCGCACCCCACAGCTTGTTGTTCCGTGCCATTTGGCGAATCAGATCGATGGTCGACGAGTTCCTGTCGGGATCGGCAGCGATCGGCGAGTGCACCCAGACGCGATCAATAATTGTACTGGGCATCACCCCCGATCGTCGGCGGCCGACTCGATGTCAAAAAGCCCGAACTACGGGGTCACAGTATTTGCGCCAGAGGGATGCCCAACTGATTTACTCGTAGTGGGTCCACAGACGCAGAATCTTCACCGTCTCGATTTCATCGAGGACTTGGTAGACAACGCGATGTTGAATGTTGATCCGACGCGAACACGCGCCGGCTAATTCTCCGACCAACTGCTCGTACCGGGGCGGACTTCGATGGGGGTCTTCAGCGAGAACGTCGAGAATCTTCTGCGCTTGCGATCGGAGTCCGGAGCGAGCCAGCTTTTTCGCGTCACGCTTTGCCTGGGCGGTATAGACGAGTCGCCATGTCACCAGTCGAGCTTCTCATCGCACTTCGCGATCGGGGTTTTCATTCCCTTCACGATCGACTCCTTCATCCCCGGGATCGCGACTAGGTACAACGTCTCCTGGATCGCCCGCCAATCATCTTCCGAAACCAGAACAGCCGAATTTCGCTTTCCTGCAATCTGAACGGGCTCGTGGGAATCGGCCACTTCGTCCAGGAGATTGTAGAGTCGCTTGCGCGCCTCGCTTGCTGTGATGTTGGTCATTGTGCGGCCTCCGTAGCGTACGCTATTACGTACGACAACGGGAGGTGTTGGTCAATCCCCTCTCCCCGGGCGCTCAACTAGAAGCCAATCTCTTGCGAATTCCGGCTCTGACCTTCCGTGCTGGCCGGTTAGCACATCCGCAATGATGCCTACCCAAGAGTGGGCCCCCACTTTACGATCATCCCTCCGGCGTAAAAATCAGTTCGGCCGAATAACGCTTCGACGTTGCACACGAAAAAGCCGCCTCACCCTCCGGAGCGAACTGGAGCATGAGGCGGCTTTTTTTGGGCACTTGCTCATTGGTCTGAGCGTGTGTCGCAGTAGTGGCAGTAGTGGCAGTAGTTAAACCGCCTGCTCGCTTTAGAAGCGGTACATGGCACCCAAGCTGACGGGCACGATGTCGTGCTTGTCAAGATCGCCGGCCCCGATCAGGTAGCTGAGGTCGGCGGTGACCGCGATATTCTCCGTGACGTAGAAGTCGAAACCGACGCCGACTTTGCTCACGAACTCCTCACGCGACTCAGTGTTGCCGGTTTCGAAGCCGTCGAGCGACAGTACGCCAACACCTACCAGAACGAACGGAGAGAGTCTGTTAGGAGAAGGGTAGTACTTCGCGTTGAAGTGTAGCTGCCCAGCCGTCGTTGTCGATTGACGATCCGTCAGGTGCGAAGTCGTTGAAGAAGTCGTACTCACCTTCAACGGCCCAGTTCTCATGCAGGCGATAACCAACGCGGCCGTTGCCGCCGAGCGTGTGTTCTGCATCCGGATCGTCGAACGAGTTGAAGGCGTAAGTTCCGGCACCAATCAGGTAGGCGCCGGTGCGGCCGTAGTTGATCTCGACCGGCCGGGCTTGACGCTCACGTGCGCTTCGTGACGGCCGCGCCGGTGCTGCGGCGGGCGGAGGCGCCGCCGGAAGTTCGGTGGGCTCGTCCATCTCTCCGTATGCACCAGCCGAAGCCAGCGATACCGTTGCGAACACAGCTGCAATCGACAGCAGTGGAATCCATGCTTTCCTCATCATCAAAACTCTCCTCTCGGGTCCTTTGCGACTCCGAGACAGTCCCGCGCTCCGCAGGACTGCAAAATGCGATGGAGCCTTCCAAAATGGAGAGCCTCCGCTTGCCTCGCAGCCGACCATACTCGCGCTCTGAGACTCGCGGCACCATGCGTGGGCGAAAACAATCACCGCCTGCGAGCCGCGATTTGCGGGGTTCTAGTCCCTTCTGCCCACTCTCAGGCCGGTTCGACGCGTTGGAGCATGAATTGGGATTGTCACATTAACGGGCCTGCGGGCAGATGGTCGCGCTGAGAACGGCCCCAGCTTCGTGGCGAAGAGGCCGCGTCGCCCTGCATCTTCGCCGTTGGGTTGGAGAGTGGCGGTTTGCTACTTAAAAGCGACGGACCCGCGAACGAATCGAACAACTTTTGCGCGGGACAACGGAACAGCTCAGCGACTCCGCAAAACCAGTCACCAAAAACACCGATTGTTTTGTAAAATTGCTGACCTGAGGAAATGTTGATGTGCAGTATCTTGATAACGAATAAGGCGATCGACCAAGACATCGAACAGGTCAATAGGTACCTAAAGCTCCGTGGTCCTGATGCGACCAATGTCTATCAACAAGAAGGCATTACGTTTGTCCACAACCTACTTTCCATGACGGGCGAGTTCACCCCACATGACCCCCGCCTCGGGCGGCTTGCGCGATTTCTTTGTGTTGTTGCGAGGGTTTGCGCTACGGGGAATGCCGGATCCTCATCCACGCACAAAAAAAGGCGGTCACTAGGACCGCCTTTCTCATGCTTGCACCGCTTAGTCGCGATGCAGGGATTGGATTTAAGCCGCGCTGATATTATCAGCAGCCAACTTACCACGCTCGCTGACGACGTCGTAGCTTACGCGCTGCCCCTCGCTCAATGTGGTCATGCCGGCACGCTCTAGTGCGCTAATGTGTACGAATACATCCGTGTCACCATCTTCCGGTGCGATGAATCCGAAGCCCTTGGTAGAGTTGAAAAACTTAACGGTTCCGATAGCCATAAAATTGGCCTCCTTAACAAAATTTCACCGCGCGCCAATCGGGCGCGCAATCGAACAACTGAACTGTAGTGGGTAGTCTTTGAACTCGGACCGGAGAACCCGGCACGCAGCGATACGCCAAAACGCAAGTCGTGCTCATTTAATGCTGGACGCATCGATAAATCGCAAGCCGTAAGAATCTGCACCTGCAGCGGTCCATGACCCGAGCTGTGCCTAGACCAGCCCAAACCTGATCCAGCGCAGGCCAACTCCGGTGCAAATCCCCAGTAAAAACGGGGAAATACGTACGAATATTCAGCTCATCCCGGACTGGACGGCCAGCCCGGGGAGGTGGATTCGGCGAACAATTCGGACGCGGCGGCGGCCAGGCCCCTACCCCAGGACCGGGAGCCCCTCGTACCACTCACAGTGAGCCCCTTCCCAATTCTGCGTCCCCGCCTTCGTCAAACACCCCTTCGGCGCCACATAGCTATCGATGCGCCGCAAAGTTGGCTTCGTTCGATGCGCAGTTCAGGCCGTGTTCATTCCCATATCCGTTCACGGAGCAGGAACGGTAGGCAGAGCGAATGGTGAGCCCGCCGAACGTGACGTGCAACGGTTCAAGAAGCTCTTCGCAAAGCTTGCTGCCCGCAGCAATAGCAAGATCGGGATCGTCCGGAATGTTTGGGATCTTACTCATCGCGGAGATCTCGCTGTAGAGAAAATCGCGCATGAAGAAGTGGCGCGACAGGCGCACACGCCCTACGTCTTCTAACGCCTTGATGGTCTGTGGTTGTTTCACTGGTAGTTTCGCCCTGGCGTTCCGAACGACTCGGCGACTACTCGGAATGCCCTGTGCTTTGGGAGTTCATGACCACAGGCATTTTGAACGTCCAAGTATCCCAAAGATCCGCGCGTTCGATTAGCTCCACCATAAAATGAGCAACATTGGCTCTCGTCGTAGGCCGACCAGAAAAGATTCCCGTGGTCGGGGACTCTGCGATGTCGTAGGGAGAAACGTCCGCGTCGATCAACGAGTCCGGGCGAACGCTGCACCACTGGACGTGCCTATTCTCCATCCCGACTTTCGCATGCAAGTACGCAGCGGCTGTTTCGTTGTCCCGATGCGGAGGGATCGCGTAGCGCAAAAACGTAAGTAGCGCCCGCTCGGACCCGCTTCGCTTCTGGTCGCGATCGGGGTTTGAGACGCCGACCGTGTTCATGAGAATGAACTTCGTGGGTTTGCCTGCATCGTTCGCTTCGATGGCGCCACATAGGCGTCGTGTCGCGTCAGTACACAGCTTCCTCGGATCACCGAACATCCCCTTGAAGCTCAAGACATGTCCCAAGCACGAGACAACGGCATCGCACCCCCTGACATGCTCTGCCAGCTCCCCGTCAGTAAGGTCGAGCACACTAGCCTCAACGACCGTGGTGTTTGGGTTCTCCAAGACCTCGCGCGGAAAATTTTCAGTGGAGCGGACGACAATGCGAACTTCGTGGTTCTTGCGCAGCAGTTGCTCGACTACGAACCGCCCTGTCTTGCCCGTGGCTCCAACAATCAACGTGGTCATCTGTGGTGTCCTTCTCTATCCAACTCTCGACCGTCCAACCGCCGACCGCCTAGCTGTTCAGGTGCTTGCGAGAGAATCCGGTCACTCCGCGTTAGCAGGCTACGGCTGGTCCCTACTCCGCTCGCGGAACCAAAAAACTTCGATA
>JBLFWR010000149.1:0-8166 GCA_047611725.1 Binatia bacterium | reverse complement strand
GCTGATCACGGGGCGAGGACACGTGCGCAGCCAACCGGCGGCTGTCGATCGGGGAACGCCCAGGTCCGTAGCGATACAGATGTCGCCTGCGCGCCAGACCAATTATCGGAGTCGGTGGTCGTAGACTTGCTGACGAAACTTTGATCGGCCATGCCGAGCATCTTCGATGTGACGCAAAAAATCGCAAAATCACCGGCTTAGCTCACTGGCCGAAGAGATCCTGCTGCGAAATATGTCGAATACTCGTACGAGTTGTGCCCGTTCGCGCTGAGAATTTACACGGGTGATCATCAGCCGAATCAGCTGTCGTGCCCGGGCTGGATCTTTGACATGGGCCACCAACTCTTCGGTTGTCGGTTGTCGTTTGTCGTTTGTCGTTTGTCGGTTTTCGTTTGTCGTTGGTCGTTGGTCGTTGGTCGTTGGTTCGAGGGTTCGATGCCAATGCCAATGTCAACGTCAACGTCCGTCTCGAGAATGAGTTGCTGCACAGCGTCCAGCATGGCTCGTTGCCGCTGAGCGAGACCACTCAACGCGGCACGCGTCACCATCGTCATGGCGCGCAGTTGAGTTGGCGCTGATTGCTGGCTGGGGGTCAGAAGATCCACTTGCCACTCTCCGTCTTTTAACCGTCGCAGGGTATGTCCCCTGCTCTGGGCCTCTAGCAATCGAACCTGTTGCCAACAGTCTGCGCAGACTGTTGAAAACTTCGCTCCCCCAGGTGTCAGGGTAGTTGCCGCGCGAAGCGCGTTTTCAAACACCCGCGAAGGGGCCGAAGCCGAGCTCCCCAATAATCGGTACCCGTCCCCGATAAACCGACCCCAACTCCTACTGCCGCTTGCATCGCTGGCTTCCCCGTTCTTTTCTCTGCGCGCGAATGTTGCCCTACGCAGGCCCGCCTTCAATCCAACCGACCGGAGTAGTTATTTTGGAAACCCTGATCGTCGAACGCCGTGACAATGGTGTCGTGCAAGTCACGATGAACCGCCCCGAGAAGAAGAACGCCATCAACGCCACCATGTGGGATGAGTTGCTGGAAGTCTTCGCAGAAATTGGCGAGAGCACGACCGACCGCGTGCTGATCTTCGCAGGTGCTGGCGGTGCGTTCTGCAGTGGCGCCGACCTGGAAGGCGAGCGCGACCGTGACAAGCATCAGTTGCAACGCATGCACCACTTCAACCGCGTAGGCCTGACGCTGCATGGAATTTCTAAGCCCTGCATTGCGAAAATTGACGGCGTCGCTGTTGGTGCGGGCCTCAATATGGCCTTGGCCTGCGACTTGGTTGTCGCGTCCGACCGCTCTCGTTTCTCCGAGATTTTCGCACGTCGGGGTTTAAGCTTAGACCTGGGTGGGAGCTGGATTCTTCCGCGACTGGTCGGAATGCACCGCGCCAAAGAACTAGCGCTGCTGGCCGACATCATCGATGCAGCCACGGCCGAGCGCATGGGCCTGGTGAACCGAGTCGTGCCACAAGCCGAGCTCGATACGTTCGTCGATGACTGGGCTGACCGCTTGGCGGCCGGTCCCCCGTTGGCCCTGGCGCAAACCAAGCGAATGCTGAACAACTCGTTCTCGATGACGTTGTCGGAAGCGCTGGACGGCGAAGCCATGGCGCAATCGGTGAACGTGGCGTCGGAAGACACACGCGAGGCGATTAAGGCGTTTCTCGAGAAACGCGAAGCGGTTTTTCACGGGCGTTAGCGAACAGTTGGGCGGGAGGCCGCAGATCGCAGCCGCAGATCGCAGCGGCGGATCGCACGCCGAAGCAATTTAAAGAGTTCCCGCCACCTCTAGCGCCTCACCAAGGCTCGCGTCGCGTTCGAGTAGTTCAAGATACTCCATGACAAAGCGTGCACGGCGCATTCCGATGCAGCCGGTCAGTCGGTCGCCCTGCGAGAGCAACGCAACAAAACGCAGGTCGGCTGGGTCGCCGTGAACAATGTGCACGGCATCGTCGGCGCTGGGCCGGCCCGCGATCTGAATTTTCACGCCGTACTGGTCGGACCACACGTAGGGAATCGGATCGTAGTGCGCGGCCGCATCGCCGTTGAGTAGAGCATCGGCTGCAACCACGGCTTGATCGACAGCATTGGTCCAGTGTTCACTGCGCACCGTTTTGCCGGCACGCCGACTCATCCAACGGGCACAGTCACCGGCGGCAACAATGCGATCGCCCGCGCGACAACGATCGTCACAGACAACACCGTCGTCTATCGTTAGGCCTGAACCGGCCAGCCACTCGGTGGCCGGGATCGCTCCGACGCCAACAACGACAACATCGGCATGAACGATCGAGCCGTCTTGCATGCGAACCCCGGTGACACGGTCTTCGCCGACGAAGCCGTCGACACCGACACCGAGCCGCACGTCAACTCCACGATCGCGGTGCATCGACGCAACCACTTCACCGATTTCCCGTGGCAGTAGCCGTGCCATCGGAACATCGGCGACTTCGATCATCGCAACATCCAACTCAAGACCGCGACAACTGGCCGCAACTTCTGCGCCAATAAAGCCGGCTCCAATGACAGCGACGCGTGGCGACCCGGCCGTGATCGCTGCGCGAATTGCGACGGCGTCGTCAAGCGTTCGCAACGTAAACAATCCATCCAGAGTCGGTTGGTTGGGAAGGCGACGAGCGCGAGCTCCGGTGGCGATGACAAGGCCGTCGAAAGAAAGTTCGCTGCGATCGGCCAGCACTAGTCGTCGCGCGGCGGTATCCAAGGCCTGAACGCCCACGCCAAGGCGAAGATCCAGGCCGAGGTCATCCAGGCCGTCGCGGCGAAGCAGCGTGCGCTCGGCCTCCCATTTGCCGCTTAGAACCTCTTTGGACAGTGGCGGCCGATCGTAGGGCTGCGACGTTTCGTCGCCGATCAACGTAATGCGGGCATCGTACCCCTGGGCACGCAGAGCCTCGGCCGTGCGTAGCCCGGCCAACGAGGCGCCAACAATGGCGATTTCTTTCAAGGCGGTTCTCTTGGTCATGGGAGCATCATTAGAAGGTCAAAAACGGGCCCGGGCCCAACGTGGTCAATCTAGAATTCCAGTTCAAACAGGAGGCGCGATTCGAAGAACTCGTGCACCGTTGGAGCCAACGCATTGCCAGCGCCGTCGTGTTGCGACAGCATGGGCAACAACCCTGGAGTTGCCCGATGCCCGACCCGCGCCCCACAGCCACACCGCCCGCCTCCACCGACCCGAACGGCAACCGCAACAGCACCCGCGACCTTGCCCTGGCCTGGCTTGCGACGATTGCTTTGGCCTACTTCGGGGTCGCTGAATTCATCTCGCAGAGTTTGGAGGGCATTAACCCCTCGCAACGCCCCTATCTTCTTCTTGGTGCCGCCATCGTTGCGGGACTCGTCGCGGTAACGCTGACCATGAAGCGGGCGCGCCACTTGCCCCCACGGGCGAACACCAACGACCGCGAAGACCCGGGCTATGATCGCCGCCGCTTTTTGCTTGGCGCGGCCACAGCCACGGGAGGACTCGCGGCCAGCGCCGCCGCAGTGTTCGCACGTATCAACGGCTGGGTGCTGATCACCAAATCCGCTGTCGTTGACCCGGTGGTCATCAAAACTGATCCGAATCCGCGCCCGGAATGGAACGGGTCAAGGGTCGCCTCGTACCGACGCCTGGGACGTACCGGCTTCCAGGTCTCCGACATTTCCATGGGATCGGGGCGCATCGATGCCGGTGGCAAGGGCGAAATGATCGCACGCGAAGCCATCGCTCGCGGCGTAAACTATTTCGATACCGCGCCCGACTACGCCACACACGGCAGCGAGTTGGCTCTTGGCAAAGCCATGGTGGGGCATCGCGACAAAATGTTTCTGGCCACAAAGTTTTGCACCGGAGACGGACACTTGGCCGAAGGGAGTTCGGTTGCCCAGTACATGGCGGCTGTCGAAGGAAGCTTGACCCGACTGCAAACCGACTACGTTGACCTCGTCCACATCCACGCTTGCGACACGACAGAAAGACTTCTGGATCCGAACGTTCACGAAGCGTTCGATCGACTCAAGGAACAGGGCAAGGCCCGATTCCTGGGCGTTTCAACCCATACACCGAATCTCGAAACGGTCGCCGATGCCGCCATCGATTCGGGCCGCTTCGACGTCATGATGCTCGCCTACCACCATGGAAGTTGGCCAAGACTGGCCAGCATCATCGATCGAGCGAACGCGGCCGATATCGGCATTGTCGCAATGAAAACCCTGAAGGGTGCCAAGCATCGCGGCATGGCCGAATTCCGCACCGACGCCGACGCCTACTCGCAGGCAGCGTTTAAGTGGGTGCTGAGTAATCCGAGCGTGTCGTGCCTGGTCGTTTCGTTTTTCGAGCACCAGCATGTGGACGAATATCTGTATGCTTCAGGCGGCAAGCTTCGCTCCAACGATCTCGCGCTTTTGGGTCGCTACGATCAGGCAATCGCGGGCAAGCACTGCTTCCCCCACTGTGGCGATTGTCTGGAAAGTTGTCCGGAAGAGCTGGCTATCAACGACGTGCTACGCCACCGCATGTACTTCGAAGACTACGGCGACCAGAAGCGTGCCATGCAGGAGTACGGGGCGTTGGCGAAAAAGGCGGATGCCTGCCTTGGGTGCTCGGCACCGTGCGCCGGGGCCTGTCCCCACAATGTTCCAATCCGTGAACGGATGGTCGGCGCGCACCAGATGCTGACGCTGGCCTAAGACTGGCCTGAAACCAGCGTTCAGGTGTCGCCGATCTGGGGCGATTACACCGTGCAGTGGGATCCGAAGCGGGCTACTATGCTCGGATGCATCTGCGATCACCTTTCGCCTGCGGGACTCTACCTCGCGCTGTCATTTTAACTCTCTTGTTCTGCCTCGCGCCGCTCGGAAGCGACCGCGCCACGGCTGCTGAACCGGCAATCGTTATCGACCTGGCCGACACCGCCGCCGAACCAGGCGTACTCACACGCGTGCACGGTTCGGTCGGCAACGGAGCCTTCGGGGTTCCGGTAGCTGCCGGCGGTGACTGCGACAACGATGGGTTTCAAGACTACGCCTTCGCGTCGATGACAGCCTCGTCCTCGGGAGGCACCAGTGGCGGAATCGCCTATCTCGTATTCGGAAGCGGTGCCCTGGGCGAGACCTTGGACACGCAAGTTGCCCAAGAACGCATTCTTGAAATCCACGGCGCCGGCGCCCATGAAAACGCGGGAAGCGAACTGTGGATGGACGATGTCACCGGCGATGGCATTGGCGACCTGTTAATCGCGCGGCAGAACTATACTGCAGGCGCCGGACGCATCGGGACGGGAGCGCTGACGATTCTCGTTGGTGGCCCCGAACTTCGCACCCATGCCGCAACGTTAACCCCCATAGATTTGGCGTCACCACCGGCAGCCCTCACAGTGTTCACCCTTGTCGGCGCCAATGAATTCGATCGACTCGGAATTTGGATGCGTACCGGAGATGTCAGCGGCGATGGCATTGCCGATATCGCGATCGGTGCCGACCAACGAGACTTGAGTGGCGGCGCGAACAACGGTGCAGTCTTCGTCGTACGAGGCGGGTCTCATCTTGCTGTCGATGCTGAGATTGATCTCTTGAACTTTGGCGCAACGAGCTTAGCCGGCGACGTAGCACTGATCCTGCCACCCACAGGCACCAACGAGTATCACGTTGGCGCCACCGTGACTGTCGGCGACCTGGATGGAAACGGACGGGCCGAGGTCATTGCTGCAGCGGCATTGAATCGCGCGGGTGCGGCCTTGCTTGCCAACGGTGCCCCCTTTGGTTCAGCGCGCCCAGTCGGCGGGTCGGCAAAGGGTACCGCGTACATTATCTGGGACGACAACTTTCCCCTTGGCACCGGCGCATGGAGTGCGGGCCTGACACTGACCATCGGTTCCTTGCCAGGTTCGCTCAGCGAAATTTCGGGCGGAACCGGAAACAGAAGCTTCGGTGAAGAACTGATCGCTGGTTTTGATTTCGACGACGACGGCAATGCCGACCTGTTCGTGGGCGACATCGTTGGCGATATCTCACCGGCTTCGAACCGTACAAACGCGGGTAGCGGGCACGTGTTCTTCGACGCCTCGGCGTTGAAGGGCCTGACATTCGACCGCGACAACGTCCCCGGCTCGGTCTCGTTGACTGATTTCATCGGCGACTTCGCTGGCGGGATCGCGGCCGACACCGCGTTGGCGGGCGATTTCGACAACGACGGCATCGACGATCTCGCGTTTAGCGCACCGCACGCCCCGGTCCTGAACCGTACCTCCGCCGGAACTCTTTACGTGTTCTACGGCCAGGCGGCCGGGTTCCCTGCGACCGTTGATTTGCGCACCCTCCCCGCCCCTGCAGTGCTGCGCGTTACACGCATCGACGGCGCGATCGCAACCAGCGGTGGCGATACGGGCGACACGCTCGCGTACAGCGCCGCGCCAGCCGACATCGACCAAGACGGGACGATCGATCTGGTCGTCAACGAGATGGAAGGCAACGGAACAGACCCGTCGGCGATCGACGTCGGCAATGTCGTTATCATTGGTGGCGCCTTTAGCGCCGTGGGCCTTCCGGTTACCCTGCCGTGTGGCCCCCTGCCAGAAACCGGCTGCACCGGCGCCGACGACGACGTTTCCCGTCTCAGACTGCGAAACCGAGAGGGGGAAGGACGCGATAAATTGGTTTGGAAGTGGACCCGCGGCGGCGAAACTGAGCTCGCCGATTTCGGTTCGCCCGGTGTTGGCACCGACGCGTATCGCTTCTGCGTATACGCAGGCTTGGCCGGCGGCGGCCCGGATCTGCAGGCGTTCTTACCGGCGGGTGCGATCTGTAAGGGCGGCCGCGAATGTTGGACCCCAAAACGTGCACGCGGCTGGCGCTACAAAGACGGCGACGCGAGTCGTGGCGGTGTTGCTAAGTTTATTTTGCTGACAGGCGACGCCGGCAAAGCTCGAATCCGACTCAGCGCAAGGAAGAGCGAACTCAGCCTCGACGATTTTCCCGCAACGACTCCGATCACCGTCCAGCTTATCCGTGGCACTGAGACCATCGAGCAATGCTGGCAAAACACGTTCGAGTAGAACGATCGGCACAGATTACTGCGAACTCGCGCAGTGGCCGGCCGCGGCTAGTGTGCAGCTCGCGTTAGGCGATCACGAATCGCCGCGCCCAGTCCCGACTCGGGGATCGGCGCAACCGCGATTCCGGCAATACCGGGGCGATCTAGTTCGCGCAGCAACGCGAACAGACGAGCCGCAGCCTCGACAAGGTTAGCCGTCGGGCTCAAGTCAGCAGCAGCGTCGGGGCGAGTCGCACCGAAATCTAAATAGAGTTCACCGCTTAACGGTTCGCGAACGTCCATGCGCAATCGCGCGCGCGGCGCGTAGTGGCTGGCCATCATTCCGGGCGCGGCGGGCGCTTCGAGCGCGGCGCCCGCTTCGACTTCCGCAACCGGTCCGGTCATTTCTTCGATCGCTTCGCGGGTTACAGCGCCGTGGCGGAGCAAGCGTGGGTGTTCGCCACTTAAATCCAAGACCGTACTTTCCAAGCCGACAGTGCACGCGCCGCCGTCCAGAATCAGATCGATACGATCGCCTAACTCCTCGGACACGTGAGCGGCCGCAGTCGGGCTAATGCGTCCCGATCGATTCGCACTCGGCGCGGCAATCGGCCGGGCTACCTCTTCAAGGAACGCACGCGTGGTCTGGTCAGCCGGTACGCGCAACGCAATCGTGTCGAGTCCGGCACAGGCAAGCCAAGCAACCCGACAGTCCGGCCGTCGCTTCAACACCAACGTAAGCGGGCCCGGCCACCATCGTTCGGCTAGTTGCTGGGCGACAGGGTTGGTTTCGGCCAAAGCAAAAGCACTCGGCCGGTCATGCAGGTGACTAATCAGTGGATTGAAACGAGGGCGCCCTTTGGCTTCGAAAATCCTTGCGACCGCTTCTTCATTGGTAGCGTCGGCACCCAGCCCGTAAACGGTCTCAGTCGGGAAGGCCACAAGCCCACCAGCACCCAAAATGCGAACGGCCTCGGCACGGGCGGTGGGGTCAGCAATCGATAGAACCGGAGCAGTCACAACGGCGAGCGGTCTCGCAAAACTTGCGCAGGGTCAAGGAGAGGGTCAAGGAGAGGGTCAAGGAGAGGGCCAAGGAGAATGCGCCGGTCGCGGCCCTTCAAACCAAGCCCTGA
>JBLFWR010000148.1:0-8347 GCA_047611725.1 Binatia bacterium | reverse complement strand
TCGTGTTCTGCATGCGGCACTATCACATGTCGGAACAGGTCACGGCCAAGCGCATCTGGGCCGCGCGGACGGCGCGACGGTTTCCGGTTGTGCTTGCGATGCTCGCGCGCGGGGAACTGCATCTGAGCGCGATCCACCTGCTTTCCAGGCACCTGACGGCACAGAATCACGTTGCGCTATTGGAACGGGTGAAGCATCGAAGCTCGCGTGATGTTGAAAAGCTGATCGCGGAGATTGCGCCCTTGCCGGATGTCCCGTCGCGGATTCGCGCGCTGCCGCTCAGGGCTGTGGCATTCGAATCGAATCGAGGCTTTGCGGCAGCAGCGCGGGAGCATGTCGTGCAAATGAACTCGCGCGTCGGCGACGGTCGTCGCGACGTCGGCCGGTCGCAAGTGACGCCTCCTTCTCGAAGGCCAAACAAGCAGATTCGCGCTCTGGCCCCGCGCCGTTTCAAGGTCGAAATCACGGTTGACCAGGAGACACACGACAAGCTTCGTACGCTTCAGGATCTGCTGGGTCATCTCGGTGCCGGACTCGACCCGGCCGCGGTTCTGAGCCGGGCGATCGACGTGCTTCTGGAGCAGACCCTGAAGCGAAAGGTCGCGCTCACAGATCGGCCGCGACCCAACGTGAAGAATCCGGAACCGTCGAACAAACTTCAACCCGCAATGAATTCCAGCAGCGCAGGTTCGCAGCAGGCCGCGCGCAAGCCGCGCAAGATTCCGGCAGCGATCCGGCGTGAGGTTTGGCTGCGAGACGGAGGCCGTTGCGCGTTTGTTGATGAATCCGGCGAACGCTGTGGCGCGATGCGATCAGTCGAGTTTCATCACAAGCGCCCGTTCGGCAAAGGCGGCGGGCACGAAGTGGAGAACATCGAACTGCGCTGCCGCGCGCACAACCAGGCTCAGGCGGATCTGGATTTCGGGGTGGCGTTCATGGGCGCCAAGCGCCGGCACACATTCCCCGGGGAATGCTCGCGCGAGCGCACTCGCACAAACTCCAAGTGAAGTTCTCGGCAAGTGGGGGTTCGTTGAATCGAGTAGCGAAGACTTCGAAACGACGAGTTGGATTCGTTCTTCGGACCGCTGCATAAGATCGCACCGCGCGAGAAATCGATGCGAGCGCAGAGCTTCTTCTCGCAATGCCAGACTTCGACCGTGGCCGCGCCATTGTCGGCGAACCACAATCCCGACGGGTCCATTCTCGTTCGCGCTGTCGTGGTGCTGGCCAGTTCCAAGGTTGTCGGCGGCTCGGCACGCGCGGTGCTCGCGCCGA
Organism: Binatia bacterium; assembly: GCA_047611725.1. Taxonomy (GTDB): domain Bacteria; phylum Desulfobacterota; class Binatia; order UBA1149; family CAITLU01; genus JBLFWR01. The sequence goes on along the minus strand of JBLFWR010000148.1, from coordinate 7,072 downwards.
TCGCAATCGCCGCGAGCAGCATCGCGGTGCTTGCCTACTACTCAACTCTTTTCGCCACCGACCCGATCGTACGCAAAGACGACTACGCGAAGTGGGCGTTGGAAGATCCCGCTGTGAACTTCGCGATTTCCGCGCGCGGTGCGGCCGAGGGTGTTGACCATCTCGGCATTCAAGTTGATAGCGAGGACGCGTTGGCTGAGTTCACCGGTCGCTTGGAAGCCGCCGGTGCACCGGCACTGGAAGGGAAGGGCGCCGCCTGTTGCTACGCGAAGTCCGAGAAAACTTGGTCGCGTGATCCCGCCGGTGTGGTTTGGGAAACGTTCTTCACACACGGAAGCTCAGAGACATTCGGTAAGGATGCTCCAAAACTCGATGATGCATCGGTTGCCGAGGTAGACGCGTCGGCTTGTTGTGGCGGCGATGCAGACTGAACCCTTCGTTGCCCAAGCTGGTTGGCGCGGCGATACGCTTGCAGGGCGCTTTGACCTTTGGGGACACGAGTTAAGGGGTCCGCAGATCGACGAGCTCGATCGTGCCATCGCCAGCTTGGAGGGTTCGCGGAAACCCCTTCGCGAGCTTGTCGCGTCTGATTTCCCGTTGCCCGCGTTTGCCGATGATCTCCACGGCTGGATAAACACCATGCGTGCGGGGCGTGGTTTCGTTCTGCTGCGCGGCTTTCCGCATGTTCCTGTTGCTTTGGTACATTCGAAACGCGGCAGCCGACTTTCCCGATGTTGTGAGGCTAAGCGACGCGCAGCGCGAACTTCTCGATTTGTTGGAAGCGATTCCCGACGAACCCGGAGTGGCGCTCGACATGAAGTTTCAGCCCGGCGACATGCAGTTCTTAAAGAACAGCGTGATCTTGCACGCGCGTTCGGCCTACGACGATTTCGAAGAGGCTGAACGCAAACGGCATCTGCTGCGATTGTGGCTAAGCGTACCGAGCTTCAACGACGGCGATGCGATCCTGCGAGCCGGAATTGGCAAGCTCTAAGCCCGCCTCGACTTCAGCCTTTCTTCTTGAACGCGTTGTCGATCGCCGTTGCGACGGCGGCGTGCGCGCCGCCGCGTAAAAACGTGCCGTGTGCACTCAACAGATTCTCGAAACGACGGCTGAGGAACTCACGAAACTCCGCTTCCAGGCTTTCGCCTTCCGGAGTCATGAGCTTGAGCCAGAACGGTCCGAGAATTGTCGTTCGCGCAAATCCGATCCACGGCATCAACGTACGGGCCAGAAAGTTGTTGTTGCTGTAGTCGCCGTAGTTTTGGATTCCGTCGCATGAAAGCAGCAGCCCGCCTTCGCGATTGATCAGCAGCATCGACTCCGGCTGCGACGTACCCTTAAAGCAGTAGATTTCAGCGTCGGGGAAGGGCAGGGGCGTGGTTTCATCGAACACGCAATCCGCCTTCGGTTCCGCGTATGCCGACGAATCTCCAGGCGTCCAAAGCTGCGCACCAAACGTGTCAATGTAATAGGCGTCGTCCATCCCGTGAAAGGGCCCGAGGCGCAGGATCCGTTTCACTTCGCCCAGCTCTCGTAGCCGCTTCTCGCCGGCAGCATCGAGACGAACCGAATTCACCAGCGTCAGCTCACCGTCGTGACGCACAATCGCCATGTTGCGGGAAAGCGTCAGCAGCTTGTTCAGTGGAACGCGACCGCGCGCCATAAAGACGTCGGGCATGATCTCTTCAATGGGGTCGTGGGGATAAATGGGTGCGTAGCTCATGGTGTGGGTCTCTGGTTGGTGGCGCAGGGGAGACCGTAGGGCGGTGAGGGCGGGGTGGCAACTGAGGAGGGGGCGGTTCAGCTCCCCGATGATTCCTAAGAACCGCCGGGGAGCCTTTCCACTAGAACGTTACAATCGCATCGATGCCAAAGATGATCCCCTCATCAATCGGCAACCCAGCCGGGTTGTCGGCGGTAACCATTCGGCTTTCCGCTTCATCGCCATCGCCCCACTGGTAGCGAAGTTCTGGTCGGAAGGTCAGGTTCGGAAGCGGCTTGTAGTTCACGCCGGCCGTGACCTCATAGTAGGACGCGTCGTTGGCGTTCCACCACTCAGCTCGGGCTCCGACACCGAGCGTGTCCGAGAGCGAGTAGATGAGGTAGTTGTTCAGGCCGTAGCTTTCGTAGTCTTCTTCCACGCCCAGCACGTCGACGTTGGTGGTCACGAAGTCGCTTTGCAGTACGTAGTTGAGGTTGTCGGTAACCGCAGTGTCAACGACGATGCTGTGGGAGTAGCCATCGCCAATCGCGCCGAGGTTACCCGCAGTCGCGATGTAGGTCAGCGTTACCGATTCCAACGGGGCCACCGAGAAGCCGCCAAGGAAGCTGCTTCCGCCATCAAACTGGTCGAAACCGGTATCCCAACCAGCAGTCCAGCCACCGTAGAACTCAATGTTTTCGAATCCCGAGTAAGTCGCCACCACACCGGTGTGGGTGAACGGTTCGCTTAGGTACATCGTGAACGCGTGGCTCATGAAGAAGTTGTCGGGCGCGGTCACAACTTCATACCCAACCAGGGTGTAGAAGTGACCGGCTTTCACCGAGAGGTCGCCGTGGGCCGCCTCTACGTAAAGCTGCGGAATGGCGAAGCCGTCGTCGCCGTGGTTGAAGTTGTCGCGAAGATCCCACTCGCCGTCGGTGTTGCCGAACGCCTGCGTGTCTTGCGCATCGCCACCGTAAACCGCGTCGATGCGAAAGCCGAGATCGAACCCGTCCGAGCCATCGGCCACTTTTTCTACGTAGAGCCAGGTTTGCTGGTTACGCACGGAATGTTCCTGGTCGTTGAACAGACCAGTGCTACGCGTTGAGTAGCCGAACTGAGTCCAGCCACCGATGTCTAGCGATGAGTCTTCACCGAGCAGGGCGTCGGATAGATCGTATCCGGCTCCGTTGTTGGAAAGCAGCGACATAAAATCGCCTGCCTGCGCGGTGTTGGGGGTTGCGTGTAGCGTGAAGGCCGCGAGCAGAAATGCACTGCTCAGTGCCGTCGCGTGAATCGACTTCTTCATAGGTTGCTCCGTATCAATAATCTGGGGACCACCGTTTCGCGCCGACGTCAGCGCCTGCAAATGACAGCAGCGAAAGACAGAGTCCTGGTTGTTCCGTTTGCCTAGTTGGTCCCTGATTACCGTTGCGGGCCAGGTACCCCTGGAGGGAGGCACTCGCCCGCAATCGCAACCTTGGCCGATTCCAAAGCAAGAACCGTGCGAAGATGTGGCGTCGAGGGATTTATCCATCTTTTCGGTGAGTTGGCAGGTGGGCTGCGTAGTGTGTGAATTGGCGGGGCGAAAGTTCCCGTTTCGATTGCCCAAAGCTTAGGCATGCGGCGGGGGTGGTGCCGTTTTCGGCGGCAGCACTTAGGGAACAGGCAACGAGTACTGCCAGTAACTGTGAATCTCCGAGAGCGCTTCGAAGCTAACCAAAACGCCCGCGTTCGGAATCCGGGTTAGAATCGAGATGGTTACGGAATCGCCGTCAAACCACTCCGGGCGTGCAACGAGACTGGCGAGGCCGCTGGTGATGTCTGCCACCGTTTCAAATGTGCCAGGTGCCCAAGGTGTAACAAATACAGAGTCGTTGTGACCGTCGCCGTTTGGTTGGTTGCTGTACCACCAACCGGGCCAGCTAAAGAGTGCTCCCGTTTGTCGCAACAGGACCTCGCTCTTTACGGTAATCGGATACTGGCTCTGTCCGCCCGTGAAGACCGACCCCTCAATTCTGGCTTCGAGAATTTCGGCACCAGCGGGAATCTCGACATTCTGAAATCGCAGACCGACGTTTTTCAGCGGAGCAAAACCGAAGAGAATCCCATTGAATACGGCCGGCTGGAGGTAGACTTTGTGGGCGTCGTCACCGGACGCACTAATTTGAACTTCGACCGGATCCTGTGGAATCGGGTTGTTCCACAAGTCCGACTGGTCGACGACCGTGCTCCAGGCGATGTCACGATACCACTCGGCGTCGCTCGTGTTGATGCCCGACGGAAACCAAAGTGTGGCTGGCATTGTTTTGTATAGTGAGAAGAAAATCGTTAGCGCAGCCAAGTACTTTCCACGGGGGGCCCGCGTGGTGGCCGTCGTTGGCGAAGAGGTCATCCCAGTTCTCTAGTGTAGGTGAAGGATCGTCGTCTTTGAAGGCGGCGAATGCTCCTCCGACCGGTGCGATCGGGACTCCCAGTTGATCGCTAAGTGGCACATAGCCACGGCAAGGTCCGATTGCCGGCGAAGTTGTACGTCGTCAGCTGAATTGAGAAAAATTGTGGCGCTAAATAAGAGTCACTCCTTGCCGTGTCTATGCGGCTAGGCCGCGGTTTTTAAGTTCTCGCGACGGCGTTCGGCCATCGTTTTCCGTTTAAGCTTCATTCGACGCATCTGTATTTCGTTCTGGCGGCCGTCGTACATGTCTGTTGGCGTGATGTTCCCTAAAGACTCGTGGTAGCGCCGTTCGTTGTAGTAGCTCAGGAAGCGGGCAATGGCCTGCTCTAGTTCGCCGGGTGAATAGTAGTTCTCGAGTTTCACTCGGTTCTTCATCGATCGATGCCAACGCTCGATCTTCCCCTGCGTCATCGGATGGTAGGGACGACCTCGAGTGTGCCGCACCCCATTGTCGTCGTAAGCTTCCACGCAAGAATCTTGCGGGATTAATCGTCTAAGATCGTGGACAGGTAGTACCAGCCCCATCCGACGACCAGCAAGTATGTAAAATCGGTTTGCCACATTTCATTTGGCCGGCTTGTTTGATCGCGGAAGCTGTCGCTCGCTTCCATCAAAATATAGGCAGGGCTGGTGATCAGGTCGTAACTCTTCAGAATTCGATAGACACTGGATTCCGAGAGGAAATTCCCTTCACGGTCGGTCATCTGACAGGCAATTTCTCGTGGTGAAAGCTCGGTCTCGGCAAGTGCGACCTCGACGACTCGCTCTCGAATTCTCTGCGGCACTTTGTTCCAGTGTCCACGACGCGGCTTCTTCACCAGGAGCCCGTCGTAGCCATCCTCAAGATAGGCCTTGTACCAACCAGAGAACGTTGAACGAGCGATCCCCAGATGCAGAAGCGTCAAGGACAAGGGCAAATCGGAGTTTTCGACCATGCGGATTGCTTCCATCTTTTCAGAGGCTGCAAGTCTCACGTATCTTCCCCGTCCGAGTCGAACCCTGAGAGCCGAGCTAGTGAGGCACGAACTCGACGGTCGCGAACACGGGCTCCGCAGTCATCTCCTTGAACCATCTGTAGTAGAGATTGCCGAGACCCCCTCACGACGGCATAGCGATGCCACGCTGTCTTCTCCACGCATTCCTTCCATCACAATCCGAATCTTCTCTTCTGCCGAGAATCGTCGTCGTGTCCTGCGCCGAATGTCCTTGATCGCCTTCTCTGCTGTTTCACTCTTCGCCATGAGATATATGGCCTTCTTGGCTGCAGAGTGTCTCTTAAGTTATTGCCTCAGTTGGTCCCAATTGGGCTGACGGGGAACAACCGCGCGTTTCACAAGCTGCCGAATAGGCGCCGAAGGTTGCGATGGCGCACCCTAAACACCAGCTTGAAAATCCAACCATAGGCCGGTCCAAGAACAGCGATGCGTGGCCGGAAGTGAAGGCGGTCGCGGAGCAGGGCTCCTCCATCTACTGGCTCGATCGTCCGCTCGTGCTCCCAGATGCTTTGCGAAAACATTTCAGACCGCTCCAGGAAGCGTCGGCCAGGGTCGACTTCAACCAGCGCGATGTCGTCGTACTCCACGGGCAGGAACCCGCCCAGCAGCATCCAGCTGCGAAACAGTCGTTTGCCGGGTTGCCAGTTCTCGGTGATCGCGAGCGTTGCCTCGGGGAAGGTCATGGTGAGCAGTGGGCGGAACTCTCGATTAATGCCGTCCGGATTGGTCGAGTGCTCCCAGAGCCGCGAGGGCGTGACCGCAAGCGTTGATTCAATCGAGAACTGGCAGGAATTTCTGCTCATACAGCCTTCTTGTAGCGACTCTTGAATGCGAGATGAACCTGGCGTGCGCTCGATTCGGCAGCGACTCTGTCCGGGTGACCAGTATCCATAGAGTTCCGCGCAGGCCTAGGTTCCCCTTTCCGCTAGGCGCAGACATGTTGCCCTACTTGGAGGGGCCTATGTCCGTGTTTCAGTCCGCTTGTCGTTCTGTTCTTGTTGCTTTGTTGGTGTTGTCACCCGGTTCTTGGGTGATGGCTGCCGAACTCACGGTCAGCGGTGATACGCTTCACGGTACGGTCGTCGGAGCCGACGCTGATAACCTGCGGTTCCTGACGAATTACGCGGAAGAGGTTCTGACCATTCCGTGGGCTCTGGTTGAGAATCTGACCAGCGATGCGTCTTTCCAAGTGCTGCACGGAGACACCGGCGAGGTGCATGGAAGGGTTCTTGGCCTTGCCGATGGTGCGGTCAGGGTAGGCGACGATCCCGCCTCGGCCGAATCGGTGCCGGTGTCTGCGCTTGTCGGCCTGTACGAGCCCGTGCCGGGCGAAGGCGAGGGCGAACTGACCGAACGCCTGCGCAGCGATTGGCGACATTGGAACGGCAACGTGGATCTGAACTGGGGGCTTACGCGCAGTACGGTCGATGGCGATGCGTTGGGACTTGCACTCGGGCTTCAGCGAAGGCGGGCAGCGACGCGGTTGTTCCTAAGCTCGCGTTTGAACCAGGCGACACAAACCGAGACCACCGACGATGGCGAAGACGAAACCGTTACCGCCGACGAGTACTTTGTCCGCGGCCGAGGCGAGTATGACGTTGCCGAGAATTTCTATGTCTACGCCTCAGGGGATGGACTCTATGACGGCGTGCAACGCTTGAGCCTACGTTCGGTGGCATCGACCGGTTTCGGTTACCGCGTTTTTGATTTTCCCGAGAAATCGCTGTCGTTTTTCGGCGGTCCGGCCTGGCAGTACGAACGTTACTTCGGAGGCGATACGAACGACTCGGCCGCGATAACCGCAGGTGTAGGGGGATTCATTGCTCTGCCCTACGCCGCGATGCTAAGCGCGCGCTCGGAGTATCTCGCTGCGCTGGAAGCGTTAGACGAAGACTATCTGTTGCGCACCGAAGCGG
>JBLFWR010000147.1:0-8516 GCA_047611725.1 Binatia bacterium | reverse complement strand
CTTCGGTGCAGGGCTGGTCGATGCGCCAGGCGACAAATTCGCAATTGGCAATACTCACGCTGTGACTGGACTTCGCGACCATGCACAGCTTGATTGCCGCATTGATCAGCGGCGTTTCGGAACCGCTGGCACAGAGGATTTTATGGAAGTTAGTCTCACCGCCGTTCAAGAAGCCGTTGCCGCCGCCTACCCGGATCGCGACTGTATTATCTCTAGTCGTCAGCGCCTGACCTACGGTCAGTTCAATGAACGAACCAGACGCTTGGGAAATTATCTTGTTGGTCGTGGACTTGGACTGCACACTGACCGCGCTGATCTCTCGGGTTGGGAGTCGGGCCAAGATCACTTGGCGATCTACATGTACAACCGGCCCGAGTACTTGGAGGCGATGTATGGCGCGTACAAAGCGCGAACCGCTCCCTTCAACGTCAACTATCGCTACGTCGAAGAAGAACTCGTCTACCTGTTTCGTGATTCCGGCGCGCGAGCTGTGGTTTACGAGGCGGCCTTCGCCCCGATGGTCGAGCATGTGCGGCGCGAGTTGGGTGGCCCCGAAGTTTTGATTCAGGTTTCCGATGATTCAGGAAACGCATTGATCGATGGAGCAGTCGAGTATGAAGCTGCGTTGGCCTCAGCCTCGGCTGAGCCACCGGTGGATCAACCCAAGGCCGAGGATTTATACATCCTGTACACTGGTGGGACCACGGGCATGCCGAAGGGGGTGCTCTGGCGTCAAAGTGACATCTATTTCGCTGCTCTGGGTGGTGCGGCTCCCGGTGGCGGGGCCGAGCATGAGTCGCTCGAGTCGGTGGTTTCGGCTGCGGCTAGTGGAATTCGCGTGCTGCCTTCGCCTCCCTTTATGCATGGTGCCGCGCACTGGGCTTCGATGAACGCGTTTCATACCGGCGGCACGGTTGTCATTCAGGACGACACGCAGCGTCTCGTCCCGACTGACATCTGGAATACTGTTCAGACCGAAGGCGCGCAGGTTTTGCTGATCGTGGGCGATGCGTTCGCGCGCCCGTTACTAGATGAACTCGAAAAGACGTCTTGGGATTTGTCGAGTCTAATCGTGCTGGTAAGCGGTGGAGCTGCTCTCAACGTAACCTACAAAGAGGCGTTCTTAGATAAGTTGCCGCAGCTGATGATTCTCGACGGTATTGGTTCTTCTGAGACCGGCAGCCAGGCTGCGAATATGAGCACTCGTGATGGTGGCGCCTCGACCGGAACATTTCAGCCAACCCCAGGCAATTGTGTGATCGACGAAGACATGGGTGGGGTACTACCCGAAGGCTCCGAAGATATTGGTTGGTTTGCGCGCGCTGGGCGCGTTCCGTTGGGATACCTTGGCGACGAGGCCAAAACCGCTAAGACCTTCCCGACGATCGATGGCGTGCGTTTCTCGGTACCGGGCGATCGTGCGCGACAACTCGCTGGTGGTGCTATCGAAGTACTTGGTCGCGATTCGGTAACGATCAACTCAGGCGGTGAAAAGATTTTCGCCGAAGAAGTCGAGCAGGCAATTAAGCATCATGAAGCGATCTATGATGCGGTTTGTGTTGGGCGTCCGAGCGAGCGTTGGGGAAACGAAGTGGTCGCGATCGTGGCCTTGCGCGAAGGGTATACAGCTACGGCCGATGAGCTTCGGCTCGAAGCCGAGAAGCATATCGCTCGTTACAAGTTGCCCAAGGAAGTGATTTTCCTCGATGAAGTTCTGAGAAGCCCATCGGGAAAAGCCGACTATCGCTGGGCTAAAGAGATCGCGACCAAAGGGCAAGCCTAAACGCGCAGGCCTTCAACAGGAGACAACCCATGTCACAATAAACCAGCCTCGGACAACCCCACGAAGTTGAACTTAGCGCCGGTTTACTGCGCTACCGAGAGACCGGTAGTGGTCGTCCCGTCGTGTTTATACACGGGCTGCTTGTCGGCGGAGATTTGTGGCGCAACGTCGTACCTGAGCTCGGGGAAGGCTTGCGCGCGATCACCCCCGACTGGCCTTTGGGCGCACACGAACTTGCGATGCACGACGATGCCGATCTCTCTATTCCTAGGCTGGCCCGGTTGATTGCAGAGTCCCTTGAGGCTTTGGACCTCGACGATGTTGTGTTGGTTGCTAACGATACCGGCGGGGCGCTCACGCAGTTGGTCCTTACCGAGCATCGCGAACGGGTCGGGGCCGCGGTGCTGACTTCTTGCGATTGCTACGAGAATTTTCTTCCCCCGTTGTTCAAGCCCCTACTGGCGACGGCGCACGTTCCGCCCGTCCTGCGATTGGTTTTCGAATTGATGCGGCTACGGCCACTGCGCCGGTTGCCGTTCGCGCTTGGATGGTTGTCAAAGCGCGCGATTCCGAACGAGATCGTTGTCGGCTGGGTGGCGCGGGGGGTGACCGATGCCGGAGTTCGTCGCGACGTGGCGAAGGTTATGCGTGGAATTTCGCCGCGCTACACAATGGAGGCAGCACGGCACTTCTCGGAGGTCGAGTTCCCTATTCTGTTAGCCTGGGCCACCGAGGATCGGTTGTTCCCGCTTTCGGACGCCCGAAAGATGGAAGCCGCGTTCCACAACGCGCGACTGGAAACGATCGATGACGCCTATACGTTCGTGAGTGAAGATCAGCCGCTTCGAGTTGCACAACTGGTTCGGGAGTTTGCCCTCAATCAAAGCCAGACCAGCGCAGACGTAGCATGATTGCGATTCGCTGCGGTCGTTGAAGCGCCTTGCGCGCGTGCTAGGTTTCGACGCAATGAGCGCTACTATTTCAACGCAGCCAGCCTGTGTCGCCGTGTATGAGCGAACCATTGGGGCATCGCTAGACCGAATCTGGGAGAACGTTCTGGATTGGGAGCATCTCCCCTGGCTACACGCCGACTCGTTTAGCGACATCGCTATTCGACACGGCGACCGTGATGGCTGGCACGCTGATGTCGTGCTTGCTGACGGTTCGGCCGCAGAGGTCGCTGTGACCCTGGAGCGCGCGCAGCTTCGATATACGACCGCCACCCTCGCTGGGGCGGGCACCGGAACCAAAATCATCACGACGCTCGCTCCGAGCGGCGAACGAACGACTGACATCCGTGTCGAGTTCTGTGTGCCCGACATCCCGAGCGACTCGCGGGAAGTGGTGGGGCAGTTTTACGTTCAGGTTTACGAACAGCTCTGGGACGAAGACGAAGTGATGATGCGTTCGCGTCAGCAACAGCTTGACGCTCGCAAAGAGGTAGGGCGAGAACTGGAGCGCGAAGCGCGTCTGCGCATGCCATTGACGCTTGGCAAATTGGTTGACCTCAGGCGGCAACTGCCGCTGGTCGTTGATTGGGCTGGGCAAGAGCTCCGGATCGTCGAGTTGGATGGCGAACTGGTGGCCCACAGTACGCAATGCCCGCATCTTCTCGGACCACTGGCCGACGCACCCGTTGTCGACCGATGTATAACCTGCCCCTGGCATGGCTATCGCTTCGACGTTCGCACAGGAGCCAGCGCTGATCGACGTGGGTTACGGCTTCGGGCTGCGCCGCGTGTATGCGTCGACAACGAAGAGAACGTCTTTCTGGAAATCCCCGAAGTCGGCTAGCGGCGTTCAGCCGGTGGCGCGGAACCAGTACTGGAAAATACGGCGAACGGTCGGGGTCAGTTTTGTGCGACGCCAAGTATCGGCCGCTTTCTTGAGCACTTCTCCCTGAGTCGGGTAGGGGTGGATCACCGAAGCGATCTTACCCAGGCCAATGCCAGCAGTCATCGCCAATACGACCTCGCTGATGAGGTCTCCGGCGTGCGAGGCGACAAGGGTTGCACCAAGGATTTCGTCTTTTCCCTTTTTCAAATGGACGGCCAGAAAGCCGTCGTTCTCGCCATCTAAGATCGCGCGATCGACTTCGCTCATGTCAACGCGAACCGTGTCGATCTCGATTCCCTTACTCGCAGCTTCGTGTGGGTAGAGCCCAACATGGGCGATTTCCGGGCTGGTATACGTGCACCAGGGAATGATGAGCTTGTCGGCCTGGGCGCGTCCATAGAAGAGCGCGTTTTGGATGACGATGCGGGCCTGGGCATCGGCGGCGTGTGTAAACTGATAACGCGAGGCGATATCACCGCAGGCGTAGATCCGCTTGTTGGTCGTTTGTAGTCTTTCGTTTACTGCGACGCCTTTTCGAGGGTCGAAGTCTACGCTGGCAACTTCTAACCCAAGCCCATCGACATTCGGTGTTCGACCGATCGCGACGAGGAGTTCGTCGATTTCGACAGAATCCTCGCTTTCGTCGCGTCGAAAATGAACGCGGCGACCGCTTGCCGTTTTTTCGACTCGCAAAATTGAGCTGTCGCCGAGGAAGTCGACTCCGTCGCAGCCAAGGGCGGTCGAAACGACCGCCGCCGCGTCCGGGTCTTCCCTGGGGAGAATATGCGGTGACCGATCCAGGAGTGTGACCTGTGACCCCAGACGAGCGAAGGCTTGCGCGAGCTCGCATCCGATCGGGCCAGCCCCAATAACCGCCAAACGCTTAGGAAGTTCAGTCAAAGAGAAAATGGTTTCGTTGGTGTGAAACCCGGCTTCTGCCAAACCCGGAATAGGCAAGGCCGAGGCTCGTGCGCCTGTGGCGATGACCGCGCGCCGAAAGCTGAGACGTTGTCCTTCTACCTCAATTGAATCGTCGCCGGTGAACGTTCCGGAGCCGAAATAGACGTCGATGCCGAGATCTCGAAAGCGCGCCGCGCTGTCATGGGGGCCAATGCCAGCACGCAAACGCCGCATGCGTTCCATGGCAAACGCAAAATCTCCGTCGCCGCTTACGGTTGGACCACCGAAGTCCGGTGCGGCGGTCCGCGCAGTTTTCCAGGCCCGAGCGGCGCTGATGATTCCTTTAGACGGCACGCAACCTACGTTGAGGCAGTCACCTCCAAGTAGGTTTCTTTCGATCAAAGCCACGCGCGCGCCAAGTCCGGCCGCACCGGCGGCGCTTACCAGGCCAGCGGTTCCGCCACCGACAACGACGAGGTGGTAGCGTCCCTTCGGTGTCGGGTTTGTCCAATCGCTTGGATGAACGTTGTCGGAAAGTGCGATGTTGTGAGTGTCGGCGGGCGCCAACGTGAAACGAGACTCAGGCATCGGACGCCTCCTGGAGAGCTTTGCGCGCGATGCGCGTGATGACGGTTGTAACCGCAACTGTTGCGACAAGCCCCATGGCTAGCAGTCCCCAATATTCGGCGCCGCGCTCAGTGGCGACACCACCGGCGACCGCCGCGACATCGCCCGCAAGCTTGCCGTAGTAGACGTAGAGCAGGGTGCCAGGGAGCATCCCGACTGACGCGGTGACGTACGCGAGCAGCCGTACTCTGGTCAGTCCAAGCGCGTAGTTCAGAAGGCTGAAGGGAAAGACGGGCGAAAGGCGGAGCAAAAAGACGATCTTTCCGCCTTCGCGTTCGACGGCGCGGTCGATCGATTCGAGTCGGGGATTGTCGCGGAGACGAGCTGCCACCATGTCTCGCGCGACGTATCGAGAGACGAGAAAAGCTATGGTTGATCCGAGGACGGCACCCGTAAAGGCAAAAACGGTCCCCTTGGCAAGTCCGAATACGGCGCCAGCGGCGAGTGTAAGCAGCGAGCCCGGGGCGAGCACAACAACTGCCAATGCGTAGCCGAGGATGAAAACAGCCGGGCCAGCTGGGCCAAGCCCATCCACCCACGTTGCAAACTCGGGGATTCTGGCTCCCCCCTGCTTGCCGAGCCAATACAATACTGCGATTGCGACCAAGGCGATGGCGAGTTTTTGCCAACCGGGCCTGGTTGAATCGGGCTCCGGAGCCGGCGTTTGGGTGGAACTCATTCGTGTTCGTCCTTCCTGTTGTTCGAACAGGGCTTGAGTCTGGATGACATAGGCTGCGGGCATGTCGGGATGGGCTGGCGATCCTCGGTTGAACCCACGATACGGTGCCGGTCGGGAAAAGTTATCACCTCGATTCTGGTCGGATGCGAAATGGTGTGTCGTTGTTCGATGAAGTTTCGTCAGCGCAGTTGGTCGCCACGCCGGGGTTCCCGGTTTAGGATGGCTGCCGGTACTCTGTGATTTCGCTTCGTACGATTCCTGTTTGGCTTTGGTTGACGTTGTTTGTCGCTTGGTTTGCGAACCAGCTGGCAGGGGCAACGACGGCGGTGATGATCGGGCTGATGAGCGACGTGAGCCCGTTCGCCCAAGAAGTCAGGGCGCAGAACCTCCTTTATATCGATTATTGGCGCTTTTTCGCCTACACCCTGATTTTCTCTCTCATTTTGGGTTTTCTTTGGCCGCTGGTTCGTTGGTTCGCGACACCGGCTGAAGAGCGACTCGAGCCGTCACTGAAAATGAAGCGGCGCGCTGTCAGTGCGCCGCTTGGTCTTGCGGCTGCCGGCTACTCTGCCTGGCTTTTTAGCATCCCGGTCTTCGTTACTCTGACCCTGGTCTCGTTCGGCCGATGGTCGCCGGTTTTGGTTTCGCAGCACATCCTGGCGCCGATGGTGAACGGGTTCTTGGCCTCTGTGTTGATGTACCTGCTGGCCGATTGGATCTTTAGAGTGATGGTCGTCCCTCACATCTTTCCGAATGGTGGGCTCGCCGACGTTCCAGGAACGTTCCACCTCGGGGTTACCGGGCGACTTTCAGCGTTGGTCGCCGCGGTTGGGTTTGTTCCTCTGTTTACGATGCTGGGGCTTATTCGTGCCGCGGCAGTGCGTCGAGCCGCAGGAGAGTCGGCGGAAGAACTGCTTGCCGAACTGACCGAGGCGGGGGAGATCACATTCGCGGTCTACGTGGCGCTTGGCTTCGTTCTAACCTGGGTTGTCGCACGCTTCCTCACCCAGCCGTTAACGGCTTCAGCCCGCGCGATTCGGCGCGTGCGTCGTGGCGATCTTGATGTGCAAATACAAGCCGAGTCGGCGGATGAAGTCGGCGTTCTGGCTGACGGTGTGAACGACCTGGTCGAATCGCTACGCGAGCGCGAGCGAATTTTGGTGACGTTCGGGAGGGTAGTCGAGCCAGCGGTTCGAGATCATCTCTTGTCTGGCCGTTATGGTGGTGGCGGTGAACTGAGGCGCGCGACGGTGCTTTTTATCGACCTGCGTGGATTCACGGCCCTTAGCGAACAGGCGAATCCGGCTCAGGTTGTCGAGACGCTGAATGAGTTCTTCACCGTCGTTACGGCTTGGGTACGCGAATGTGGCGGGTTCGTTGACAAGTTCATCGGCGACGCCCTGCTCGTGGTCTTTGGGCTTTTTGATAGTGCGGCGAACGAGGATGCCGACTCTGGGGCTCTGTCGGCGGTTCAGTGTGTTGTCGGTCTCGGAGAACGACTCGAAGAATTGAATCGGCGTAGAGAAAGCCGTGGCGACCGACCGCTTGCCGTCAGTGTCGGGGTGCACACCGGCGAGGTCGTTGCCGGAACAATCGGCTCGGCGGACCGTCACGAGTACACGGTGATCGGCGATACCGTTAACGTCGCGGCTCGCCTTCAGGCTCTTTCAAAAGACCGGGGTGGGGGAGCGTTGGTTTCTGAAGAGACCTATCGGCCCGCACTCGCTGCCGGTTTGGTCCCCGGCGATGAAACCGTTGTGGAATCGGTTGGGTTGAGGGGGCGCGCCCAGGTGGTTCGCGTCTACGACGTCCCGCTTCACCGTTCGCCAAACAAACGTACGGCCTGAGCACTGTTGATTTTGGCTTGTGGATCGAAGCGTTCGCGGGCGGCTACGAACGCTTCGTAACGCGGCCCTTCCATCGCGCGGAAGTGTTCCCTGCTCGTAAACGCGTCCTTCGCCAAATAGATCCGTCCGCCCTCCGCGGCGATGAAATCGTTCAGTCTATTGATGGCTCGCGGGGTGCGTCGTTCATTGATCGCAAAGTCCAATGCGAATGAAAGCCCAGGTTTCGGAAACGAGAGGAGTCCTTGCCCTTCGGGTCCGCAATCTTTGACCACGGCGAGGAAAGCGGTCTGGCCTATACGTTCAAGCAAATCGAAAAATCGCTGATAGAGTCGATGCGACGAGTCGTGGGGAAGTACGCATTGAAGTTGGGTCATCCCGCGTTTGCCGTACAGGCGGTGCCACTCATGGAGGCGATCTAGCGGGTGAAAAAAAGTGTCGGGGTGTTCGATGCGTTGCAACGGGCTGGCCGGCGTAAGTGCGAACTTTGCGGTGTTGAAGCAACGCACCGCGGGGGTGTTCAGCAAGATGTTGGGGCACAAGAACGGAACTTCGACTGAGAACTGCGCCTGGGGGTGGTCCAGAGGTGTCTCGTCTTGCGTCGCCCACCGTCCAACGATGAGTTCCCCACGTCCGCGTGCTCCGCCACGGGCTGTCATGTCGCACCAAGACATCGTCATCGGCCACGAATCGGCGGCTAGAGAAAGTTGGCCGATGAGGTCGTCTAGGTCGACCACTCGACGGTGTTCAGCGAGGATCCAGGGGGAAGCGACTCTCTCAAGAGCGATTTCCGCTTCCAGAATGTGTCCAACTAGACCCATCCCGCCGAGCGTGGCGTGAAACAGGT